>JAHOYX010000211.1 GCA_019038705.1 Spirochaetales bacterium
CATAGATGTGCATCTGGAATCCGGCGGCAACGATCTCATTCGGGTCACCGACGACGGGTCCGGCATGACGCGGGAGAACCTGGAACGGTGCTACCTGCCCCACGCCACCAGCAAAATCACCACGGATGATGATCTCCTCCGTCTGAGGACACTCGGCTTTCGAGGTGAGGCCCTGAGCAGCATGGCGGCGGTTAGCCGCCTCACGGTGACCTCCATGCGGTTGCTACCGGGAGTAGACGCGCCCCAACCGCCGGCCGCCGTGCCGCATAGGATTCAAGTCCACGGCGGGAAACTGATTGAAGTTGCGCCGGCCGCCGGCAGTCCGGGAACATCCGTCGAAGTTGCGAATCTGTTCTTCAATGTTCCGGCCCGGAAGCGGTTCCTGAAGCGGGCCCAATCCGAATCTGCACTCGTCCGGGCGACCCTGGTAGACAAGGCACTTGCGTTTCCCGACGTCACATTCCGACTCTTCTCAGGTAACGACCTGAAACTCTTCCTTCCGGCCGGCGGAAGAACTGACCGGATCACGGCTGCATACCCCGAACGAACCGAGCCGGCCCTTCTTCATTCACTCGCAGGATCCGGTGACGGATTTACCTTTGAGATCATCGCAGGCGAGCCGACCGCTCCACGGAAAGATCGGAAACAGGTGCAGATCTTCGTGAACCGCAGGCGAATATGGGAGTTCGGCCTCGTGCAGGCGATTGAATATGGCTACCGGGACTACCTGCACGGCGGGCTGTTCCCGGTAGCCTACCTCTTCCTGGAGGTGGAACCCGACCTGGTGGACTTCAATATCCACCCGGCAAAACGCGAGGCACGGTTTCGCAATCTTCCGGAGATCCATCGTCGGGTTGTGGAGACCCTCGGCTCGTACCTCCGGACGTTTGACAGAGCATCAATGCGCTCTCCGTTCGGGTCAGACACTCCGCGGCTTCCGGATTTCGGCTCGGCGGCCTCGGGTGCCGGTGTTGCGGATTCGCCGTGGAAGCCCGCGCCATCGGATCGAGGGAGTTTCGCCGCCGGCGGCCGGCCTCCCGGCGCGTCTTACGATCTAAGCCGCTCGCTGGAGCTGCCCGATGAGACCGGCACCGATTTTCGGTACCTCGGTCAGCTATTCGGACTCTTCCTGGTGGTGGAACGCGACGACAGGCTGTTTCTCGTGGATCAGCACGCAGCGCACGAGAGAATCCTCTACGATCGCTTGAGCCAGGGCTCGGCGGGACAGGAACTCCTCTTCCCGCTCAAGTTCGGCGCGGAGAAGGACTATGGTGACGTGCTGGAACAGCAGAAGGGAGAACTCGAGAAACTCGGCATTGAAATCCGGCAAATCGGGCCCGAGATCTGGGAACTCGTCAGTGTTCCGGCCTCAATTGGCATGGAGGCGGAGGAACTCATTGACATGATCCGGGAACTCGCGGCGAGGCCTGAGGACTTCAGCCGGGAGCTCTACGCCTCCATGGCGTGCCGCGCCGCAATCATGGACGGAGATATCATCTCTCGGGCCACCGCAATGAGCATCATCTCGGACGCGCTGGAACTTACGAACGCCCGCTGTCCTCACGGGCGCCCAATCTGGGCCGAGTTCTCACGTGAGCAGCTCATGAAGATCGTCGGGCGAATATAGGCGGCGTCGGACCTACAGGCTGTCGAGCATCGACTCGATCGCGTCACGCTCGGCGTAGTCAGGGTTGCGCTGCAACAGATTGGACAGGATGGTGCCGGCCTCGGTCTTCTTCTCGGTCGCGATCAGTACCTCGCCGAGACGGTGATACGCCTGCCAGTAGTTGGGATCCACCTTGATCAGTTCCCGGAGGCTGGTCTCCGCCTGCGTATAGCCGTTTGTCTGCAGGTAGGCAATACTGAGATGGTAGCGAATAAGGGTGTCGTTTGGTTTGAGCGCAATCGCCACCTGGAAGTGATCAATGGCATCGTCGTAGAGTTCCTTGTGCAGATAGACGTTGCCCAGGTTGTTGTTCACTTCCAGCCCGTTCGGTTCCAGACGGTGGGCTGCGAGCAGGTAGTCCAGCGCTTCGTCGTACATGCTCAGTTCGTCCAGTAGTCGACCAAGCTCATTGAGCGCCTTGTAGTACCCGCTGTCGTACCGGATGGCGCTCACGTAGCTTGCCAGGGCGGAATCAACTTCCCCAAGCTCTTCCTGAATCTGGCCCAGCGTGTAGTGATACTCAGCGTGCTCGCCGTCCAGAGCCACCGCTGCCTGCGCGGGCGCGAGCGCCTCGGTAGGTTTGCCGAGCTCCAGCCGGGTCAGAGCCAGATTGTAGTTGTGGGCGGGGCTGCTGGGATCGAGCCTGGCGGCCTCGGCAAAGTACCCTTCGGCCTGGGGCAGGCCGCCCTGATAGTAGTAGCTCTGTGCCAGTCGGAAGTTGTAGTTGGCCATGGTCGGCGCCAGACTGACTGCCTTGCTGAGCGAGGCGGTGGCCGCGGCATAGCTCTGAGCGTCCATCTGAATCAGCCCAATCCGGTAGTAGGCACGATGATCCAGTTCATTCACCTGCGCTGCGAAGCTGAACGCTTCAAGCGCATCAGCGCTTTCACGCAGCGCAAGATTGGTGATTCCCAGGTTGTAGTAGGCGTTCTCAAAATACGGATCAAGCCGCACACAGGTTCGATAGCTGGACCGGGCGTCCTGATAGAGACCGGCGCGGAACTGGCTGTTCCCGAGTTCAAAGAAGATACGCGGGTCTTCCGGATTCAGACGAGCCGCTGAACGAAAGGAATCGATTGCATCGTCGTAGAGATCCGTCTCCCAATAGATCTGACCCAGCGTGAAATGCGGTTCCCAGATCTCGGCGTCCCGCGCGATTGCCTGATTGGCATATCGAATAGCCGTTTGCCGATTTGAGGCGCTCTCGGCGTCCTCATCAAAGTAGCTTCTGGCAGTCCGTGCGAGCGCGAGCGCATGCCCGCGGTCCTCGGCCCGCTGATCTTCCAGGTCAATCCCCAGTACTTCGTCAAAGACTTCGCGAGCAGCCGAGAACCGCTCATCGTCAATCGCCTGCTGACCTTCATCCAACAGTTCATTGATTCTCTCGAGCTTCTGCCGCTCCTCAACACTCAGCCGGGCCAACTCGTCCTGACGAGCCTGTTCCTCGGCCAACTCTCGCTGCCGCCCCTCCTCAGCCAGCCTCGCCTGTTCTTCGGCAAGCTGAGCGGCGATCTCTGCCTCCCGACGACGGGCCTCGGCCTCCGCTTCACGCGCGGCAGCTTCGGCCGTGGCCGCTCGGGCTGCGGCTTCCGCCTGCCGGACTGCAAGGTCCGGGTCCACCTGTCGAGACTGAAGCTCCGCCTGCAACTCATCCTGGCGCTTGATCTCCTCCGCTCGAGCGGTTGCATCAGCGGCCTGTTTAGCCGCGAGAATATCCGCCTTGAGCGTCTGGGCATCGACGTCCGAAGAATCAGCAATCAGAAGCTGATCGATGAGATCCAGCGCCCGCTGGTACTCGCCGGCCTCCAGGTAGTCGCGAGCGAGCGCAAGCATGTTCGCGCGGGTCGGGTCCTCCACCGGTTCGTCGGGCCCACCCCGGGAGAGAACCAGGGCCACGCCGCCGCCAATGAGCGCCAGGACAACAATGACCGCCCCGATGATGATGAAGAGTTTCTTCCTGTCAAGATTCATGCGCCCTCCCCCGCTCCGTTAGTGAGAGATCTAGTCGGCTATATCGAATTCTTCGTCTTCGTAGTCGTCGATATCTTCACTCCCGGCGGACATGTTGGTGGTGTCATCAGTGGCTGTCTTGAGAGAGTCCAGGACATTGTCCAGCAGGGCCCGTCGTCGCGCTTCAGCCTCCAGACGCTGCCGCTCTTCCTCGGCGAGCCGCTGTGCGTCTTCAATGGCGCGCTGCCGCTCCTCGTCCTCAATTCGCCGTGCTTCTTCTTCCTGGTGGATCCGTTCCTGCTCCAGGTGGTCGGTAAGGAGCGCGATCATTCGTTCAATCTCTCCGCGTTGCGCGTGCTCCGGCTCCAGGCCGAGTACTGCCGTGTAATCCTCCACCGCCGTCGGGTAGAGTTCCTGCATGACCCGGACGTTCGCTCGATTCAGGTAGGGGTCGGCCGATAGCGGGCTCATCTCAATCGCCTCTGTGTACGCGTCTTCGGCACGTGCGGCGTCACCCAGATGAAGGTAGTTGTTTCCAATGTTGAAGTGGACCTGGGATCGATCTATTCCCGGAATGGACTCTGCCCGTTGCAGAGTCGTAATCGCCCGCTCGTACATGGCCAACTGCTCGTAACTGAGGGCAAGATAGAGATACGCGCGAGCATTGACCGGGTCCTCGCCGATAGCCTGTTCGAGGAGAGGGGCTGCCTCCCGCGGCCGGTCGTGAAGAAACGCCTGAGCCCCCCGGTCAAAGAGTTCGTTTGCCATGAGCATCCCACCGCTCAGTACCAGAAAGAGAACGGCGGTCACCACGGCTACCGGGCCGCGACCCGCCAAACGTGGAGTTTGACAGCGATATCTAAACACCGTACTCTTCGGGAACATGGGTTTGGTCGTCACTATCATAATCCTCGGTATCGGGGTTGCCCTTGTCGCATTTTTTCTGCTGCGGTCGTTCCTTGCGCCGAAGCGTGCCGAGGCGATCCAAAGCCTGCTCAAGCAGAACAAGCCCCAGGCGGCGATAAAGGCCGCAAAGGCGCTGGTGACCCGCGACTCACGGAATGCCGACGCACACTATCTCCTGGGTCTCGCCTATCAGGCCAACCAAAGTGACGAACTGGCCCTGATGGAGTTCCAGACCGTCAATCAAATCGGCGACTTCAGCGGCATCGTGGACGAGGCGCTCTTCAGGACAAAGATAGCGGCGCTTTATGCCAATTTCAATCAGGCTGAGGAGGCGCTTAAGGAGTACCTGCTTCTCATCAAGCGGGAACCGGATGGTGCCCAGCACTACTTCAACGTCGGCAACCTCTTTGAGTCCCGCAATCGGACGGACAAGGCTGTACAGTACTATCAGAAAGCAATCCAGTTGGACGGCAAGAACGCACAGGCGCGATCCCGATTGGGTCTGCTCCTCTACCGGGCCAAACGTCCAGTCGAAGCACGAGCCGAACTTGACGCCGCAGTTCGGGCGGATCCGGACAACTACGAGGCGTGGTACTGCATCGGCAAGATCCTCAAGGACTCGAAGGATTGTGTGGTGGCGCTCACCGCCTTTGAAAAGGCCAGTCGAGACGCCGGACTCAGGGTAAAATCACTCATCGAGCGGGGCGGCTGCCTGATCAGCCTCGGTAACATGGAGCGAGCCATATCAGAGCTGGACCGGGCGGCGAGGCTCGCGGATGACGACTCTAACGAAGCGCTGTACGCCCGTTACTTCCTTGCCCACGCCTACGAGAAAAGCAATCGCATTGAACTGGCCTTTGTGGAGTGGGAGTTCATCTATCGCCACAAGCCGGACTTCAAAGATGTCGGCGACAAGATGACGCGGTATCAGGACATGAGAGTTGACGACCGCTTGAAGGACTATCTCACCGTCGGGCAGGAAGAGTTCGACAAACTCTGCCATGAGGTCGCTGTTGCTCTCGGACTCACCGTTCGTGACACGCGGCAGATTGACGGTGGCTGCGACATTGTCGCGGTGGAGCCAACCAGCAAGTGGCGGAATGCCAAGTCAATGCCCAAATTGCTCCGCTTCCTGCGCATCTCGGACACCATTGGCGACGCAACCGTCAGGAGTACCCATGAGGCCATGCGCAGCGAGAAGATCACCCGAGGCATGATCATAGCCAGTTCATCATTCAGTCGCGAAGCATCGGAGTTCGCTGAATCTCGACCAATCGATCTATGCGGAAAGGACCAATTACAGGCGCTGCTGCAGAAGATCGATATGTGACGCATGAGGATACTGTGCGTCGCAGACCACATTGACCCTCTGGTCTACAGCGCAGCCATTTGCCAACGATTTGCAGATACGGACCTTGTCCTGAGCGCCGGGGATCTTCCCATGGAGTACCTGGGCTTCATCTCGGGGAGCCTCAACAAACGCATCTTCTTCGTGTTCGGAAATCATCACCTCAAGCATCTCCCTCTCTTCAGACCGTCGGCCTGCACCGGTTCGCAGATCGGACCCACTCCGCAGATCGGGGCCGAGTACGCAAACGAGCCGATGTTCCGGAACTACTTCGGGTCCACCTGTATTGAGGGAAAAGTCATCAGGCATCGGAAGCTGCTCATTGCCGGGCTCGGCGGTTGCAGACGCTACAATTCAGGATCCAATCAATTCACCGAGTTCCAGATGAGCATGCGAATCCTCAGGATGGTGCCCAGACTCATCTGGAACCGCGTTGTCCACGGAAGGTTTCTGGACATACTCCTGACCCACGCCTCGCCCTATGGCCTGAACGATCGGCCGGACCCGACGCACGTCGGGTTTCGCGCGTTCGTTCAATTCATGGATCGATTCCGCCCGAAGTACTTGCTGCACGGGCACATTCATCTCTACGATCTCAACGCGCCACGAAGGGCAACGCATGGACAGACGGAGATAATCAACGTTTACGATCACTATCTGCTGGACTTCTCACCAGATGGGCGATAGCGGAGTGGCGACACTATGAATCCCTTCACGAAGGCCAGTGCGAACGACAACTTCAGCCGGGCGCTCGCTCGCGAGAAGATGCAGAAGATCCTCAATCTCCCGAATCCTCACCGGAATTCGATGCTGTCTCTGCGGGAAGTCCGCGAGATCCTCCGCCCGTCATCGGAATCCTATCGGGGAATACAGGCGGTGCCAGTCAGCCGAATCGTCGGTTCGGAAGGACGATACGCCGACTTCAACAAGCAGTTTCTCCCACGACATGAGTACCTGAGAAGCCGATGGACTCGAATTGACGAGGCTCACCTCACCGACATTCCGCTGCCGGCGATCCGGGTCTACGAGATCGGAGGAGTGTACTTCGTACGTGACGGCAACCATCGGGTATCGGTGGCGCGGTCGCAGGGGGGGCTGAGCATTGATGCCGAGGTTGTGTCCCTGGGCTCCGAGATCACGCTGGATCCCGGCATGACGCGCAACGATTTGAAATCGTCCGTGATCGAATACGAAAAGAGACAGTTCTACCAGACGACGCGGTTTGGCAGAATCTTCCCCGAGTACGATCTCGTGTTCACGGCAACCGGCCGCTACGACGAGGTTCTGCGGCACATCTATGAACACAAGTACTACATCAACATGAACTACCAGGAAGAGATCCTGTTTGAAGACGCGATGAAGTCGTGGTACGACAATGTCTTCGCGCCAATCACCCGCGTGGTCCGGGAGCAGAAGCTTCCGGGCCGGTTCCCCGGCCGAACCGAGGCGGACCTGTACGTCTGGCTTGTGAAACACTGGGACGAACTGAAGAAATCACACGGCGGCGAGTTCTCGCTTTCCGAAGCTGCCGAGGACTTCTCCGGACAATTTGGCAAAGGGCTCCGCAAGCGGATTGGCGAGGCAATTGCCAGGCGCCGGGCTGCACGTGCAAAGCAGCGCCGGATTGCTCGCGGAGAATTGAGGGAGGGCGATCTGGACTAGCGGTCCAGGTCAAACGGGCCGGACATCAGTCGCACACCGTCACCCGGAGGAGAAGACAGGTACACCTGCAGACCGGACTCTTCGGGAATTTCTTTGAGAATGGTATCGCCGAGCGGCCCGGACGAGACCTCACGGCTGACCGCGAGTTTCCCCACCCGCGTGAATACATGCATCACCACCGGTCCATCTGCCGCGACGACAGGCTCCGAACCGTCGGTGATGAGAGATGGAAAGACAATGGCCCCTATCTCCAGCGGCGGTGCCGTGATGCCGAAACTCCCCTCAGCTTCCTGCAATGATTCGTCTTCGAGAATCAATCTGTAGCGACCCCGTGGGAAGACGTCACCAGAGACCGGCCGGAGGTCGGGCATGCCGATCCAGGAGTCTCCGTCCTGATCGACGACGACCCACTCTTCGGCGGATGCCTGCCAGTAGAGCTCCGATTCATCGTGGACGATAGACAGCACCGAGAGATCCTCAATCCCATCGCCGTCGTTTACGGCCACGTACAGCCTGAGGCTTTCACCGACAGTTCCGGTCTCCCGATCTTCAACGAGAAAGAGCTCGGCATCCGCGTAGAGAATCTCCGGGACCGCACCACCGCACCCGATGACCGAGCCAAGAACGAGCACGGCGGCAAAGCCGACAAACAGGCGCATCGTCTCCAGACCCGTCCCGGGCCTGCTATCGTCAGGTTTACGACTGAGCATTTCGATTCACCTTGTAGTAACGAGCCGACACCTTGTCAACCATCCCGTCCCGGGCAAGCTGATCCAGGAGCGCTCCGGCCATCCCGATCGACGTGTTCCAGAGTTTCGCAGCCTCTCTCGAGTCCGGTTCCAACCCGGACTCAACCAGGGCGTCGTAGAGCTCCTGATACCGGGGAACCGAGACAATCTGACCGCTCGGAAGAATCCGGATCAGGCCGCGCTCCTCCAGCAAGCCGAGAAGAGGAGCCGCTCCCCGTCGCTCAAATGTAACGACGTGACTGCCTCCAGGCACATCCTGTTCGATGGTTGCCAGGATTGTTCTTGCCGCCGGCGGAAGCGGGTTCGCCGGCGGTTCCGACCGCAAATCGCGGGCGGGATCGGGAAAGAGTGTCAGTGATCTGAGAGCTTCACCACGTGATCCCTGAATCATCTTCTCCAGCCTGCGCAGGCGCGATGGGTCAAGCCCACCGAGTCCGCCAAGGACGCGGTACCGAAGCTTCCCCACGACGACCATCATTTCGGGCACGAAACGCATCGTCCTGGCCGCCCTTACCCTGATCAATGCGCCGGACACCCGAACTCCGACCTGATAGATCGGACCGATTACTCGATCGTCATCGTCGCTGATCGGTATCCAGAGTCTTTCGTCGGTTACTCGCTTTGGTCGTGGCGGCAGTCCTGCACCGGTGTCTGTCTCCGTGGACGTGAGATCCTCGAGGAGCAGATCTCGCGCAGCCCGCCAGTGAAGCGCCCGAAACCGCGAGTCGCCGTCGCTCCGGGCGCCAAACCGTTGTTCGTGAGAAAGTTCTTCGGCACCGGGGCCAACTTCCTCGGGGATCACGCCAAACGTCCCAATCATGAATTGACTATATCAGCTCACGCAGTACTTCGCCGACGGCCTGTGAAAGGTCGGACAAAGTGAACGGCTTCTGGACGAACCCGTTGCAGCCCTTGCGCATGATTGCGCCTGCCCGGCCGTCCATGGAGTATCCGCTGCAAAGTACCACCGGCATCGTCGGAATAATCGACCGGACGCGATCGAACGTGGAAGCTCCGTCCATCACCGGCATGATCATGTCGAGTATGACCAGATTGATCTCGTGGCCCATGTTCTCGATAATTGCTATGGCCTGCTCCCCGCCATTTGCCACGATCACCCGATAACCCAGTGTCTCAAGCATCTGTTCGCCCACACGAGTGATCATCTCTTCATCGTCCACCAGCAATATTGTCTCTCCGTGGCCCGAGTCGACGACACCGTCGGTGGATGTTGTGACTGCAGGGGACGCCTCTTCTTCGACCGCGGGCAGGTAGATGTCGAAGGTCGTGCCGCGCCCCTCTTCACTCTGAACATCAATGAATCCGCCGTGGTTCTTGATGATACCGTGAACCGAGGCCAGGCCTAGTCCCGTTCCCCGACCTATCTCTTTCGTCGTGAAGAATGGTTCAAACATCTTGCTGCGCGTTACCTCATCCATCCCCGTGCCGGTATCGACGACAGAAATCTCCACATATCTGCCGGGTGCCGCATCGAAGAGCTTCGCCTGGTTCTCATCCAGAAAAGCATTGCTCGTCCGAATGGACATATCCCCCCCGGCAGGCATCGCCTGCCAGGCATTGATGTAGATGTTCAGAAGAACCTGTTCCATCTGGCTCTGATCAACATTGACGGTCCACAGATCCCTTTCGTACTTCCCTCGAATGCTGATCTCCTTCTTCATCCTGCCAAACATCTGATTGTGAGTCTTCACAATCTTGTTCAGATCCGTCGGTCTCGCGTTGTACTTGCCGCCTTTCGCGAAGCCGAGCAGTTGATTGGTCAGGTCCGCCCCCAGCCTGACACACTGTTCCATGCCCCTGAGTCTGTCCTCTTGAGCGTCGTTGACACCCAGATCGCTGCGCATGAGCGAAACATTGCCCTGAATACCCATGAGCAGGTTATTGAAGTCGTGTGCAACGCCGCCCGCAAGGGTGCCGACGGCCTCCAGTCGTTGGATCGACCGGTACTGTTCTTCAAGTTTCCTTCTGTCGGTTATATCCGCCAGACTGACCACCAATCCGGTTGGTTGTCCCTCAATTCCTCGGATTGACGCGGCACTGATCAGAACGTCCAGGGTTCGCCCGTCCCTGGTCAACCGTTGGGTCTCCACCGTCCGGGGGGGGCCGGCCTCGGAAGGCCTGCTGGCGCGGGCAACGTCGGCCTGTTCCTCATCCTCGGGCAGGAAGGGAATGTGTTCGCCCTCCAATTCAGCCAACGTCCATCCAAAAGTCCGCTCGAATGCCGGGTTGCAGTACTGTACAAGACCGTCGGTATCGTACACGACGATGGGAGTCGGGCTTGCCTGGAATATGGCATTCAGTCTCTGCTCGCTGTCGAGGAGGGCCAATTCCATGTTCTTTCGGTCCGTGATGTCGCGGCCAACGGCTGTAATCGCGACAACCTGGTTGCTGTCGTCCAGGATCGCGGTGTTGAGCCACGCCTGCCAGCGCCATCCCGCAACGGTCAGATCGCGCTCTTCAACGTAACTTGAATAGGGCGGGGCATAGACGCGAGCGACCGCCTCCGCCACAGCCTCGCGATCCTCTTCGTGAACTACCGGCAAGATGTCCGTGTCAATGAGCTGCTCCCTGGTCTTGCCGAAGGTATCGCAGTAGGACTGGCTTACAAACAGAAGCCGGCCCTCGGTATCAAACTTGATGATGAGATCAGTCTGATTTTCCACGAGCAAGCGATACTTCTCTTCACCACTGCGAAGTTCCCGCTCCGCCTGTTTTCGCTCGGCAATTTCGTGGTTCAGGTCGTTCAGCATTCGTTGCAGTTGCCCCGCCATCTTGTTGAAAGATCGTGCCAGCGTACTGACCTCGCTGGTCCAGCCCCAGTCAGGGATGGTTTTAGTCCATTCCCCTCTCGCCAGGGTCCGGGCAGTGGCCGCGAGCCGTAAAATCGGCCGGGTGATCCTTCGCGCGGCAATGACTCCGATCACGACGGCAAGCGCCAGAGTGGCTGCGATGAGACCAACGGTTGTTCGGTTGTTGGCCATGATGCGTGCCATGAAATCCGACTCGGGAACAACTACCGCAACCAACCAGTCAAGGCCGTCCTCATGTTGTATCGATGACACATGCAGGAACTGACGACCGTCATCGGCATTGAAATCGATGTGACAACTGTCCGTGATGCACTCATAATCACCCAGCCGGTCGATCAATGCCTGGGCGGCGTACCTGATGATGGGGATTTCGCTCTCGGTCGCGTCAAGCCTTCTCTGCGGTGTATCTCCATCCTGCACCGTGAATGGGAGTTCTTCGGCCGACGAAGCAATGAGGAGTCCGGACCGTTCGATGATGAATGCCTGCCCCGTTTCACCGATGGTGAGGTCCCGCAGGAACTGGCTGAGGTCGGAGAGAAACAAATCTGCCGCGACGACGCCGAGCAATTCGCCTTGCTCGTCATAGACCGGACGGCTGGCCGCCACGGCCAAATCCTGACCGGTGAACAGAATGTAGACCGGACTCCAGAC
>JAHOYX010000192.1 GCA_019038705.1 Spirochaetales bacterium
GGCCCTCAGACGACAGACGTATACAGTGCCAAAACAGCACTCTGCAGTCAAGAAGCCGTTGCGGCCCGGGGTCAATTCCACTAACCTCAATCGCGATGAAACTCCACGTCATCGCCTGCAGTGTAATGACCCGCGAGATCTCGCTCGTAGCCGCCACCTGCGAGAATACTCTGCACCTCCACTTCATGGAACAGGAACTGCACAATCAGCCTGACGAACTACGGAAGGTGCTCCAGGCCGAGATCGATTCGATTGAGGCGGCGGCCGGGCGTCCAGGCGCCGTGCGGGACGAGAGTGCAGATGCAATCGTTCTGGCGTACGGGCTGTGTTCCAACGCCATCTGTGGCGTTCGATCCAGGTACTATCCAGTGGTGGCGCCGAGGGCCCACGATTGCGTGACGCTCATTGTGGGGTCACGGGAGCGTTATCAGGAATACTTCGATCGTCATCCGGGCACATACTGGTACACCCCCGGGTGGATTGAGCAGACCCCCATTCCAGGCAAGGAGCGTGTTGAACGGACCCGGGCCCAGTATGTGGAACGGTACGGCGAGGAAAACGCGGACTACCTCATGGACATGGAACAGGAGTGGCTTCGCGTCTACGATCGGTGCGCCTATGTGGCGTGGCCCGAGCTCCACAGAGATGAATATCGATCTGCGACCCGAGATTCCGCCGCTTATCTGGAATGGGAATACGATGAGATGGTTGGTGACGACGGCCTCTTGCGTCGAATCCTGAACGGGGAGTGGGATACCGTCGACGTGCTCGTCGTGCCGCCCGGCGAGACAATCGAACCTTCATATGATCGATCTATCATTGAATCGACTGACTGACCCTCGACGCGACCAGTCGGACACGGTATGCTCACAGCATGCGTTTCTCGATCCTGACGCTGGATCTGGCACTGTTCCCAAGGCAGGAACAGGGAGCCAAGCTCGAGCCGCTTGCGCGGTTCATCGCGGAGAATAACATCTCGTGCGTTTGTCTCCAGGGTTGTGCCCAGCATCGGCTCTCGCCGCTGCTTGCCGAGAGCGATCGGATTCGGCAAGACAACGCGGTCACCATTATCGCTGATCAGCTGAGGCGCCTCGGCCTGAAATACAACTATGTATGGGACTGGTCCCACTACGGTGAAACCTACTATGAGATCGGATCGGCAGTGCTCGCACAACTGCCGATTCTCGGATCGGCTGCGCGCTTCATATCGCCATCGGAGGATCGGAATGATTTTCGGTCCCAGCAGGTGGTAGCTGCGCGGCTCGGCGTGTCGCCCGAGGTCAACATTGATGTCTACAGCGTTGACCTCTCGAATGGCGAGGAGCCACTCAGCAGTCAGGTGGATCAGTTGCTGCTGTTTGTGGACGAGTCCTCTGATCTGTTGGCCCCGGAGCCGCAGCCCGTCGTGCGCCGCCGGGGCAGGCCGCCGCGGATGCCCCCGTCCGACAAGCGTTCCGAGCCTGTGAGAATGGTCTACCTGGCCGGTAAGCTTGCCGAGTCACCGGAAGGGACGATCGCCCGTTCACTTCGCGCCGCGGGTTTTGGCGAAGGTTCGCAGGCGGTTCCTCCTGCGACGGACGACTCCGGCCCCTGGGCGGACGCGGTGTACCTGCGTCCGGGCCTGCGGCCGACTGATGCGGAGCGCATATTTTCCGGCGCCGAGGGTCCCGTTCTCGGAGGTCGCTCCGGACTGTTGCTTGGCTTTGAGATGTAGCACGCTCTCGGCCCGGGGCTACCGGCCGAGAAGTTCCAGCAGGCGGTCGGGTCGATCGCTGATGATACCGTCCACCCCCGTCCTCAATATTCGTTCCATGTCCTCTGATTCGTTGACAGTCCACACATGCACGGCGATACCCCGGCTCCGGGCAACGCGTACGAATCGGCGTGTAATGACCTTCAGATTGCCGAGTTGCTCAGGGACCTGAAACGCGTCCATTGCGGGCCGGAACGATCGCCCGAGAAAGAGCTTGTTGAGTACATAGAACCGCCGAATTTCCGGCTCGGCGCCTGATGTGGCAAATTCCGGAAATCTGCGACGGAACTCCTCCAGCACCTCCCGGTGAAAACTGGCGACGATCGTGTTGCGCGCCCGGTCGTGCTCCCGCAGCATCAGGCCGAACGCTTCAACGATTGGTGGATCTGCCTGCTTGATCTCTATGACCATCGGGGTGTCCGGGAACGCCGTGAGAACTTCATCGAGCGTGGGAATCGTCACACCGGTGTCCCGGTACAGATGATGGTCTGTGTCCGTGTGCGACGACCAGTTGTATCCGGCATCCAGCGCCCTTATCTCCGATAGTGTGAGGTCGGAGACCGCCCCGCTTCCGTTGGTTGTCCTGTCCACAGTGCCGTCGTGGATGACAACGAGCGCTCCGTCACGGGTGCCATGAACATCCAGTTCAAGCGCGTCCACACCCAATTCAACCGCATTGCGGAAGGCGATCATGGTGTTGCCCGGGCGCAGTTGTCTTCCGCCGCGGTGAGCGATAACCTGCCACTGGTTGTCGGCTATCGCCGGTTTCTGTTCAACCTGAGACATCGCCGACATGGACCCTCCACTCAGAAAGAACAAGGCTGCCACGAGTGCCGGAAAGGGAGTCATCCGTGTGACCGCCGGTCGCGCGTTGCCATCCATCTATCAGTGGCCCCCCATCCGGATTGCGTCGGCCGGATTGGCCTTCGTGCTAAGAGTATCCCGTGGGTGACCTCGCGACCAGTCGCTGTTTATAAACTGCCGCGAAGAATGGGGATGGATCGAACCTACTTCCAGTCGGGGCCGCGAATTGCCGCCGTTGGTGCTGCATGGCGACCCTCTTCCAAAGCAAATCGCTCCAGGCGCAGGGGTTGTCAGTATTTCATCCCCATTCTTCGCGGCAGTCCATGCTGTTCGTCGTCGCATCCCGCGGACCAATCACCGCCCGGCCAGATTGAGATCGATTTGAACGATTATGGGCCATTGTGACTCAATTGGGTCAGATGGGAACATTCTTCCCATTTACGATCTTCTAATTCGTTGGGACACAAAGACTTGAGAGAAGCCGGCTGGCACGAATCTTGCATTACCCTCGACAGGAGTGACGAATGAGTGATCAGGTAGGCCGGAATGCATTTGACGTTCCGAGTAGTTCAGAGTCTGAATCGACCGGCGAGAAGCCCCGTGACTGGCGAAGGAAAATCGTGAAATGGCTGCCGCTCATCCTGTTTGCCGGCATCATCCTGGGCCAACTGGTGATTGGCTGGGGCGCCGGAAATCAGGTACCCACGGTTGAATACAGCGTGTTCAAGGAGCGCGTCGCAATCGGTGAGATTACGCGGGTGGAAATAGGGGTGGACAACCTCGTGGGTCTCGGCATTCGCAGCGACGCGGCCGAGGCGGTTCCGCTCTACCAGTCCGTGCCGGTGGACGATCCGTCCTTTGTCGATCTGCTCGATGAGCACAATGTCGAGTACTACGCCGTGCCCGAGCGATCAACCGGCTGGCTGACTTCAATTCTGGGCTGGCTCCTCCCGCTCGGTCTCATCTTCTACTTCTGGCGTCGCATGTCCCGGAAGGGAGGCGTCATGGGTTCGGACATCCTGTCCATCGGGAAGAATAAGTCCCGCATTGTCGCCGAAGGGGAGACCGGTGTCACTTTCGATGATGTTGCGGGCGTCGATGAAGCGAAGGCGGAGCTTGAGGAGATAGTCGATTTTCTCAAGAACCCGGATCGATACTCTGAAATCGGCGGGCGGATTCCAAAGGGGATTCTGCTGGTCGGTGCCCCGGGAACCGGAAAGACCCTCCTTGCCCGCGCGGTTGCCGGTGAGGCAGGCGTTCCATTCTTCCGGCTTTCGGGAGCGGATTTTGTGGAGATGTTCGTAGGCGTCGGTGCAAGCCGCGTGCGGGATCTGTTCAAGCAGGCGCGGGGCAAATCACCGGCGATTGTGTTCATAGATGAGTTGGATGCCATCGGCAAGAGTCGTGCGACCGCCGGGATGGGCAGCAACGACGAGCGCGAGCAGACGTTGAACCAGTTGCTTGTTGAGATGGACGGGTTTGACGCCACAACCGGTGTCATTGTGCTCGCGGCGACAAATCGACCTGAGATCCTGGACCCTGCTCTTCTCCGCCCGGGCCGATTTGACCGGCAGGTTCTCGTGGATAAGCCCGACCTCATCGGTCGCCAACAGATCCTCGTGCTGCACGCGGAGAAGGTGAAGCTGGACCCCGCAGTTGACATGAATCGAGTGGCGAGGGGCACCGCGGGACTCGCAGGCGCAGATCTGGCAAACATCGTGAATGAAGCGGCGCTTCTCGCTGTCCGGTCTGAACGCAAGCGTGTGACACAGGAGGACTTCTCCGAGGCAATCGAAAAGACGCTCGCCGGGCTCTCACGTCCGAATCGACTTGTGCAGAAACGGGAGCGGAACATCGTTGCCTACCATGAGACCGGACATGCCCTCATGGCGCATATGACGCCGAACGCAGATCCGGTTGAGAAGATATCGATTGTGCCCCGCGGGCTTGGAGCGCTGGGATACACACTCCAGTTGCCGGCCGAGGAGCGACTCCTCCTCACCAGGAGCGAGTTGCTGGGCAGGATAGATGTCCTGCTGGCGGGGCGTGCGGTGGAGGAGATCGAGTTTGAAGATGTTTCTACCGGGGCCGGTAACGATCTGACCCGGGCTGCCGAGATCGCACGCAAGATGATCACCGACTACGGCATGAGCGACAAGTTCCGAAACGTCTATCTGCCGTCCCGCCGAGGCGGAGGTTTCCTGGACGACGGTGGGTTTCTCCAGCGGGAGTACTCGGAGACCACACAGACCTACATCGATGAAGAGACCGCCCGTGTTATTGATGAACGGTACAACCACGTGCTCGCAACCCTTTCCGAGAAGCGGCCGGAGATTGAACGCGTTGCCGAGACGCTGCTCTCAGAAGAGGTGGTTGAGCGGGAACGGTTCGAAGAACTGATTCAGGCGGTCAACTGACCGCTTCGGCTGTGGCCCTGGAGATGTTGTTGGCATTCACAGGGGAAGGGGATACACTCGTAGCGTCTCGGACGGGCCCTGCGTCTGCGACGGGACCGCAGTATGAACGTGAGTATCCGCTCCAGTGTCGTGCGGGTTGCGATTGTCGGTCTTAGTGCCGTCTTTCTGAGCGCGTGTGGCGGTGAGCAAGAAACACCCTCCACGGCGGATGCCCAGGCTCCGTCGATTCCCATCCCTGAGCCGCAGACTGCATATCTGACGGCTGTCGGTGGTGAGGTGCAGTTTCAAGCCGGGGCTGCCGACGTCGGAGACCCTCTGTCCGACCACGAGATAATCGACATTGGTCCCGACTCATTCGTTGATATCCAGTTCGGTGATCGGGCCGTTGCCCGGGTCTACGGACAGGCTTCGGTAGCAGTATGGATGTCCGGCGTGTCCGCGGAGCGCTCAATCCTTGAGCTCGTCCTGGACTCGGGGTCGGTCGGGGTGAACGTGTCTTATCTCGCCCAGGGCGAGGTTTTTCGGGTGCGAACGCCAACGGCGCTCTATCGGGTCACCGGGACCAGGTTCGTGGTATCAACCGGCGAGCAGGATGAGATCGCCGTCTCGGAAGGGTCGGTCACCGTGCTTCCGCCGTCACTGGATCTGAGTCAGCTCATGGAAACCGAAGCGGCGGCGGATGAGGTTGTGAGTGACGCCCTCGTCGGACTTGGCAACGCGGCACCGCGCGTGGGTGCCGGTGAGCAGGCGGCGGTCGATCCCCTCGCGATGGAGAACAGCGACAAGCTGGCGGCCCAGTTGGCGGACAAGTTGCGACAGATCGAAGCCACGGCTGCCGCGTCACGGCCAAGTCTGGTGCAGGAGTTCCTTGACATTGTCCGGGCGACCCGTGAGTCGATGTCCGATATTGTGGTGTCTCAGCCTGCGCCGTCGGCTGAAGTTGCCGAGAAGCTTGCACAGATAGATGAACTGCGTCTGTTGCCGGTGCCAAAGGATCCTCAGGGTCTCTCCCTTCTCGAGAGCGAAGAGATCTCCAACCTGGTCAAATTCACGCTCCGTACCGTTCCCCAGAACTCGGATATTTACATCAACGGGCTCTGGGTTGGCGAAAGTGTCTACCGGGGTGTCCTGCGAGCCAGTGACAGCCTGTCAATCCGGGTGACCAAAGATGGATACCGCGAGCGCCGCATCCAGGTGGACCGCGCCCGGAGTGAAGTGATCACCGTTCAACTCGAGCGGCTGCCTCCGTCCATCAGCGCCGAGAGCTTTGTCAAGGCGATCCGAGCCGATGATCTTGCGACGGTCAGGACCTATGTCCAGGAAGGCGGATCGGTGAGCGTCCGGACCGACGACAACATTCCCGCCGTGGTGCTTGCGAGTGGACTGATACCGGTGCTTCGTGGTCAGGCCCCCGACCTTTCATACCACCGGGAAATCCTCCGAACTGTTGTCGCCGCCGACGCCGATCTGGAGGCTGCATTCATAGTTGAGGGGACCACGTTCAAGCTTCTGCATGCAACCGTCCTGGCCGGGGTCGCCGGGTTTGATGTGGTGGATCTTCTGGCCTTGTTCACCGACGCCGGCGCGGACGTGGACGGTACCATTGTGTTGGAGGGAGAGGAGCTTACGCCGCTGGCCGTGGCCGTCCGGTGGGCATTGTTCACCGGGGAGACTCAGGAAGACCTTCTGAAGCTGCTGCTGCAGGCCGGCTCAAGCCTTGATGTTGCGATCAGCTTCAACGATGAGTTGCTGACACTGAAGGAGATAGCCGCGGAGTTGATTGAGGGCGGTGACCTTGTGGATCCGGAGCTGATTCGATTGCTCCGTCTCGCCGGAGTAGCAAGCTAGCCGCTACCGAGATCTGACCAACACTGAATCGAACCCGATCTCACCAAGTTTGCCAAGCACGACCGCGAGCGCGGATTCCGGCACTCCCGGCACGACCACACGATAGACCGAGCCGCCCGCCTCAATGGTCGCCTCCATCCCCGCATCGGCCACCCGCCGCGCGACCGCTTCGGCATTGGCCCTGATCCCAAACGAACCAACCTGGATGCTCCGTATCGGCTCGCCCGGTTCGGACACGATCCTCAATCGAACCGGCGCCACACCCTCTCCCGCCATATCAAGCGCATCGGCGGCGGCGCGCGAGAGGTCAATCACGCGACCTTCAACGAAAGGGCCCCGGTCATTGATTCGCACCTCCACCGTCCGGCCGTTTCCGAGGTGTGTCACCTCAACGATAGTGCCAAAGGGGAGAGTCTTGTGCGCCGCGGTGAGCAGGGAGGTGTCAAACACGTCACCGTTCGCAGTGAGCCGTCCCTGAAACTTCCCCCCGTACCAGCTCGCGTGGCCTTCGAGTTCGTGCGTCGTATTTTCGGTTGTCGTATCCTCGGCGGCTGCGGTAGTCGGGAGAATCGCGAGGATCGCCGTGAGTAGCACACCAAGGCAGGTTGCCGTCGGTCGATTCATCTTCATTCCAGTCCTTGTATCGGCGCGCATTAGGTGAGATATTCACGGAAACTATCTGAACTGCCGCGAAGAATGGGGATGAAGTACTGACAAACCCTGCACCTGGAGCGATTTGCTCTGGAAGAGAGTTGCCACGCAGCACTAACGGCAGCAATCCGTGGCCCCGATGGGAAATGGGTTCGATCCATCCCCATTCTTCGCGGCAGTTCAGGAATTATCCGGGGGCAACTGATGACACCAACGAGAGAGCAGGCATTCGCACTGCTCACGCAGCACACAAAGAACGAGAGGCTCGTCTGGCACGGCCTGAGCGTTGAGGCGGTAATGCGGCACTTTGCGAAGAAATGGGGCGAGGACGAGGAGAAGTGGGGCGTCATCGGTCTGGTGCACGATCTGGATTGGGAGATGTACCCGGAACAGCACTGCGAGAAGACAAAGGAGATCCTGGAGGCCGAAGAGTGGCCCGACGATTACATCCGGAGCATCCTCAGCCACGGATGGGGCCTTGTCACTGACATCAAGCCCGAGCACCAGATGGAAAAGGCTCTCTTCGCCACCGATGAGCTCACGGGCCTCGTTACCGCGACCGCTCTCATGCGACCATCAAAGAGTGTTCTGGACATGACCGCAAAGAGCGTCAAGAAGAAGTGGAAACAGCAGAGCTTCGCCGCCGGGGTGAATCGGGAAATCATCCAGCAGGGGGCAGAGATGCTCGGTATGGAGATTGGCGAGCTTATCACCGAGACAATCGAGGCCATGCGCACCGTCGCGGCCGAAATTGGTCTGGAGGGTGAGCCGGGGGTGTGAGGCCGGCGCCGCCGGTTTTGGCCCGTATGCCGCCATCCGTCTATTGACGCCACGGACAACCAGCGCGACGATTGTGATCGAGGGATCTCATGGTCCGAATCCGGCGGGCGGGCCGTTTCCGGGCCCACGCAGCAGTTCTCATGTTCGTCGTCGCGGCAGTCAGTCCGGCGCGCGGCGCCTCCGACGTCGACTTCCTTCGCACTGAGACAATGGGCGAACAATCGGTCCGCCTGGGTCTCACGACCTCTCCTGCAACGTACGAACCACTCAACTATCGTATCCCGGGCCAAGAGGAGGTTCGGGTAGTCACGGTTAGCTACGACCCGGAGAGCGACTTGACGGCAGACATCTACTATCCGCCAACCGTGGATCTGCAGACCCTGTCCGAGATTTCTCTTCCCGTGGTCATTTTCCCTGCGGGATTCAGCGTGTCACGATTTGAGTCGTACGGACTTCCACCGCCAAAGGACCAGCCGGGGGCCGTCGGCTGGGCGACGGTGTTTGCCATGCAGGGAGCGATTGCCGTTGCCTGCGACGTGGAGGTGCTTGACGAGGGATTTCATCGACTGTTCGATTTTCTAACCGGTCACGAGGAAGAGTTGGGGCTTGATCTGTCCAGAATCGGGATCTGGGCAACATCCGGTAGCGGGAAGTTTGCCTCAATTGCGATTGGATATCCCGAAATCGCGCAGGCGATTCGTGCGGTGCAGTTCTTTAGCGCGGACCCCAACCCAACGATAACGCCTGAGGGTGACATCGCATTCTACCTGGTCTACCCCACCTCCGACGCGAGAAAACGCTGGGAAACGATTGGTGCGGCTCTTGCCCGTCGCCTGGAGATTCAGGGGACAGAGGTGGTTGTCGATTCGACGGCTCCGTACAAGGGATTCACCGTGGATGACCACACCCCGGAGTCCATTGATATAGTGCGAAAGGCGGTCGTGTGGATGCGAGACACACTCGAGGCAACGGCGGTCAGAGCAGATTGAGCGTTACGGTCTATCCAGCAGCGTGACAGTCTCAGCCGGGAGCATCTCGGCGACGGCGTCGTAGGCCGGACTCAGAACCGGATCATTGATCAGGAGCCAGAGAGCAGGATCCGCCGCCTCCCGGGCCGTGATGAGCTCCCGCTTTGCCCGGTCAATCTGATTCAGTCCAACGCTGATCACCGCCAGAAGAGCCTCCGATTGCGTGTGCGACGGATCATCATTCGGCACCAACCGTGCGCTTGCACGCATGGATCTTGCCTCTCGATCCCGCCCCTGACGCGCGTATGCATAACCCAGATACGCCTTCGGCGCCTGCATGGTGCCCTGTTCGGCGACGGCTGCTTCGAGCGAATTCACGGCTTCTTCCAGACGGTCGAGCATGATCAGCGCCTGGCCCTTCTGCATCAGGCCTATCCAGACATTGTTGATGCCAATGCTCCTGTCTGCCGCCTCAATGGCGCCCGCATAGTCACCGGAGAGATAGCGGAACGTGGCCTGATAGAGACGAATAGACGGGTCGGTCGGGCTGTAGGCTGCCACGGTGTCGAGGATCTGGAGGGCCTCCTCGGTTTGCCCGAAAATAGCCAGGCTCAACGCCCACCATCGAGCCGATGATACCGACGTCGGACGCTCCCGGTAGGAGGCGGCGAAGTGGCCGGCAGCTTCGGCTGGATCTCCCGTGCACATCAGCGCGTAGATACCACGCGCAATGTCGAGGTCCGGCGTTTCTTCGGCCTCTGTGGCGGACTCAATCGCGATCCGCAGCAGTTCGGCCGCTCCGTCCGGTGGCATGATGCCGTAAATGAATGCCGACCAGTACCAGTCCGACTGCATGAAAAATCCCTCGCGAACGTACGGGTCTACCGGAAGATGTTCCTTTATTATCGAGTAGAGCTGCGCCCGCTCGATCTCTGTCAGGGTTCGCTGCATGTGATAGTCCACCAGCAGCCCCGCGGTTTCGCAGTATGGGTTGAGCAGCGCATCTCCGGACTTCAGGTAGAGGGTCATTTCCGGGCCGATCTTTTCATAGATCGATTCGCACACCAGGGCCGCCAGAAGGGTCAGCTCTATCCCGAGGTCGGCCTGGGTGGCCGGAAAGTCCTGGCCAAGCAGAAGGTCTCCCGTCCATCGGTCCAGGAGGCGGGCCGTCACCACATAGTCCACTCCGTCATCCAGCACAGATCCGTGCAGGACAAAATCAGCGCTTTCTGATCGACCGATGGCGATCAGCTCGTCAGTTCCGGCCTGCTCGGACTCAGCCGTTCTGGCGCATCGAACATTCAGTCCGGAATCCTCCAGCAACGCGTTTTCGATGAATCGGGTGAGAGTACCGGCCACCGGCGATCGAGAGTTCTCGCCGCCCTGACCGACTGAGAAGTAAGAAAACGGGACGACGACGATAGTCGGAATTCTCGGGGGGCGTTGCGCGTGCCACACTCCAAGCCCTGTGCCAACCACGACAACGGCGACCAGGAACGCTGCGTAGGAGACCCTGCCGAGCGATTTGCGCAACGCGCCGCTCGCCGACGTGAACAACTCGCTCAAATCCGGCAGCACGTCCATCATCTTCCTGAGATACCCCGAGCCTTTCTCGGTTGGTTCGGGAACCTCGTCGGCCTGCCCTTTGAGCGACTCATAGAGATCAGTCAGGTCGGAGCTCGGCTCCTCCTGGAGCTCCCGCGCGAGGATCTCCCGGCACTTCTCGTACCGGCGGATGGCGGCAGAGAACCGTCCCTCTGTGACATAGAGATCGATCAAAGCCCGGTGGTTGTCTTCGTCCAGCGGTTCCAGCCTGACAAGCTGCTGCGCGTATCTGATGGCTGCGGTGGTGTCTATGGGCGTCAGTTTCTCGACCAGCAGTCCGAGGAGCGTTCCAAGCTGACTCTGGAGGCTCTCCGCGGTGAAAAACAGCCAGTCATCAAATTCAGAAGAGCCGTCAACCGAGAATCCGCTGAGGAACTCGTTCGTGTAGAGTGAAACGGCCGCTTCCATTGCCCGGATGGTTCCCGGGTCGTCTGATACCACGGCACCGGCGGAACTGATGGCGCCTGCCGCCACCTGGAAGTCCCGAACGTCCACCACGCAACGGTCATGGTGGAACGACACGAGATCGCCGTCAGTCGCAAGCAGGTCCGTGTTCGACGAGATATCGTGCAGGGCCAGTCGGAGAGAAGCGAGGGCGTGGGCGGTGTCCGTGTCAGGCCAGAGGAGCGACGCAAGCCGATCCCGCGATTGTGGCCGTTCGGCCAGAGCGAGATATGCAGTGAGAGCGACCGACTTCCGGCGCTTGAAGCGGACAGCCTCTCCATCCACGGTCAGCGCGGGCGCTCCGAACAGTGTCAGACCCATCCCACTCCTCCAGGTCAACCCGGCAGATCCGAGCTTGCGGCACAGCCCATGTGCATTATAATACGAAGCTAGGGAGTCAGGTAGAGGGAACCTGAACGTGGACAGCAACGCAGAGCCTCGCTTCGGAGTCGTGCATCAGTGCCCGGACGGCCCGGAG
>JAHOYX010000213.1 GCA_019038705.1 Spirochaetales bacterium
TATGATAGCCGGCCAGTGTGATCTGGCTTGATTCGCCGGTGCTCTGATTGACTAGCCCGAGTTTACCACTGTGCTTACGTAAATGCTGTCTGTGACGTGAATTAGGACGTGGCATCGCCGTTTATGGGTCACTACCGGATTCTTTCTCATAGTTCAGTCATGCGCCGCCGTAACGGACCGGCACCGAGCCCAAGTGCTCGATAGATGTTTCGGTGGAAGACCTCCGGCCGGCTGGTCGAACGGATGTGCACGCGGCGGCCTTCCTCAGTGTTCATCGTGACGGTGCTGATAATGTGGGTCGACAGTCTGTCTCTGAGGGTGGACCAGCGCATCCGGTATCCGGCGGTCCGCAGGTTGTGCCGTATGGCGTTCAGCACGTGGTAGGCGAGCAGCGTGATGAACAGGTGGCCCTTGATTCGCCGCTCGACCCGGTGGTAGACCGGCCGCAGTCCGAGTTCGCTCTTCAGCGATCGGAACGAGTCCTCAACCCCGGTGAGCGTGATGTAGAGCTGCCACAGTTCCGTCTCCTGGAGATCACTCCTGCTGGTGCGAATGTAGTAGCGGCCCGAGTAGCGTTGCTCGGCCCGTTCGCTCTGTGTGTAGCTGTAGCGGATCTCGGTGACCACTTCGCCCGATCTGTCAATCTGGATATCGTAGTACTGATGGATACCGTGGCTTCGCTCCTTCAGCCGCCCGATCCTCTGCAATACCTGCTCATAGCTCTTGTGCCCGCGCTTCTTGGTGAGGGAGGAACGGATCATCTCCAACCCTTCCTCGAACCTGCGGCGGAATCCAGCGGCCATCGCCTGCTCTTTGGCCCCCCGCTGCTCGCTGTGGCAGACCAATACCCACTCGCTCTCACCTTTGATAAGCTTGCCGGTGACCCGGTTGTTCCCCTCCGCTTTGATCTGAACCGCCCCTTCAGCAAGATCCACATCACCGGCGAGGGCCGGCCCCCGGCCCACGGTCACATAGTGATATCCAGCCTCACCGAGCATCGCAAGATTGTCCGCAGTGCCGATCCCCGCATCGATGACCACCGTGGCCCCCTCGATCGCTCCGAGCTTCCGGAGCATGACCTCCAACGTCCCGGGTTCGCTCACCTTGCCCGGAAAAAACTCGCTGTGCTTGGCAAAACCCCACTCGTCGATCACCAGCCCGACGGTCATCAGCGGACAGTCGGTTCTCTTCTCCTTGCTCCTCCCGTGCTGAAGCTCGTCGCACTCAGCCCCGGTGCCTTCAAAATAGGTGTTCGTCAGATCGTAGAGAATCACCTTCTCTTCAAGCCCGAAGAGCCCGTTCTCCTTGTCGCGCAACAGCCCCTCGATCTGCTCCTTGTTCTCATAGAGTCTGTCACTGACCCGGTAGAGCGCGTTGTGGGAGAGTTTCTTCACCTGCGTCCCGATCAATTCGCCCACCCCGCTTGCGTGTTCGGCCCACACTCCGGTGGCCCGCTCGCTTCCCGGGTGTACCAGGCGCGCGATCACCAGAAGCTCGGCAATCTGCGTCTCGCTCACACTCAACCCCACTTCCGCGAAGATTCGCTGCATCCCGAGCTTGCGTAGATAGGCCACACTCACGTACTCCGCCCCAATGGTCCGACCCCGGTGCTGCTCTACAGATTTCAGGTCAACACGGCGGTACTCGGGTTGCTCCTGTTCGACCGCCGGCGTCTCCCGGCGGCCTTCGCGTTGTTCAACCAGTGGCGCGTAATGGCCGGCCAGCCGCTCGATCCGCTCCGCCACCGGCTGTAGCGGCAACTGCCCGGACAGGATCTCTTCGATGCGATCGGCCAGGAGTTTCCACTCCTGCTTCGGCAAATCCAGCCTACCGAGGTTCAGTATCGTCCTCTGGCGAGGCCCACGACTGGTGCGATAGCTCTCCATCAATCGGTGATAGGTGTAGGTAGTCGGCGAGCCCGGGTTTCGTTTTTCCACTGCGCGGACAAACATGCAGCCATGATAGCCGAATCCGGCCCACCTGTCCAGCACTACTCGAACATTTATGGGGCACTACATCGGAGATTCCGCTATCTCCAAAACACAACTCACTATGTCACCAAGACTTACGAATTCGTCCCCGCCGAAATCCGCCTCAATTGGAGATATTTTGGTAAACTCGGGTTAGGTTTCTACCCTTGCCCCGGAGTTTGCGATAGACGAGTCCCAGAAAATCGCCGAGTATAATACTGGGGAAGAATCGGAGATGATGGAGTAGATGCACTGTGGATTTGTTGAATGCAACATTGGACAGACAGGTCATTTCACCGACCATCTGGAAACTGCCAGGATCTCCTCTGAGAGCAGGGTAGGAATCGCAACCACCAGCAGTAGAGATGGAGATACAGCGAAGTCTCCGGCAGGCCAATGCAATGCGTTATAGGTGTCGCCGACACGAAGGAGAATGACATGGCTCTCAGAGTCGCTGAGTTAACGTTTCTTGAGTATTTCGCCTCACGATACAACATCCCTGTCCCCCGGCACATCTCCGGCGCTGCTGAGATACATGAGATCAAGAAGTCCCTGGAGGGATGGGGCGGCGAAGCAATTGTGAAGGCCGACGTGATGAGCGGCAAGCGCGGCAAGGCTGGCGCCGTAGTTGGCGTCAAGAACCTGCGTGATGCGCTGAGAGAAGTCAAGCGGGTATCCAGCGTAGAGGTCAATGGGAAAATGCCCCGCACCGCCTATCTTGTGGAAAAGATTCCCGCGGGGCTCGAGATATATACGGCAATCACCTACAACTCAGCCTTTCTGGGCCCCTCTTTGACCGTATCTCTGGTCGGTGGGGTGGACATCGAAGAGGTGGAGGAAGACAAGAAGGCAACAATCGGTATCAACACATATGACGGACTCGACGCCTACCAGGCCGGGGAAGCATTTGCCAGCCTGGGGTGCCCCAAGGATCTAATCAGCAATATGTCCCGGGTGATGGTTCTTTTCTGGGATCTCTTCATTTCATGCGGAATGGAGACTGCAGAGATTAACCCCTGGCGCATAACGCCAGAAGGGAAACCTTACGCCTGCGATTTCAAAGCCGTTATCGATGAGTCCAATTACAAGGCCAAGGTCCCCGCGGCTGTCTTTCCCGAATATCCGGAAAACATCTCTGATTTTGAGGAGGAAATGGCGGAATGGAGCGCTGCCAGCCATCGGGGGCAGGCCCATGTTTCCTCCCTGGAAGGAACAAAGATCCTGCCTCTTCTCTTCGGCGGCGGTGTCTCAACAATTATCACTGAAACCCTGGAAGCAGCCGGGGGTAGTCCTATCTTCCTCTCCGACTTCGGTGGTAATCCCCCATATGAACGCATGCTGGGCACGGCCAGGATATGCTTTTCTCATCATCTTGCTCGGGCCAAGCTGCTGCTTATTCTCGGGGGCAAGGCCAATAACACCTTCGTTGATGTTACGTTTCAGGCAATTGCCGATGCACTGATCAGCTATGTGGAAGAAAATGGTCCTGTAGATGTTCCGGTGGTGATCGGCCGCGGGGGGCCAAGACTGGTTAAGGGTCTGCTGGCAATGAAGCAGGCCTTGGACTACCTGAAGCTGCCCTATGTGATTTTTGGACCGGACACGCCGGTGACCATGGTTGCCGAGTACGCTGCCAAGCTGGTCAATGGAATCGTCAGGCTGGAGGAGGTGTAGTATGCGGGCCGGAAATCTTGCTGATCTGCTGAAGAAAGGGGACTGGGTCGCGGTTTCCAACATTACCGGGAGGGAAGCATCACATGTATCGGCGGTCAGCCAGAAGTACTGCGGGAACATAAGCGGCGGTTGGGCCCTGGGAAAGGGGGGGCAGAAGATTGAGACGTCCAAGGGTGATATCCCGGTCTTTGCCACCTTTGAAGAATTGTTTCGACTGACCCCGCCTGAAAGACTTCCCAACAAGATCCTGGTCTACTCCCCGCCGGAGGCGGTTTTTGGAGAGGTGAAGGAGATTGTCAAATATGGTGAAAAGATCGTTGAGACAATCTTCATCGTGACTGAGCATGTTTCGGTTGAAGTGACTGCCAAGATCTATCAGATCTGCCAGCAAGCAAATATCGATGTCATCGGCTGTAATACGCTAGGCATTATCAACAGTCATGACCAGGTGAGGATCGGCGCTGTCGGTGGGGAGACCCCGGAGGAGAGCTTCAGACCCGGTTCGGTAACTGTTATCTCCAATTCGGGCAACATGGTTGGCACCATATCAAGCGACTTGCTCTCCGCAGGCATGGGAAGTTCCTTCGGCCTGCCCACGGGAAAGGACAAGCTGATACTCTCGCCCCTGAAAGAACTGCTGCTCCTGGCAGAGAGGGATGAGAAGACAAAGCTCATTGTACTCTATGTTGAACCAGGCGGCACTTATGAACATGACGCCCTGGAAGCCATCAAGGAAGACGGTCTTTCCAAGCCCCTTGTTGTTTATGTTGCAGGAGAGATTGCTGAAAGACATCACATCTCTCTTGGCCATGCGGGCAGCGTTGTTGAGGGTAGCAAGAGCTCAGCACGAGCCAAGAAGCAAGTCTTTGACGGTTATTTCGGTATTGAGCCATTCAGGTTTGAGAAGAAGTACCACCGGGGCCCTGTGCTATCCGCCTCTCTGGCAAAGGGTATCAGGGTACAGGCCCTGCACCACATCCCCAAGGCGGTAACTCTGATAGTGAGTGTACTGGGAATGAAAAAGGACTTCAGCAGCAGCAAACCCCTGCGTCTCAACCCCTGGTTCGTTAGTCTGGGTGAGTTGGGCAAGCGTCTTCCCGCTGACCTCTCCCCATCCCCCGGGATTGTGCCTGAACCCTATGGTGAACAGGTGAATGAGCAATCGAAGCATCTTTTGACTGGAATGATCCGCCAGTCCATGCGCAAAACCTCTCATGCCAGCTCCAATGATGGAGTCACCCCCCGTATTTACGGTTACTCTCTGCTCGACATAATGAAAGAAAGATCACTGGCTGCCGCTCTTATCCTCTATTGGACCGGCGAGCTTCCGCGGGACAAGTTTGAGGAACGTCTGGCGGAGATGACACTAATGGCTGCGCTGACCAATGGTCCCGGCACCATATCGGCTCAAGGCGCCAAACTGGCTACCTCAGCCGGCAACAATCCCAATACGGCGATGATTGCCACCCTGGCCACCATGGGACTCACCCACGGCGGCAATGGCGCAAAAGCGGTGAGATTTCTGCTCGACTCGTTCGCCGATCTGGAGATAGATGATCCCTACCGGGAGTACGGAGAATTGCAGAAACTTGCTGTGAAGACCGCCGATGATTTCAAGAAGAAAAAAACGGCAGCCAAAGAAGCGGGAATTGAGTATGAACGCATACCCTGTCTGGGCCACCCTGTCTTCCGCCATGAGGCGGTAAACTATGATCCCCGGGAAAGAATAATCTACAGCTATATCAAGGAATCTGGCAGGGAAAATGTCTTCCTGGAGTTTTATCACCACCTGGTGTTGGCCCTGAAGGAAAACGGCTCTACCGCTGTAGTGCTGGCGGTAAATGTCGATGCGGTTATTGCCTCTGTCTGGCTGGGAATCTGCTGGCCGCAGATCAGGGAGAAACAGATGACCATAACCCGGGCAGTTGATATTTCCTTTATCGCCTTTGCCCTGGGCCGGGTTGCCGGCGGCGCCGGTGAATTTTTGGACCATCAGGATTTCGGCACCGAAATGGATATGCGTATTCCGGTAAAGGAGTGCCGCACCCTGACCAGCCCAAGGAAGCTGTAGAGGGCACAGCCGCCTGCATGTTGTTGATGATCTCCCGGCCGAACTCAGAGCATTGCGAGAGTTTCGCGCCCTCCATCTTCTTCTTGCTCATCATGCAAAGGAAGCCTGACGGCTTCGCCGGGAGAAATGCGAAGCATTTCTCCATGGACCAGCAACGCTCTACGTTACCGGAGACGGGACTTGAACCCGTACTCCCCTGAGGGAAGGGGATTTTAAGTGAAGTGCGTTCTTATCCTGGGTTATCCTCTGTTGTCCTATGTCTAGCCGGTGGAAGGAGATGCTTGTCCTGGGCTGTCCTGTGTGATCCCTGGTTTTCCTCCAATGATGCTCCAGTTAGTGCTACACCGTCTTGCACTGGAACTCCCCCGAAACCGTAGACACCTTGTAGATTCGACTATGGCAAAGGATGCCCTTCCCCAGAATTCTGGACACAGATAATCTCAGGATCCGGCCTATCAGGCCTCGGTCTGTATCTTCTGGTCCGTGGCAAACCCGCTCGGCGGTCGACTTCACGCTCGCGACAACCCTCCCAAAGACGCCGGTGGCGGATGGCGACGGTGATGCGCTCAGTTGATTGGCGTGATTGTGATTGGCTCCGAGGAGGTTGGCATTTCCTCGTGGGTAAGCGTACCGTTGTATGTGATCACTGCCTTGGAACCGGTTGCCCCGATCAGGCCGCCCATGTACAGGATGGTGCCTGCGGATGCCAGGCTGTCCAGGATGTATTCGCCGTTGCTCCATACAGTATTGGTGCTCCAATCGGTGGTGTTGACCAGGTCCAGCCGGGATTTGTTTGCGACAACCCCGTAGATGGCGATCTCCGCCTCACCGTGCGGTACGATGAAGTCGATCAGGTCGTAGCTGTGCGAGTGCATCTGCACACAGCCGGTCGACTCGACATCTGTCACATCGACAATGCCGACCGTTCCAACGATGTACCAGCGGCCGACGATCTCCACCGGAAGCCCGGTATTGTTTGGCACGACATCATCGCACGGATACGCAGCTTTGACCGCCTCGCCGGTCTGGGTCTCAATCGCGATGACCTCGCTCCATCGGTACTCATAGAAGGTGGTGCCTCCCATCAGGAATGGCCCCGACATGCCTGCGGGATCGGTGATCTGCTGGACTGACCCGTCCGGGAAACGTACCATGAGTCGGTCCTGCGTGTTGGAGCGCCATTGGTAGAGGATGGTGCTGTCTTGTGCAACGATAGCCCAGCCAATGCTTTCGTTGACATCGGCTCCGAGTATCCGTGTTCCGACGACGACGTGGGGACTGGAAACATCTAGATGATAGACGGCACTCACGTTCGTGTTCCCGTATTCGTCGTCGGGAGGGTCGTAGAACCCGTTCAGGTATGCCTCATCTCCGTACGCGAATAGCGTGGGCAGCCCGTACGCGTGTTCCCGGTCGGTCACGATATCACTCAGGTAGAACACATTGCCCGTCGTCTTCTCGACGAGGTAGGTCTCCAGCACCTGGCCTGACTCCCAACCGTAGTTCACCAGTACCCAGTCGGCATTGATGTCCTTGACACCGACGACGTTGTAGAGGTTGGTCATCAGCGAATCGTTCCGATCGTAGGCGGAGACCACCTCGAGCGCGCCGGAAGGCATGAGCTTGTAGAGCTGATTCGTCCCGTATGCGACACGGGACGAACCTATCCCGCCGACGACCAGTGACTGAGCTCCCACGATGTCCAGGCGGAATATCCGGCCCGGCGATGCGTACCACGGGCAGCCGGTCAGCCCCACGGAGAGCATTACGCACCCTATGACCGCGAATGTTGCAGCCCTTGCGCTTCTCCCGTCCCTCACTTTCGGCTCCATCGTCTCTCCTTCAACAGGCTACCTGATCGGTACGATCACCACAGGTTCCGATGACGCGGTGATCTCCTGGACCGACAGCTCACCATCATAGGAGATGGCCGCCTTATTGCCGGTGCTGGAGACCAGACCGCCCATCATCAAAACGTCGCCGGTTGAAGCAATGCTGTCGAGTATGTACTCACTGGCACTCCAGAGAGTGGTGGCGCTCCAGTCGTCGGAGTCCACCACCTCCAGTCGCGTCTCGCCACCGACGATCCCGTACAATGCGACCAGGCGGGTGCCGAACTGAGCGCACAGCTCAACGGTGTCGAAGGCGTGAGAGGCAACCTGCGTGGCGCCGGAAGTCTCGAGATCGGTCAGATCGACGATACCGGCAGTGCCGATCATGTACCACCGCTCCTCGACCCGTAGGGGTGCGGGATACCGCCGCGCCGGAGTGTCGGGTACTGAGAAGTACGATACGGTCAGCTCGCCGCCAGCCGTGCGGATGGCAACCAGTTCCTCATCGTAAAACATATAGAAGACGTCTCCGCCCGTCAGAAAGAGTTCTCCCAGTACGGCAGGCTCCGAAATCTGCTGCACCGACCCGTCCGGCAGGCAGGCGAACATTCGATTGGTGTTGAGCGTACACAGCGCTGTGCCGTCTGACGCAACCCAGGCAGAGTTGAGATATTCGGGCGGAGTCGGCTCGAACACCACGGTCCCGACGACGTGGTCCGGGCTGGAGATGTCGAATCGGTACAGGTTGACGGATCCTGGATCGGTTTCAGACCTGCCGTTCATGTAGAAGACGTCGCCGTACGGATACACCGTCGGCGTGCGGAACGGTCCGCCGTAGGTGTTGGTTGCTACGTCGCTGAGGTAGAAGGTATTGCCGGTGGGTTTCTCGACGAGGTAGTTCTCCTGAACAGCCGAGTTGCCTGGCACGCCGAAGTTCAAAAGAACCCAGTTGGGGTTCAGGTCAGTGACTGACTTGATCTCGCCCGCGTACAACCACATCGGTAGCCCGGCGATGTTGTATGCAACTACGGTCTCGATCGAATCATCCGGCATCAGCTTGTACAACTGCTGCTGAGCTTCAGTAGTCCTTGCGCCGCTTGTCCCGCCGACTACAAGCGCATCTGCTCCCACGATATCGAATCGATGAATACGCGTCGGACCATAAAGCCACTGGCACCCGCCCAATGCCAGGGTCAGAGTAAGAATGCCCACGCATCTTGCTACGCCGACCAGTCGTCGAGACAAGCCGCACACCTCCTGCGAGTGATGTTGGACCCAAGCGTACAGTCGGGCGTCGGAAACTTCAATGGGGATTTTCCCTATCGGAATCGGTTCACTCTACCGGAAACGGCGCTTCTCTTGGTAATGGTGTAATCGTGCACCCGGCAGCCGACTCCCGCCGCAGCTCGCCGAGGGCAATCGGTCTGGACGCCAAAAGAAGGATTCCATGCTTCTGGCATAGGGCAGGACGAAACTCCCCGAGTGTTCCAAAGACGGCACCTCGTCTGGCGCTGCGTTCCCCTACCCCTCCAACCATAACTCGCTCTTACAAGCGGCAATCACAGACTCGATCACCGACCCCCATCTCCACCAATGATGCTACACTTCTGCTACGGCAGCATCATCTCCGGTGAAAGTACGAGCATAGACGTGTCGCCTAAGTATTTACCAAACAACGAGTTATGTGCTGCCGAACCCGAAGACTCGTGGCGAAGCTTGCGCTTCGCCCGGAGAATCGCGGGAGCGATTCTCCATGGACCTGCAGCCGCTCGGTTCTACCGGAGACGGGACTTGAACCCGTACTCCCCTGAGGGAAGGGGATTTTAAGTCCCCTGCGTCTACCAATTCCGCCACTCCGGCCGGGTGGTTCCGTAGTATAGCCAATCTGAGCCTTGATCGCACGCTCGCGCGACTGAAATCTCAGGCGCGGCGTCCGCTCACGCCATCGATTCAAACTCCGACCGATCCATGAACGATTTCTGGGTGCCCGGCCGGGTCGTCGACAGTGCCGCATAGCGATTTGCGGTGGTTATTGCGCTTTCGAGGTCGCCGGTTTCGCCGAAGACGGTCGCAAGGCAGCCCACGAAGGCGTCACCGGCACCGGTGGTATCAACGCTCTCAACGATGCACGGCGGCATCAGTTTGGTGCCGTTGGCATTCACGAGCAATGCGCCCCGCTCTCCCAGAGTCACGATGATCGTACCCAGACCCCTAGTTCTCAGCACCTGAGCCGCAGAATCGATCTCTGCAATGGTCTCAGCCGGCATGCCTGTGATCGTCTCGAGCTCGGTCTCATTCGGGACGAAGAAAGCAACGGACCCTATCTTCTTCAGATCGAGTTCGGGGTCGGCGGGTGCGGGGTTGAGCATGACCGGGATGGACAATTCCTGACATAGATCGATCGTGTGATAGACGGTCTCCAGGCTGACCTCCAGCTGCATAACGACCATATCGCTGTCTGCAATGAGTTCCCGCGCCCGGTCCACGTCGGCAGGCGTCAGCCGCTCATTCGCGCCTTTCACGATGAGGATGCTGTTGCTCGAATCGGACTCGACGAAGATAGGTGCTACCCCGCTGGATACGCCCGGCGCCGTTTCCACGAAACGGGTATTGATTCCACGGTTCTCCAGATTGGCCCTGGTATTGGGCCCGAACAGGTCGTCACCGACCTTGGTGACCATGCGGACGTCGGCGCCCAGGAGCGCGGCCGCCACGGCCTGGTTGGCACCCTTTCCGCCAAATCCCATGTCGAAACGAGGGGCCACGACGGTCTCCCCCGTTGACGGCATACGGTCCACGTAGGTGATGAGGTCCACCATGTTGCTGCCGACCACAGTGATTCTTGGTGCTGCCATTCTCTCTACTCGGTCTCGTCCCCGAGGAATGACGGGAAGTCGTACCGGATGACTCCGGTCTCCAGAATCTCCTGGCTGACGTACCCCTTGCTTGTCATTGTGTCCAATGTCAACTGGATCTCATCGAGCGAGTGGCCGGTCTCGGCGGCGACTTGAACCACGGTGACCCGGCCACCTAGGCGTCGTGCGACCTGCAGGACTTCCCTCTCCAGCTGTGCCGGTCGCCCGGCGCGCTCCGCTCGTGTACGGACCGAACGCTTGATCAGCTCGTACAGACCCACGACGAAAGGAAGAATCCCGGCAAGCGCAAACGGCCAGATCATCCAGCCAAGGCCAAAGTAGAAGTACCCGAGGCCAAATCCGATGCTGGCTGCGGCCCCAAAGGCCATTGTCCCGGCCGATCCGGAGGAACTCTCATCATCATCGTCATCATCGTCGCTGCGCTTCCCCAGATCAACGCTGAGCTTCCCCGAACGAATCAGTCCGAGCTTCTTCTCTTCGGGCATCTTATCCCACTTGTCCAGAGCACGGTCCATGACATGCTCAACGAGGCCATAGACCTTGCTCTCAATCCGGTGTTCCAGGCTCCCGCCACCGTGCCCCGATCCGTCGGCTTGTTTTCGCTTCTCACCGATCTTCTGAAGCTCACTCAGGAGCTCCTCCTTGACCTTGTCGAGCTCACCCATCGGCTCAGACGCAACGTGCGCGCCGCTGACAGCGCCGACAGGCTCGACCTCGTGTCCGGTCACAACCCGGAACAGCTCGTATGGCCTGGCGATGTTCTTCAGGGTCTGCACGCCGATGCTCACTATCGAACTTTCGATCTTGCGCTCAACTTGACGATGAACGTCCTCCGTGATGCAGACTCCGCCCGGCAGCGCGAAGGGCTGCACCCGAGCGGCAACATTGACTCCCGTCCCATATACACGGTCGTCTTCGTGCCATACCTCGCCAAGGTGAATCCCTACGCGCAGCTTGAACTGGTCTGACGCCTCGGCGGTGGAATTGTGGAAGTCTATTGCGTCCTGGATCGCCACGGCACACGCCACCGCCCTGCGTACACTCGGAAATACCACCAGTAACCCGTCGCCTATGGCATCTATGACGACACCGGAGGCCGACTCGATGATTGGCAACACGATCTCGTTGTGGCGTTTGAGCAGGTCGATCGTTCGCTCTTCATCCTCGTCCATAAGCCGCGAATACCCGGCAATGTCGGTGAACATGATTGCTTCCAGGCGGGTTGTCTGCATCGATTCATCATAAGTGGAGCGCGCGAACACGACAAGATGCCTCACGTTGACCGATCATGTTGCCCGGCCCGGGAG
>JAHOYX010000036.1 GCA_019038705.1 Spirochaetales bacterium
CTGTCAACCACGCAGGTGTACACACACCTCGGGCTCGGCCGCTTGAAGCAGATCTACGACGCCGCACATCCGCATGCCTGTACTGGTGCAGACGTTGATTCTGGAGGAGGTGCTCATGAGTGAGAAGCTCATGTCGGAAATGCACGGCACAACCGTACTCGCGGTCCGGAAGGACGGGCGGGTTGCCATGGCCGGGGACGGGCAGGTCACAATGGGTGACACCATCATGAAGGGGAACGCGCGCAAGGTGCGTCGGATCTATAGCGACAGGATTCTTGTTGGATTCGCCGGCGCAACCGCCGATGCGTTTACGCTCCTGGAGCGGTTCGAGGGGAATCTCAATGAGTATGGCGGAGATATCACGCGAGCCGCTGTAGAACTTGCCAAAGAGTGGAGAACGGATCGGATGCTGCGGCGACTGGAAGCACTGCTTCTCGTTTCTGACATGGAGCACATGTATCTGGTGTCGGGCACGGGTGATGTCGTGGAGCCTGAAGCCGGCGCCATTGCCATCGGAAGCGGCGGCAACTTCGCGCTCGCTGCGGCCCTTGCGTATCTGGATACCGACGGGCTGAGCTCCGGGCTGTCGGCCCGCGAAATAGCCCTCCGAAGTCTTGGGATTGCCGGGCGAATATGTATCTACACGAACATGGACATCACGGTGGAGGAACTCCAATGAGGCGCGATCTGAGTGAACTGACCCCAAGGGAGATCGTCGCGGAGCTGGACAGGTTCATCATAGGGCAGGAAAAGGCCAAAAAGGCTGTCGCCATTGCGCTCCGGAACAGGTTGCGGCGACGACGGCTCCCCGAGGAACTGCGTGATGAGGTGGCGCCGAAGAATATCATCATGATCGGCCCGACGGGGGTCGGAAAGACTGAGATAGCGCGCCGTCTGTCCAAGCTGACAGGTGCGCCGTTCGTGAAGGTGGAAGCCACCAAGTACACCGAGGTTGGCTATGTCGGGCGGGATGTCGAGAGCATGGTCAGGGATCTTGTCGGCTTCTCGGTTGCCATGGTGAAGGATGAGCTGCAGGACGGAGTGCGAGAACAGGCCGAGCAGAGGACGGAGGAACAACTCCTTGACCTGCTCCTCCCCGGTGTGGGGAAGAAAGGTTCACAGCCCGACGCCGGTGCATCCGCGCCCGTCGGCGATTCGGCCGGCGAGCCGGCAGAGGCTGTCGAGTCATTGCCTGTCCTCGCCGGGGCAAGTTCCACCCGTGAGAAATTCCGACAGCGGCTGCGCGAGGGAAAGCTGGATGACAAAGAGGTGGAAATCCAGATCACAAAGAGCCAGTTCCCGGCAATCGAGATCTTCTCAGGCAGCAATTTCGAGGAGATGGACCTCAATCTCGGGAGTCTTGGCGGAATCCTCGGCGGCAAGAAGAAGCGAAAACGGACCACCATTCGCAATGCTCGTGAGGCAATCATGCAGGAGGAGATGGACAAGCTCGTGGACCAGGAACGAGTGAACGAGATCGCCCGAGAGCGAGCCGAACAGATGGGGATCATCTTCATCGACGAAATTGACAAGATTGCCAGCAAGGAGAACCGGGGTGGCGTGGATGTGAGCCGTGAGGGCGTGCAGCGGGACATCCTGCCGATCGTTGAGGGGAGCAAGGTGAACACCAAGTACGGTATGGTGGACACCTCCCACATCCTCTTCATCGCGGCCGGGGCTTTTCACATGAGCAAGCCAAGCGATTTGATCCCGGAACTTCAGGGCCGATTTCCGATTCGGGTGGAGCTTGAGGCGCTTGGGGCGGACGAGTTCCAGAAGATACTTACCCAGCCTCAGAACTCTCTCATTCGCCAGTACACGGAACTTCTCGCCACCGAAGGGGTGACGCTTGAATTTGCCGACGACGCAATAGAGAAGCTGAGCAGGATAGCGGCAGAGGTGAACAGTAAGACCGAAAACATCGGTGCACGGAGGCTGCACACGATTATGGAGTTGCTCCTCGAGGAGGTGAGCTTCACGGCCCCTGAATTGAGCGGACAGACGATTCCAATCACGCCCGAGTATGTGGACAAGCGGCTCGGGGATGTCGTGGAAGATCAGGATTTGTCTCGGTACATCCTGTGAGCGCGTTGATTGGCGCGACGAGCTTACGGCCACCTGGCCCATAAAGGCTCATGGAAGAGGCGCCGATGATGGAAGGGAGGGGAACAGCATGTTTTTAGAAAGCAGTTTTGGTCGAACACTCGACATACTTCATCGCAGCATGGACACGTCCATGCTGCGCCAGGATGTCATTGCAGACAACATTGCCAACGCCGACACTCCCAACTTCAAACGCTCATTCATAAACTTCGAGAGTCGGTTGCAGACGGCACTCGAGAGCGAAGGTTCCCGGGGGATCCAGGCCGCAATGACTCACGAACGGCACATCCCGTTTCAGCAGCCGATTGACTATCGATCCGTCCAGCCCAATCGGCAATTGGACTATCTGACGACTTCAGACAACAACGGGAACAATGTTGACATTGAGGAAGAGAGCATGAACTTCCTCAACAATCAACTGCTGTACACACTGATGACGGACAGTGTGAACCAGCAGTTCGCCCGAGCGAATCTGGTACTGAGGGGGTAGACTGAATGGGCCTGTTTACGACTATTAATACAGCATCGAGCGGATTGACGGCTCAAAGGCTCCGCCAGGACGTCATTGCGAACAACATTGCAAACGCAACGACCACGCGAACTCCTGAGGGCGGACCTTTCAGACGCAGTCGTGTGATTCTGCGGCCACGCACTGATCAACCCTACTGGCGCAGTCCGTTCACTCCGACGGCGTTGGATAACGGAGTTGGTCAGGGTGTCCGCATAGTCGAGATCCAGAAGGACACGGACTCCGAGCCGCGGCTGGTATGGGATCCTGAGCATCCGGATGCCATCAAGAGCGGTCCACGGGCGGGCTATGTCGAAATGCCGAACGTCAATGTGGTGAACGAGATGGTTGACCTCATCTCGGCGTCACGAAGCTACGAGGCCAATATCGCCGTCGTGAACGGCGCGAAGACGATGTTCCAACAGGCGTTGAGCATTGCTCGATAGGGGGGGGGAATAGATGAACTACTTGAGCATATCACAGGTATCTGGCCACGTATTTGAGCTGGCTCGAACCGACGCCCGGCATCTCGCCGGAGAGTCTTTCGGACCGGCGCCGGCTTCCACCTCACAGAGCTTCGGCAGCCTTCTGCTTGACAGCATCAACAATGTCAACGCGTCGCAGCTGACCAGCGAAGCGCTCTCCGTGCAGGCAGTGGTTGATCCGGAAAGCGTCAACGCCCACGACGTGACGATTGCAGCTGCGAAGGCGAGTATGAGTCTGAGTATTGCCAAGAATGTGGTGGACAGAGTAATTCAGGCGTACCGGGAGATCCAGAGTGTCCGTTAACGCCAGGGCGGGACGTGGCCGGCGAGGCCGGCGCATATCCGGGGCCGGAGGTGCACCGGCGAGTTAGGACCAGTTGTCGCGGGCGACATGTTGTCGCGACGACAACCGTAGTTTTGGGAGGGGAACATGGAATGGCTTCAGAAACTCACTCAGCAGATCAAGGGGCTGTGGAATAAGTGGAAGACGGTCCAGAAGATCATCTTTCTGTCCATCCTTGGAGTGGTGATCATCGGGATTGTGCTACTTGTCGCAGTGAGCGCCGCGCCCACCCGGGCGGAGGTGTTCTCAAGATCCATCACAGATCCGGCCGACCTTGATCGGATAGTCCAACGCCTGGATCAAGAGGGATTCTCCTACTCGGTGACTTCCGACAACCGTATTGTCGTGGACGACGATGCAACGGCGCGTCGTGCGCGGAGCATCCTCGTGCGTGAAGATCTTGTCCCTCCGGAGACCGATCCGTGGGAGATCTTCGATGTGGAACGCTGGACCCAGACCGATTTTGAACGCAACATCAATCTGCATCGCGCACTGACGCGCGAGTTGGAGCTGCATATCGAAGCGCTGGCCGACGTGGACAACGCGAGCGTTACGATTGCGTTTCCAGAAGACCGGCTCTTCCTCGACGAGCAGAACCCTATCACCGCAAGTGTCATTCTTACCGCGAAGCCCGGTAGCGACATTCGGGAAAACCGCGCCAAGGTCGAAGGGATCGAGAAGCTGATTCAGTTCGCCATAGAGGGCCTGACACCCGAGAACATCACCATCAGCGATCTCACCGGCCTCGTGCTGGATGACTTTGAGGGGCTGACCGAGCTTGATCGAATCGAGCTGACTCGCCGTGAGCTGGAGCTGAAGGCGGAAGAGGAGCGACGCCTCCGTGCCGAGGTGCTGGAAGGCATCGCGGGAATGCTCACCGCGGATCGCGTCCGTATCCCGCGGCTTGAAGTTGAGATTGACATGAGTCAGAAGGAGATCCAGACCCGGGAAGTTTTCCCGATTACCGTGGGGTCCGATAACCCGCTCACCCCGTATGACGACTCTCAGCTTGAGCTCTACGTCCCGCTTTCGGTTCAGAGCATCGAGGAGGAGTTTCGGGGGACCGGGTTCAATCCCGAGGGGCCTCCGGGGCAGGAAGGTCAGACCCCGCCTGCCTACAAAGATCTGCAGGACACCGTGGGTGAGTGGAGCAACACCTCCCGAACTCAAAACAACGAGATCAACACCCGCGAGACCCAGGAGACGGTGAGTCCCACCCTCATGCGAAGGACTATCGGACTTGCCATCGACGGGATCTGGCGGAACGAATATGATGAAGACGGACAGTTGGTGATCAATGTGGATGGCTCGATAAGCCGTGCCTACACGCCGCCGTCGGAGGAACTGCTGGGTTCAATCAAGGTCATTGTTGAGCATGCAATCGGGTACGATGCACGCCGCGGTGACTCTGTGACCGTTCAGCACGTCCAGTTTGATCGAACCAGAGAGCAGTTTGAGGAGGACGCCGCCGCACGGCGACAGCAGCAGATTCAGCAGATTGTGCTGTTCTCTCTCATTGGCGTCGCCGCTGTGCTCGTTGTATTCATCGCCTTCCGTCTCATCTCCCGCGAGATTGAGCGTCGTCGTCGCCTCCGGGAGGAGGAACTTGCACGCCAGCATCAGGCAATGCGGGAGGCCGCGCTGCGCAGCGCCGAGGACGAAGGCACCGAAGTCGAGATGTCGGTTGAGGAACGCGCACGGCTCGAAATGCAGGAGAACGCAGTCAATATGGCTCGGGAGCATCCTGAAGATGTCGCCCAGCTGATCCGAACCTGGCTGGTGGAGGAGTAGTAGTATGGCGAAACAGACAGGGGCCGCGCCCGCACCTCCATCCTCCTCTTCTTCCAAGAAGGGCGGAATTCGGAAAGAACTTACCGGTAGACAGAAAGCCGCAATCTTCCTCGTGACCGTCGGGAGTGAAATCTCCTCGGAGATCTTCAGGCATCTGCGAGAAGACGAGATTGAAGCGCTGACCTTTGAGATCGCACGGCTTGAGACCGTTGACTCGCAGGAGCGTGATCGTGTGCTGATGGAGTTCCAGGAGCTGATGATGGCTCAGGACTTCATCACGTCGGGTGGAATTGAGTACGCTCGGGAACTCCTTGAGAAGAGTCTCGGAAGTCAGAAAGCCGTTGATATCATCAATCGACTGACCTCCAGTCTGCAGGTGCGACCGTTCGACTTTGTCCGCCGCACCGATCCGATGCACCTGCTCAACTTCATCCAGCAGGAGCATCCTCAGACAATCGCGTTGATTCTGGCGTACCTGGAGCCGCAGAAGGCATCCGTCATTCTCTCCAGCCTGGCGCATGAGATCCAGAGCGATGTTGCCAAGCGAATAGCCACCATGGATCGGACGAGTCCGGAAACTCTCCGCGAGGTGGAGCGAGTGCTCGAGAAGAAGCTCTCAACACTCTCCAGTGAGGACTACACGGCAGCCGGTGGTGTCGAGAGCATCGTTGAGATTCTCAACCTCGTAGACCGGTCCACCGAGAAGACGATCATCGAGAGTCTGGAGGAAGAGGATCCTGAGCTGGCTGAGGACATCAAGAAGCGTATGTTCGTCTTCGAGGACATCGTCATGCTGGACGATCGTGCGATTCAGAAAGTGATGCGTGAAGTTGACACGAGCGAGCTGGCAAAGGCGCTGAAGAGTGTTGACACCGAAGTTCAGGACAAAATCTACCGAAATATGAGTAAGCGGGCCGCGACCCTGCTCAAGGAAGACATGGAGTACATGGGCCCGATCAGGATGAAGGATGTTGAAGAGGCGCAGCAGAAGATTGTGTCCATCATCCGCAAGCTCGAGGAACAGGGCGAAATAGTGGTCGCAAGAGCAGGTGAAGATGAACTGGTCGTCTGACGGCTGCCGTGGAAACCGGCTCGCAAGTTTCCCGCTGTAGAGGAGTTGGTGTGGCAAAGAATGTGTTCCGTGCGAAGGAAGTAAAGAACACCTTCCGAAAGGTGTATATCCAACCTCCCGAAGAGTTCGCTCCCCAGCTTGACGCAGCCGAAGCGGTGGAGATCTCCGAGTACGAGGGGCCAACCGCCGACGATCTCCGTCGGGAGGCGGAGGCTTTTCAAGTCGGCTGGGATCAGGAGCGTGAAGGGATGATCCAGAAGGCCCGCGACGAGGCGGACCGGATTGTCAAGGACGCTGAACGAGTTGCGTTTGACGAAGTGAAGAAGAAGCAGGAGCAAGCCCAGCAGATCAAGCACGAAGCCGGGGAAGATGCGGCTCGGATCGGCAAGGAAGCGCAGGAGAACGCCGCGGAAATCGAGCGCGAGGCCGGCCGCAAGGCAAGTGAGGCTGAAGAGACTGCCCGACGTTCCGGATTCGACGAGGGACGAGAGGCGGGGTTTGTCGAGGGTCGTGCGGAGCATGAGCGGCTGGTTGAGCGGCTGCACGTTATCATCAACAAGGCCATCGATCGGCGCAACGAGATAATCGAGGATTCTGAAGCGCAGATTGTGAACCTGGTTCTGCAGATTGCCAAGAAGGTCGTGAAGGTGATCAGCGAGAACCAGCGCAACGTGGTGGTCAATAACGTGACCCAGGCACTACGCAAGCTCAAGGAAAAGACCGATGTCATCATTCGTGTCAACATTGCAGATCTCGAAATGGTGACCAATCACATTCAGGATATCGTGGAACGGGTTGAGCGAGAGCATCACATCACTGTCGCCGAAGACAGCACAGTGGATCCGGGCGGCGCGATCATTGAAACCGACTTTGGCGAAATTGATGCAAGGGTCGCAAGTCAGCTGCAGGAAATTGAAGACCGGATTTTGGAGCTAATGCCTATTCGGGCAAAGACCAAGAAGTAGGCGTCGCGATCGGGGAGGGAGGGCCCTTTGAGCGTCTTTGACAAGTACACAACAGTAATTGAGCGCACCGAAACGATCCGATATATCGGTCGGGTGGAGCGCGTCCAGGGTCTACTCATAGAAAGTGCCGGGCCGCAGGCCGTCATTGGAGAGGTGTGTCAGATTGAACTGTCGGAGGGTGGCCCCATGGTCTGGGGCGAAGTCGTCGGACTCCGGGGACGCACCGTCCAGCTCATGCCTTTCACCGAGGTCACGGGTATTCAGATTGGGTCCCGCGTCATTGCCTCCGGAAGTGCGCTGGAGATTCCCGTGGGCGAGGGGCTCCTCGGGCGCGTTCTCGGTCCGTTAGGGAAGCCAATCGACGGAAGGGGAGCCGTAGGGTCGCGGGATCTCTACCCGGTTATTGCAGACCCACCGAACCCACTGGAGAGGCGGCCGATACGAGAGCAACTGGTCACCGGCATACGTGCCATCGACGGCCTGGCGGCCACCGGAAAGGGCCAGCGCATGGGCGTGTTCTCCGGTAGTGGAATCGGCAAGAGCACTCTGATCGGTATGGTCGCAAGGAACACACGTGCGGACGTCAACGTCATTGCGCTCATCGGTGAACGTGGTCGTGAGGTACGCGAGTTTCTGGAGAACGACCTCGGTACCGAAGGGCTCGCCCGAAGCGTCGTTGTGGTCTCCACGTCCAACAGTCCGCCACTGGCTCGTCTCCGCGGCGCATTCGTTGCCACGACCATCGCCGAGTACTTCCGTGATCAGGGCAAGGATGTGATGTTGCTCTTCGATTCGATCACGCGTTTTGCCCGAGCACAGCGCGAGATAGGGCTTGCCACCGGCGAAGCGCCGGCCACGCGTGGCTTTCCGCCGAGTGTGTTCAGCACCTTGCCAAAGCTCCTTGAGCGCAGCGGCACCAGTGCGATTGGATCCATCACCGGCTTCTACGCCATCCTGGTGGAAGGCGACGATATGGATGAACCGGTCTCCGATGCGGTGCGGGGCATTCTGGACGGCCACGTCGTGCTGAGCCGAAGGCTTGCGCAGCGCTACCACTATCCGGCGATTGATGTGCTGGATTCGATAAGCAGGTTGGCCAATGTGGTAACCTCGTCCGAACTGCAGCAGGCCGCCGGGTATGTCCGCAGACTTCTGGCCGTCTACCGGGAGGCCGAGGACCTGATCAATGTGGGCGCCTACGCGGCGGGAAGCAATCGCGAGATCGATGAAGCGCTGGAGAAGCTCCCGGCAATCAACGCGTTCCTGCAGCAGGGCATCTCCGAGAATGCGGCGGTGGAAGACATCCGCGCGCAGCTCCTCGCGATTCACAATGGTCCGGGCATTCAGTTCTCCGAGGATTCCGCCGGAAGCGACGAGTATGTTCAACCAGCCGTGAATTCGGTTTCCGCTATCCTGAGTCGAACACGGGAAGATGATGCGTAGATTCCGATTCAAATTGGACAAGATCCTGGAGCTGCGCCGATACGCCGAGCAGGAGTGGGAGTTGAAGCTGGCCGAGGTGACCGGTCGCGTGGTGACGGCGGAACAGGAAATCGCGGAGTGGGCCCGGAGGCGTCATGACACGAGAAGATTGCACGCCGGTGCAGGGACAGTGGATATGCTCATCATGCGAACCCGGGAAGACTATGTGAATCGAATTGATTTGCGGGTAATGGAACTCCAACACCAGCTTGTCGCTCTGGAAGTTGAGCGGTCGAAAATACGGGACGGCTATGTAGAGGCCAGCAGGAAGCGCAAGGCGTTGACCAGGCTGAAAGAGCGCCAGGCCCAGGAATACTACCGCGATGCGTTGCGGGATGAGGGCAGAGTACTCGATGAGATTGCCGGAAATCAGTTGATCCGCAGTCGACTGGAGACGGAGGAAATTGATGTATAGCGATCAGGGTTATGGTCGTGCGCGGGCATGGCCGAGGATATTCGGGCTTACTCTGCTTGTTGTCATGCTTGGAGTTGGTGGCGCGCTGTGGTTTGATTTCCTCGGGCTCCTTGATGTCACAGGATTCTTTGCGCCTGCCCTGAGATGGGTGGGGCTTCAGCCCCGGGAAGTAGCGATCCAGGCCGATGATCCGTTGCTCCTTGAGGGGTCACGACTTGAGAAACGTGAAGATGCGCTTGCGTTGCGGGAGGATGAACTCACGCAGCGCGGAGCGGAGGTGGACACGCGCGAGGCCGAGCTCCGGTTGTTGGCCGATCAGCTGGAAGCGCTCGAGGCCGAACTCGAGGATCGTGAAAATTCTGTAAGCGAAAGTCAACGGCAAGTCGAGAATGAAAGAGCAGCGTTGGTGAAGCTTTCGGGTTATCTCACCAACATGCCGCCGGCGGATGCGGTAGCGCAGATGGTCAGTTATGCCGATGACGATCTGCTTGACGTTCTGCTGGTGACCGACGAGTTGGCGCAAGAGTCGGGACAGGCCTCGCTGGTTCCATTCTGGCTTTCGCAGCTTCCTGCTGAGCGCGCAGCGGCCGTCGGTGAACGATTATTGCTGTTGCCGGAGATAGAGGGTGCCGATTAGTCAGATTGCTGCAGTAGACTTCTCAACGATACCGTTTACCGACAACCATGCAGCCGAGATCCCCTCCAACACAGGCGATGAGTTCAGCACCTACCTGGCACGGATCATGGATCCTCAAGACCAACAGGTTTCTGATGACCGGCGGGAAGCATACGAGGAGGCGCCCAATGACCCGGTCGGCCACAGCAGTGCTCCGACTCCGGCCATTCCAACCGACTCCGAACAGAGTTCCTATGATCCGGACGGGCGTAGCCGCATCGCCGATGCTCCGAAGGAGCACAAGCCGTCGGCCGATGACTCGATAGTCAGCCAAAAGGAGCCCGCCCTCGCCCTGCACGGGGCCGGCGCAGCCAAACAAGTCAACGCAGCCGACTTCGGTCCCCGCAGAGAACCTGGCGGGGGGCCGGCGACGATTGCAGATCTGAAGGCGGCATTTGCGGGACGAAGTGCCGCCGGTGAGGGCCGGGAGGATCCCGGGCGTCGCAGCACAGACTCCACTGTCGCCCGCGACAATCTTCTCGAACCTGTCGCAAAATCCGGAGTGCCTGCTCAGGAGCTTACGGCGATTGACAAGCCCGACACAGGTCGGATCGCTGAGATTGATGTTGTCCTGGAGAACGCAAGCCGGTCCGGTCTCAACGACGTGAAAGGTCCTGCGATGCGCGGCCGGCAGGGACCCGTCCAGAGAGACAGTAAAGGAGTCTCGGCAGCGAGTACCTACAGTGCCGCTGACCGCATGGTGATGGAGGCGGCGTCTGAGGAGCGATCTCAGGCCGATCGAAAGACCAGGATTGTCGTGCGTGATCTGCGCGAGCGAACCCCTCGAGAGGCCGACGCCGGGAACACTGCTTCCGAGGTTGTGAAGAGCGCGGATGGCGCCGGTTCCGGAACAGTCTCCGGAAATGACTCACAGAGCGCCGGAGACCAATCGTTCAGTTCACTGCTCAGTGCAAGGCCTGCTGATCCGGACACGGTGGTGCCTCGTATGATGAATGGCACGACGCAGATGCGGACGAACTCAGGCGTGTTGCAGTCGCTCAGGCAGACGCTGGACGATCAGGTCAACGGTGAGATTGTCCGGACGGCTCGAATGGTTGTCAGGGGCAACGATACCGGTGAGATTCGGCTACATCTGAAGCCTGAAAGCCTCGGAAACGTGAGAATCGTCCTTCAGATGCAGGAAGGGCATATAGCCGGCCGGATAATTGTCGAAAATTCAAGTGTACGGGAAATCTTCGAGCAGAACCTTGCAAGTCTGATCGAGGCCTTCAACGAGAGTGGTCTGGAGACCGGCACCCTGGATGTTGCGTTGGCGAACTCAGGGAGCGGCTCTCAGAGAACGCCGGACGGTGGGCATGCAGCAACGGCCCTCCGTGAACTGGATCATGCGGTCCCGTTGGTGGAAATGCTTGAAGACGACCATGATTTGGTCGATCTGGTTGTGTAGAGGAGACGAACATGGATGCCTTTGTGGCGCAGATGACAACAACAGACCTGGCGAATGTACAGGCCCAGGCGGAAAGCTTCAACCGGGCCCTGAATGGGACGCGAGTTGCTACCGACGAACTCGGAAAGGACGAATTCCTGAAGCTTCTCATTACCCAGCTGACCCATCAGGACCCGACCGAGCCGATGGATGATCGCGAGTTTATCGCTCAGATGGCACAGTTCTCCACGCTGGAGCAGATGACCAACCTCTCCTCTGAGTTCGAGCGACTCGGGGGGCTCCTCCAGTCGGGCCAGGCAGTCTCGCTGCTCGGCAAGACGGTTGACATCGTGCTTGGTGCAGCCACGATCACGGGACAGGTTGATGAGGTCACCAACGGTGAATATCCGCAGGTTCTTGTAAACGGTTTCTATTACGACTACGGCGACGTCCAGCGAATCCGGACGGAAGAGGAATAGGGGGGCAC
>JAHOYX010000071.1 GCA_019038705.1 Spirochaetales bacterium
CGGCCGCACAGCGGGAGTATCTCCTGGGGGAGCTTGGCCGGTACGGGAGCGAACTGGAAACCACCGTTGACAGTATTGGCGCCCTCAACGGGGATGAGGCAAAGTGCATCGCGACCGCCCGGCAGGTCACTGCGGGGATCGATATCGGGGAACTCACGAGCGGTTCGATCGTTCGCGAGCTGCGGGAGACCGACGGACGGGACTCGTTGCCCGGCGGGGTTGACCGCCACATCACCGAACTGCTCTCCGCCCTGGACGCATTCTCGGCCGTCAAGAAGAACTGCGGCTCCAGCAGGAAACCCGAAGTCGTTGAGTTCAAGTCACATGTGGACAGTCTCCACAAGAGCATAGCCGGTCTGCGCGAGCTTCTGCTCACCCTCAGGTCGTGGCACGAGATGGTTGGCGCAACAGAGCTGGCCGACGAGTTCCAATCGATTGTCACCTCCGAGAAGCGTCGCTCGGGGATCCTTTCCTATCACGACGTGACGGCCCTGGCGATCAGCGTGCTCGAGCATGACCCGCAGCTTCGGAGATACTACAAGCGCCGATTCAAGGCGATCATGATTGACGAGTTTCAGGATAACAACGACGAGCAGAAACAGCTGCTCTACCTTCTCGCCGAACGCACGGATCAGGAGGGCCTTGGAGTGCCGGACCCAACGGACCTGGACCCGGGCAAGCTCTTCTTCGTGGGGGACGAGAAGCAATCGATCTATCGATTCCGAGGGGCGGAAGTCTCCGTGTTCAAACGCCTCTCCGAAGAACTCGGTGGCGACCGCGCCCCTGGCAAAGACCGCGCAGCGATCACTCTCGGCAGCAACTATCGCAGTGAGCCCGGGCTCATCCGGTTCTTCAACGCCTTCTTCAGTCGAGTATTCAGCGAGCCGAAACCGGCGTACGAGGCCCGGTTCGCGCCGCTCGGTTCGCGTGCCGCAACCCCCGGACTGATGCCATCGGTGGAACTGTGGCAGATCGTCGGGCGCAACAAGGATCCCGAGTTCATGGAGGACAACGAGGCTGAAGCGTTTCACATTGCCCGTTTCATACGGGAGGCCGTGGATCGCGGCGATCTGCTCGTCAAGGCCGAACCCTCGGTCTCCGGAGGACCGGCCGCCGCTACTCGTGCGGCCGAATACGGAGATTTCGCAATCCTCATGCGATCAACGGGGAATCAGATGCGCGTGGAGAGGATGCTTCGGCTCATGGGGATTCCCTATGTGACGCAGACGGCGCGAAGCCTCTTCCTCGAAGCCCCGATGAATGACATCTACAACGCTCTGCAACTCGTTCTCTATCCTCAGGACCGCGTTGCCCTCGCCGCGTTCCTCCGATCACCCCTGGTCGGAATGACCGATGACGGTGTCATCCGCACCTTGGCCGAGAAAGGGCAACTCACGAACGAGGTGCCGGGTTTGGGTTCGGCTGATCAGGAACGACACCACCTTGCCGCCGCTCGCTGCGACGAGTTGGCCCAGCTCGCGGACACCGTCCGGCTGACCGATCTGGTCCATCACATCTGGTACCACTGGGGATACCGGTATCACCTGCTCCGTCGGGAGGACCACACCGCGTACCTCGAGCACTACGACTACATATACGAATTGGCCCGGCTCCATGAGGACCGCGGTCTTGCGGCGTTTCTGAGCACAGTTCGGCCAAACATCGGCCTCAGTGAGCGGATGGACGAGCTGAACATCGTCCGTGACGAGAGTGACGGCGTCCACATCATGACAATCCACAAGGCGAAAGGACTTGAGTTTCCCGTTGTCATACTGGCGAATGCCGGGAACCGCGGCAGGACTGATTCGGTGTCGGCCACCCCGTTCTACAAGTCAGATGCTCACGGGCTGGTGTTCAACGTGTCGGCGAACCGGGCCGACAACCCTCGGGACCAGGCGGTGAACTTCATCTACCGAGTGGAGCGTGACCTTGCGGCTCTGCAGGAAGTTGCCGAGCTCCGGAGGCTGCTCTACGTCGGGGCCACCCGGGCGGAGACCCATCTCATCTTCTCGGGTCTCCCGCGCGGCAAGGACCGATCACTCATGGCCATGCTCGCGCCACCGTTTGAGGCAGCGACCGAGGAATTGCGGAACGCCTCCGACATATCGATCTCCATCCAGGAGCTCCAGCCGGTGCCGATCACGGCGAGGGCGGAGCGACGGCATCACGTGCAAACTCGCGATATCGCGAAGCTCGCAGGCGACTACTCAACCGTGGCCGGCATCCCGCGCGCCTATCCCCGGCGAGCGTTCACCGCGACCGACCTGAACGCGATCTCTCGGGAGATCGGCCCGGTCGCTGGAGTACCTGACACTGCCGGGGCCGGGAAGACCGTTGCTCCGGCCGCGGAAATCGTCGTCGGTCGGGTCGGAGAAGTCGCCAGCCCGGCGGAGGAACCTGCCACCGCTGGCGTGGCTGATCTGTTCGGCACCTTCACCCACTACTGTATCGAGCAGCTCGGGACCAAACGGGCCGATGCCCGTTCGCTTCAGAAACCCGCAGCGCTGCCGGCGTCGGTCCGGCCGCCTCTGGAAGGCAAGCGGCTCGGTGATTTTCTCGCTGAAGGGGTGGCGCTCGCCGAAGGCTTTCTGGCATCCGATCTGTGGAAGCTGGCCGAGACCGCGGAAGCCTGCGAGTTTGAGCTTCCCTTCCTTCTCCGTCTGCCGGTTGAGTCGTGGGTTCGCGGCAAGATGGATCTCGTGCTGGATCTTGGCAACAAGGTCATCGTGGTCGATTTCAAGACCGACCGTGAACTTGTGCCGGAGCACTACGCCGTGCAGATGGAGCTCTACCGACGGGCGGCTCATGCAATTTATTACAAGCCTGCCGAGTCGATTCTCTATCACCTCCGGTCGGGCACGGCAGTCGGAGTGGATATCGATATTGACGACCAATCGTTGGAACGGCTTGTCGTCTCACTGCGTCGCTCCGAGGGGTGATTCGGGTCTCTCAAACTTTTCGTTGTGGGATTCTGAAACCCGGGTCTATACTGACGTGCCAATATTGAATCCCACGAGAGGTACACATTGAGCGACACGAAGAGTGAGAGTTTGAATCCGTTTGCCATCGCGCAGCGGCAGTTTGATGGGGCGGCGGAGCTGCTCGGGCTTGATGTCTCGGCCCGCCTGTTGCTTCGTGAACCGATGCGGGAGTTCGCGGTGACTATCCCCGTTCGCATGGATGACGGGAACACCCGGGTGTTCAAGGGGTATCGGGTCCAATACAACAACTCGCGAGGTCCGACGAAGGGTGGACTCCGCTGGCATCCTGACGAGACGATTGACACGGTAAGAGCGCTTGCGGCCTGGATGACATGGAAGACAGCCGTTGTCGATCTGCCTCTCGGTGGGGGGAAGGGCGGCGTCACCTGCAACCCGCTGGAAATGACCGAAGGGGAGAAGGAACGTCTCGCCCGTGGATACATCCGTGCGGTGGGTCGTGTCCTGGGCGCTACCCGGGACATTCCCGCGCCCGATGTCTACACAAACTCGCAGATCATGGCGTGGATGCTCGACGAGTACGAAACCCTCGTCGGAGAGACGCACCCCGGGGTGATTACCGGCAAGCCGCTCCAGCTTGGAGGGTCTCAGGGCCGCGGTGATGCCACTGCCCGGGGTGGGGTCTACGTGATGAGAGAGGCGTGCAAACTGCTCGGTATTGACCCGTCAACGGCGAGGGTCGCCGTTCAGGGATTTGGCAAGGTTGGTTCGAACGCGGCGCTGCTTGGGTCAAAGGTGCTCGGGTTGACGGTTGTCGCTGCCTGTGACGTAAATGGCGCTGTCATCAACGAAGATGGAATAGATGTTGATGCGCTTGCTCAACACTCGCTCAGAACCGGATCGGTTGTTGGGTTTGATGGCGCTGAATCGATGGACCCGGACGGGCTTCTTGAGCTGCCGGTGGACATCGTTGTCCCCGCGGCGCTGGAGAACGCGATAACAGCCAGGAACGCGGGCAAGATCCAGGCGAAGATTGTCTGTGAACTCGCCAACGGACCGACCACGCCCGATGCGGATGCCGTCCTCCACGAGCGGGGCATCTACGTCATTCCGGACTTCCTCGCGAACGCCGGCGGCGTCACGGTTTCATACCTCGAGCAGGTCCAAAACGCGTACAACTACTACTGGGACGTAAAAGAAGTTCACACGCAGCTTGATCGGAGGATGACCGAAAGTTTCCATGCCGTTCACGAACTGCACGAGAGTCGAAAGGTGGACATGCGCACCGCAGCCTACATGATATCCATTGACCGGGTTGCGACCGCATGTCGCCTGAGAGGCTGGATCTAGCCGAGCAGCCCGCTTCCGCGGATCTCCCCGGCATCCAGGTAGACCGACATTCGCCCAGGGCCGACGGCGTCCAGATCGATCACTTTCACTGCCTCGGCGACACGTTGAGGCGGCATGAGGTCCTTGCGCAGGATCGATCCAAGCGTACTCGGCGCCGACTGCAGGAACTCGAGTTCCAATGAACCGGCATCGCCCGGAAAGAGCGGTAGCGGGATGATGTCCGCCTCAATGAGATCCTGGAAGAAGTGCGTTCCGTAGCTGACCTCCGGCCGGTATCCGCCCCGCTCCAGGGCTATCTCCACGAGCATGAGGGCATTGTTGATGTCCCCGTAGCCCACCTTCACTCCGAGGGTGAGATTGACCGAGCCCCACCGTCCGGGACCCATGATGATGAACCGGTGGCCCTTCAGCGCCCGGTTGACCCGCCCCACCGTCCTCGCTACCTCGAGTTTCTCAGACGGAGTCGGCAAGGCGTCGTACGCGGCGCCATCCACGTAGACGATGTAGCGGATCTCCTCAACGGCCGCGCTTCGGAAAATGTCTCGTTTCGTTTCAAAGAGCACTCGCTGTTTCGCCGACGGTGTTGGAACCTCGACCTTCCTGGTCTCGCCGCTCCACTCGGCAAGTGGCCGGCACTGAAGGATGTAGAGTTTATCGCCCTCCCACGCGAACTCAACATCCACCGGCACGCCAAAAGAACTCGCCAGCATTTGAAGAACGCCTCGGAGCAATCCGGGGAACGAGGTTCGACCCAGGAGAGTGTCAAAGGTAATCGCAGCCGCTCCCACATCCAACGAGTCCGGGTAGAAGGTCGGTGTCTCGAACCGACCATCGGAGATGAGCGACACTGCCTGTGACGGCGTGTAGCCGTTCTCCCCTTCACTCCGGATGTAGTTGTAGAGATCGACGAAGTGCACGGTCTCTGCCCCGCGCGTCTCCAGGTTCAGGACATCAACGAAGCGTTGGGAGTATTTCAGCTTCTCGTTGAGCGAGCCCTCCGGTCTGAGTTCGGGGTGACCAAGCGAGACGAGCCGGGGGTAGTCGTCGCCACCACGATCCACGGCCCGGGTGCCCAGACCGTGCACTATGCGCGCGACGCCATCCTTCGGATCAATCCTATGGCTCCAGCAGTACTGATTGTGCGAGAAAGCGACTCCGGCGGTGGCGGGAAAGAAGTATTTGCCATATCGCCTGCCCACCACCTGCTGAATGAGAACCGACATCTTGTCGTCATAGTCCAACAGAGCTTTGTCTTTCCGGTACTCGATGACGGAGCTGGAGAGCATGCTGACGTAGACACTCTTGATCGCCCGCATCAACTCCTCGCATCGCTCCTCAATGGTTCCCTGGTTGGAGATGAAGACCGAGTCGTACTTGCCGTAGAACGGGAAGCCCATGCTGTCTTCAAGGAGGCTTGATGAGCGAACGATGAGTGGGTCGTCACCCAGCTTCTCAAGGATCTCGCCAATCTGGGCGGCAGTGTCCTCCGGGAATACCCCGCGGTAGAACCGCACCTCCAGATCCGCCCGTACCCGCTCGCGTTCCTCGGTTTCCAGATACTTGAGATCATGCCCCTCCTCCAACCGATTGTGTTCTATGAATCGACTAAACACCTGCGCGGTCAGGTAGTAACTTTCGACCTCTTCAATCTGGTCCTCAAATCCGCTGGGCTCGCCGAACACGGGCTTGAGGATTCTGTTTGCGAGGATCGAGCCCGCGCTCTTTCCGCCCACCCGGCTCCGTTGGCCGTACTTGCCGATGAACCGCTGCATGAGCGCGTCAACGTCCCGCATGGTTATGTGGAACTTCGCCACGCCGACGTAGAACAGATTGTCGCTGATGAAAGAGCTTATGAGCTGGACCCGGATCCCGATTGCGATGTTCGGTGAAATTTGTGATTCCCCGATGGGGAGCGCCGTGAACTCCGCCAGTACGATCTCCACCTCGTGGAGGTTCACATCGTCGGTGTGAAGCAGCATTGAGACGCGGCGTGCAAGGGTCTCCTTGTGGACGAGATTGATGAAGTCGCGAACCTGGGTGTCGGTGAACGATGAGAACACCGTGTGGATGAGCAGCGCACCATAGTGCTGCTCGGCAATCTTATCAGCACCTCCGTCGATCAGAGCGATCTGCCCTGCCGAACTCGGCGCCACCGCCGCCTTCTGGCGCATCTCCGTCAGGGATGCAATGCCCGTATCAACAATCACTTTCTCAAACGTCCGAACCGTGTCGCTCAAAGTGCTCTGTTCGGTCAGGAGTTCCTGGTAGAAGAGGTGTTCACGCAGATTCATGCGCTCTTGCGGAGTCACCGGCACAGTATACCCCGGATTACCACCGGATGAGATTCCCCCCGTAGGTCAGCCCGGCCCCGAACCCCACGGTGATCACCATGTCGCCACGCTGCAATCGGCCCTTCTCCACCATCTCATGCAAGGCAATGGGAATTGAGGCCGCTGAGGTGTTCGCGTACTCCTCGAGATTCGTGAAGAACTTCTCCGGCGGGAATCTACCGCGTTTGCACGCGGCATCGATGATTCGGATGTTTGCCTGATGCGGCACAATGTGATCAATCTGATCAATCGTGAGGTTGTTCCGTTCAAGGAGGTAGTTCACGACATCTGTCAGAGCTCCCACGGCGAACATGTAGACCCGGCGGCCGTCCATGGAGAGCCTGGTTGACTCAATCTCTGTTTCTCCGGGCACAAACGGTGTTCGGGAGCCCCCAGTCGGGCGAAGCAGGGTCCGGGCTCCGCTCCCCCGTGACCTGAGGAACGAGTCGAGCACTTCTGATTGCCCGGCTTCCTCATCCGATCGCTTCACGATAACTGCCCCCGCACCATCCCCGAAGAGCACGCAGGTGTCGCGGTCTCTCCAGTTGAGAATTCTGCTGTAGACCTCGGACCCAATGACAAGCACCGTGCGCGCCGCCCCGGAGGAGACGAAGGCTCGGGCCGTCTCCACCCCGTAGACGAACCCGGTGCACGCCGCCGCGATGTCCATGGCGCCGGCCTTCTTCGCCCCAATACGATCCTGGACAATGGACGCGGTGGACGGGAGACCGGGGTAGTCCGGTGTGGATGTCGCGAGCAGCACCAGGTCAATCTGAGCGGGCTCCAGCGACGCCTGTTCGAGTGCCTGAATCGAGGCGTGGTATGCAAGATCAGACGCTGCTTCCGAATCGTCGGCAATATGACGACATCTGATGCCCGTGTGGGAGTAGATCCATTCGTCGGACGTATCGACCAGCTCCGTCAACTCACTGTTGGACATTCTCCGCTGCGGAACGTACATCCCGACCGATGCTACATGAGCCTTCATGCTCCATCCTCTATCTGAATTCGTCAAAGATTTCTGCCATGCTCCGGGCATTGCCGGCGATGAACTCATTCATGTCGTCCACGGTTGCGTCCGCGGGGCTGACGCCCGGAAAAGTGCGCACCGCCTCCTCAAGGTTCCCGGCGGTAATGAAGTCGGCAATCGGGGTTACCGCGGTAAGGCTCTCAATGGGCGACACGACGAGGTACGCATCCGTGTAGTCTGAAAGCGTCACCTCACCATCCACATCGGCTGTCAGTGTATCACTGACTATCGGCACGTCGGCGAATGGCGAGCCGGCCGTGCGGAATCCAATCGATGTTCCGTCCTCCAACGTCACGACGGCGTTCTCGAGGACGCTGCCGGTCGGATATCCGTATCCGGTCCGGCTCCGTGAGTTCTGGACCGGGCCGTGGAGGGCAGCCGTGACAACGCGATCGCCGTAGTCGTTCCTCAGTGCGTTCCCCGCCCGTTGGATACCGTCAAACCCGATCGCCCGCAACTGCTCTTCGTAACCCTGGCGCCGGAATCCGGTGAGTGCGTGATCAATCTGAAGGAAGGCGACCGCTTTCACGTGCTGATCCAGAAATTCACTCGAGATAATCTGCGCCATGACTGAATCCGGGACTCCTGAGGCGAGCACCCGCTTCATGACCTCGGGATTCTCAATGTCGTCCTGGCTGGTGATCGCTTCATAGTTAAGTTGGTTGCTCAGGCCAATGATCCGGAACGGAGGGTCTGAAGAACTCTTCCGTCGATTGACCTCCCACGCTGCACGGAACACTTCCACGTGCTCCTGGAACCCGAGAACGCTGAGATGATTGAAAAGGATCGTTCGGGCGAGTTGCTCGTCAAACGTGGAAGAGGTAGTGAGATCATCAATGAGAGGCTGGTCCTCGGTGTTTGCGTACTGATACCCGAGGTGCCGGATTCCCGCGGAATCCAGCACCGGAATAAGATCCGCGGCGAACTCAACGTGCTGACTCGCGTACCCGGTCTCTCCAATGAGAACCACGTCGCTGGTTCGGAGAAGATCCACCACGACATCCGCCGCGGCCTGCGCACTCGAGGCAAATGAGGCGAGCTCAGTTTGGGTCTCACGGTCCACGCGGGCGGTCGGGACGCGCCCACCGCTGAAGAGCCGGAACGGGTCAATGAAGAAGAAGAACGCAACCACGATAGCCACAACCCAGACAAATCTCGAGCGCTTTTGCTGCATGACCATGCAGTATAGTTGGCGCGTTCTCGTGCGGCTACCGCCCAGGGCGAACGCACAGAGACACCCGTAGTAGGTGCTTGCGCATGCAAGAATGACCCTGCGTTTGTCCTGAGTCTGACCGCGGGTTCGTTGCACAAGCAATTCGTCCCGGGTAGACTCGTAGATCAGGACGGGAGGTTGAGTCTGTCCGATCACACATCAGGCATGGCAAGAACGGATCTCGCTTCTCCGGGCGGCTTCACCGCCAACCAGATCCATGGCCGCGTACACGCCGTGATTCGTGAGGCGGCTGAGCGACTCTCGCAGCGGAGCGGATGGAAGCGACACATTCCGTGGCTTGGATCCTCCCTTGGGGAGGCCCTCAACATCGCGCACGCCTTTGTGTACAAGAACTACCCTGACAAGGACGATGTGCTCACTGCGGTCCGGCTCTACCGATGGTCCAACCCGCTGCATCGATCGCTGGAACACCTGTCTGAGCCCCGCGTGTCTCGGTATGAGGGCGCCTACCTGGGTTACCTCCGCGATGAGCTGTCCGAGCATCGATCCGTGCTCTGCACCAGTCTCAATCCGTTGCCCCCGCTTCGAGAGTACATGGAGAGCAATGGTGTTGATCGGGTTGTCATCGTCCCCATTTTTGCGGGTGACGAGTGGTGGGGATTTGTCGGGATTGAGGATTCAGCGATGGTCCCGGGCGCGAACACCGAGCCCATAGGCATCGCTGCCATCAATGATATCCTCCGAACGACAGCGACTGTAATCGGTGAAGCCATCCGTGGAGCCGGACTGGACCAGGCGCTTCGTTGGTCCGAGAGATTGCAGCGGATCCAGCGCGACATTGCGCTTACAGTCACTCGACGATCTGATCGGCGCGGGGCCCTGAACGAGTTGCTCGCGCTCATCTGCGAGCTTGGTGAATTTGACGCGGCGGCAATAGACATTGAGGCGGGTGACTCACTGAGGGTCGCATCCATCGGTGACATGCCGTCCGGTGGTGTCGACGGGTGGTGCGACAGTTGCCGTCCCGCATTCCCCGCGACCGGAGAGGATATCGTTCCAATTTACGGGGACTCAACCATGCTGAAGTTCTGTGGGCGCAGTTGTCCGGTGCATACTTCAGGGTTCCACTCCTATGCGGCTGTTCCGATTGTGTACGAGGGCAGCGCCGCGGCGACGATGTCCCTGTTCTCTTCACGTCGGAGCACCGTCCCGACGGCTGTTCGTGCGAGTATTGAGGCCACCGGAATCGAAATTGGCATGATCATCGCCACCGTGCGAGCTGAAGAGGAACGACTCAGAAGCAAGCTGCTTGCGGGCCAACTCGAAGAACGCTACGCGCTTGCCACGGACGCCGGGCGGGTGGGAGTCTGGGAATACCTCCCGGAGAAACGTGCGTTCTATGTGGATAAGTCGTTGCTGGATCTCATCGGTGTCGACATCGCGAGCAGAGAGGTCCCTGAAAATGTTGCGCTGGATTACTTCGAGATTGGCGATCGCGTTGAGCTTCTTGATCGTCTCCACGGCGGACCGGAACACTGGACAGGCACGTTTGACCGGAAACTCAAGCTCAAATCTGAACCCGCTCGGTGGTTTGGCGTGCGGTCGCGAGCTTCCACGGTCGCGGACGGCAGTACTCGCCTTGTCGGAACGGCCGTAGACGTCTCGTACCTCGAGAGATATCAGGAATCCGTACCGGGAGCGTAGCCGATTTCCCTGTCCCGGCCGCTTTGTGAACTGAATCACTTACCTTGACACTCATTTTTCGCCATGTTACCGTTCGCGACGATTTATGGAGGTTCCATGAAGCGCTGCTTCTTCTATCCAGGTCAGGGCGCGCAATTCTCCGGGATGGGCAAGGATCTCTACGACGAGTATCCGGACGCCAAAGAGCTGTTCGACACGGCGACGGCCGCTGCCGGATTTGACGTTGCCGAGCTGATTTTCTCCGGTTCCGAAGATGACCTCAAGGCGACCGACCGGTCGCAGGTCGCGATTACCACCGTGAATCTTGCCGCGCGTCGGGTGCTCCTGGGCCGCGGCATTGAGTCTGCCGGTGCGGCGGGGTTCAGCCTGGGAGAGTACGCAGCGTTGGTCGATTCAGGAGTCCTGTCCGAGGGCGACACCCTCCAGCTCGTCACGCTGCGCGGTCAGATTATGGAGCGCGTGAGTCGATCGCTGGACTCCGACGGTGGAGCTGCCGGTATGGCTGCAGTGATCGGGTTGAGTCCGGACGCGGTCATCGCATGTCTGAAAGACGCGGGCGTTGCGGAGGCGTATCCGGCGAACCTCAACAGCCCGGTTCAGACAGTGCTCAGCGGCACCGCGGCCGGTCTGGAGCAGGCAGCTTCGGCTCTCAAAGAGTGTGGCGCCCGGCGCGTCATCACGCTGAAGGTTTCCGGGCCATTCCACTCGCCTCTCATGCAGGCAGCCAGGGATGATTTCTCCAGGGAGCTTGCCGGATTTGAGTTCAGAGACCCACAGAAGCCGGTGTACGCGAACGTCACGGGCAGCGCCATCGACAGTGGAGAGGAAGCCCGGCGGCTTTGTGCTGAACAGCTCGTGGCTCCGGTGCGCTGGGTGGATGAGGAGAGCGCGATCCTTGCCGGTGGTTACGACCAACTCCTGGAGGTTGGACCGGGCGAGGTTCTCGGCGGTCTCTGGAAATCATTCATCAAGGGGCGCGAGTAA
>JAHOYX010000056.1 GCA_019038705.1 Spirochaetales bacterium
CTGGTTCTCCTGGTGGCCATTGCGGCTGGAATAACGACACTGCCGGTGTTCTCGCAGGACACACCGGCCGATGCACGCTCCAGCCTTGAGGCCACCATAGCTGCACTTATTCCCGGTCTGACCGCACAGGAACTCGACGTGCTGATCTCTGAGGGCGAGATCACGAACATGTATGAGGCACCGGCGACCCCTCGGCTGACACCCGCATTCGCCGATGTAGTGGCCGCGGATCTGGCCGCCCTGGAACCCGGGCTCGGCGTGGAACTTATCGCTCTTCATCGCAAGCCCGGCGCCGCCTCACTCCCGGAGGAACGGATCTTCACCATCCTCCAGTCCATCAGCACCATGGCCGGTATCGAGTACTACTCGGCAAGCCGGGGTTACATGCGGACCCTGTTCTACGAATCCTACATCATCGACAACCCGGATGATCGCAATCGCCTCTCCGATCCGGTGTGGCAGCTGACGCCGGACCATGATCAGCTCTACATCTACCAGAGAGATTCAAGTTTCGGAAAGAACACTCTTCAGGTGGACTACCGGACAGATGCCAATGCGATTCTCCTGACAATGCGCAATCTCACCCGGATGCTCTACCGGGGCATTGTCCCCGCGGTTGGCCCTGAGCGGCTGATTCTGCACCTCATCGTCATGCCGTTGGGTGACTATCTGCTCGTCTACGGCAGCAGCGGAGCAGTTCCAATCAGCCTCCTTGGAATGGAAGAGCGTGCTCGGACGAGTTTCTACAATCGGATCGTCGCCCTTCGCGACTGGTTTCTGGATCAGCTCGAGACCGAACTCGTCGGCATGTGGTAAGCGACTGCGTATTGGCAGCTATCTTGTGACGCTAGTCCCCACGGGCGGCCTTCCAGACCGCGTAGGCGTTTGGCGGATCCTCTTCGGTCTCAACTCTCCCGCCGCCGAGTGACTGAGCCCGGGCGAGGGACGCCGACGCACGGTTCAACCACTGTTCCCGCGTTTCACCGTCCGAGAAAACGGCAACTCCGAACGAGAGTGTCACCGATTCGGAAAAGACGGAAGATTGGGAGACGAGCCGCCTGAGCACTCCGGCAAATCTCCCGGCCACGTCTTCACCCAGCAGAAGATCAGTTCCGGGAAGGGCAACAAGAATCCCCTCCTTGCCGTACTGTCCTGCGAGATCGTATTTCCGCAAACCGTGCTGGAACGCCCGTCCGAATTGTGCCATCAGCCGATTCATCGCCTCGGCGCCATGGGTGTTCCGGAGTGTGTCGCTCTGGTCGACGGACACGATGAATCCCGACACTGTGTTCAACGACCGCACGGCGCGTTCAACTTCCGTATCCACCTCTTCCAGCATCGCCGATTCGCGCAGCAACCCGGTTACAGGGTCGATGCGCGGCGACTGCTGAGATGCCTCGACCATCTCCCGCAGCGCCAGCGTTTCATCCAGCGCTTTCGAGGTGAGCTCCTCTTCCTGCCGAGCCGCCCGGCGGTAGTACTCCCGCTCTCCGGAAACCGTCTCGTGGTCGTTGATCCGTCGAATGGCTGCCTGAACGCGCAACTTCAAAGCGGCCATTGGATCCGAAGTGATGTAGAAGTCGTCAATGACGCCGTTCAACGCCCGTTCCAGCAGATCCTCATGGACGTCGGTTACCGCGAGTATGATCTGGAACGGTTCACGCCGATGGACCTTCCGGAGAATCTCGCAGAGAATGAAGCATTCGTCATGGTTCAGGGTATCGGACACGATGGCGATCTGAGGTTTTGTTTCCAGGATTGATTGGCGCGCTTCTTCGCCGGATCGTGCGGAAGCGACCTCCACCGGCATATCCATCAGCGCCTTTTCTATTGTGTGCCTCAGCTCTGCGAGCGGAGAGACCAGGAGAATCGTGTAAGGAACCACGACCTGAATTGTAGCGGGATTTGCATCAATTTTCCCGCTGGAATTATGTGAGTTGGGAAACAAGGACCTGAACCCCGCCAATGATTGCACCGAGCAGTGCACCGAAGAGATTAATCCACTTCAAGTGCTTCGCGATTACCATGAGAAGAAGCTGTTCCACGCTTTCCACATCGAGACTGTCAATCTTCTGTACCACCATCCCGTGGATGTCGAGTCCGTCGATAAGCTCCGGGATTCTGAGTTCCAGCTGCTCGCGCAACTTGCGCGCAAGGATCATGTCGATGCGCTCCTTCTGCTGATCGGACAGGGCGATCAGGTCCCGAAGCGGTGTGGTCCTGGCTCCAAAGAGTTGAGTGGAGACAAACCGGGAGACCTGTTCAGCAACCCGGGCCGAAGTGTCGGGCAGCTCCATCCAACGGTCAACGAAAGCACCGGCGCGCTCCTTTAGAGATTCCTCGTCGATACCCACGGTCTCACCAATCAAATCTCCAAGAGTATCTTTGCCCCGACGTTCAAGAAAACTGACAATGGATCCGGATACGCGCTCGTGGATAGCTTCCCGACCGAGCAACTCAAGCCCCGCCGAGACCACCCTGTTTGCAAGTTCGGAAAGATCGATAGAGAGGGATATCCCGAGCGTGCCGACCCCGGTCTCTCCCCATTCGGCCAGCCTGGACCGAAAGACGTTCACGATTTGAATCATCGTGTCTGGATTTCGTCCGGCTGTCTCCAGACTGTCAATCACATCCGACACGATCGCCGGCATGTTCTCGTCGAGGTTCCGGTCATACTGTGTTGCCGAGACCAGCAACCTCTGAAACAGGTTCAGCCGTTTGAGGATCCGCTTCATCAATTCACGGCCATGAATCGCGAGTTCCTCTCGCGTTTCCGGCTGACGCAGGAATGTGACGAGTGAATCCAGAATGGGATTGTAGGACTTGGGGAGCAGGTCAGCAAGCCGATCAAGTGTCTTTGGCCCAAGAGCCTCGTGGAGTGGTGTGTCCTCGGCAACGTGCGCGGAAACCCACTTCACCACCGCGGTGCGTATCGCATCCGCGGCTCCACCATCAATGACCGTCCGAAGAGCTTGCCCGACAAGCCGACGGATCGTTTCATCCTTTGGCGTGATTCGGCCGACATTCAATTTCAATGCGCCCTCTATGGCTGCAATCACGATCCGGCGGGCCGAGCTCCGAAACGCGTCCGAAGACAGGAATCCCTCAAGAAGCGTGCATACAAGATCAGGAACCTCACGGGTCGCCGTGCCTTCACCTTCGTCGGGGTCCGGTAGCCGATCGAGCACGTCCGCGGTAAATCGGGCGACGCCGGCGCCAAGACTATCCGCGAATGCCGGCTCATTCAGCTTCGATTTGAGGACATCCACGGTGAATAACTTTGTCGAGACCATCCTGGCGATGCTGTGCGAGAGGTCGTACCGCTGTCGAGGGATGACTCCGGGCGTAAACGGAATGCGGACGCCAAGCACACGCTTCTCGGTCAGTGGACGGAACAACATGCGGATAGCAACGTAATTGGTCACATATCCGATCACGGCGCCCAACACCGGGGGAAGAACGTACGGGAGCAAACGAATCAAGGTACCGTTCACCGGGCTTCCTGCTCCGGGCCTTCGGGGGGCGACCCCTGCCGTTCTGCGACGTTCAATGCCCTGCTTTGGCTCTCATAGAATTCGAGGGTACTGCCGAGCGCCCAGCCTCGGAGACCGGCAACATCGACTTCATACCAGGTGTCACGGCTGCCGTTCACGTCGGCGACCGTGGTGCTGATGGATACAATCTCAGCTACGTCCCCGGTGCGGAGATGCCCCCTGATGACGGAGTCAGTCAACGGCTCCGCTCGGACCCGGACGTACGCGTCCACAGCAACCGCCCAGCGCGGGCGAACAGAAATCACCGGTGTGACGGGGAGATTCACCTGGACCTCCTCCGGCGTCTGCGAGCACCCTGCAAGACCAAAGAGCAGGGCGCCCAATATCATCAGCCAGGACCTGCGCAAGGACCAACTGCGGACTTGACCGCGGAGAGGCAGTTGTGCATCCTCAGATTGTATGAAGCGCCTGAGCATAACAAGAGTCCTGCTAACCGTCCTGCTCGTGATGCCGTGTGCGGGGATCGCATCGGCAGAGGCTGCATCTGCAGAACTGATGATCATCGCGGGAAGCAACACCGCCGCCCTGCTGGCTCAGGATACTCCATTCAATCCACGCCTGCAACTCCAGTCGTCTGTTCAGTTTGGCATCGGCGCCCACTCTCCGAGCGGCATCGAGCTCGCCGGCGGCATCGGTCTCATGCGCGCCACGCCGACATCGGCCGCGGTTGGATACACCTACCCGGGATGGACGGGCAGGACGGCCTGGACACGGATTGGGTATGCCCCCCCTGAGCGGTCGCCCCTGGGCGTTCAGTTCACGGTATTCGGTGTGCTGGCAGGATACGACGCAACCTACCTTCTCTCGTTCTTTCCGATCCTTGAACTTGCACCGACGGTTCAGATCCCGTTGATCGGAGGCGCCGTCGCATCTATCGGACTGCCGATTGGCTGGGAGATTCGTCGTGATCTCGGCCTCCAGGTCGGCGGGATATTCGTGCTGCCGGGAGCAATGTATGCGGGCTTCTCCGCCGACGTGCGGGTGTCCGTGTCACGCGCATCGGGACAGAGTGGAAAGTAGCGTCTCCGGGCAATATAGTATGAGCACCATGCGCGCAATTGTAACTGCTCCACTCATAATTATTACAGCAGGCTTATTGAGTGGCTGTGGTGCGCTCCCCCCGGACTTGCCTCAGGGATTCGCAATCGTATACGGGGTGGCGGACTACAGTGAAATCAACGACCTTAACTACTCGGATGATGACGCAGTGGACATCCGCGGCCTCCTGATCAGTGACGCACAGGGGTTCAGCGATGGTAACGTCATCCTGCGAACAGATGCCGAGGCAACCAAGGCCCAACTGGAGATCGACTTCAATGACATTGCCTCGCTGATCGATTCGTCGGACGATCCCACGCTTACAAGATTCGTCTTCTACTTCGCCGGTCACGGCTACGGCGATGGGATGGGCAATCCCAATGGCCTTCCGGCGGTGTGGCAGGACTACTTCAACGATACGCCGGCCGGCCCGGAACCGCAAGGTGCCGGGATGTTCACCGACTACATCTTCCTCCACGATCTGTCGCTTCTCGGACCGGTCACTGTTGAGGACGTAGAACTGGAACTGAAGCGCGCGGCGGAGAGTGACGCCGATCTTGCGGTCAACCTGGAGAAGATCGCTTCCCGGCAGAAGATCGTTGTGATAGACGCGTGCCATTCGGGCGGGTTCATCGGCACGGGGACGGCCGTGGATTCCGTACCACGCGCCTATGACGGGGATGAGACGGGAATCTCCTTCATCGACGGGCTGACCGCCATCACGCTCTACATCGAGAGCGTTTTGCAGGGGCCGGCGGACATCGGGCCGGCGACGGCGGTCATCACCGCCGCCGGGGAGCAGGAATTCTCCTATGAGTACAGTGGTGGAGCGGGCATAGAGAACGGCATCTTCACCCATTATTTCCTTGAGGCACCGAGGTTTGCGGACATCAACTTTGACGGTTATGTGACGGTTTCTGAAGCGTACGGCTATACCGTTCGAGCCATAGACGCGCTCGAGAACCCTTCCCTGCCGGGTGACCTGAAGTTCATTCCCCGACTTGGCACCTCCGGAGTGGATTTCGTGATGTTCAAGGTGCCGTAAACCGTCTGCCGCGGCGGCGTGGCCTATGGACCCGCGCCGATCTCCTTCAGATTCGCAATCTCGTCCCGTATCACGGCCGCTTCCTCAAACTCGAGATCCTTGGCCCGCTCGAGCATCTCAGCCTCCAGGAGCTTGATGAGCGCCTTCCTCTGCGTCGGAACCATGACGTTGTAGCTTTGCTTGAGAATTTCAATGGATTGTTGCTGATTCTGTCTGTGCTCTTCTCTCTCGCGAACGAGTAGTTCCCTTATTGCTTTGGAGATACTTCTCGGAGTTATGCCATGTTTGTCGTTGTAGGCGAGTTGTATCTCTCGCCGCCGTTCGGTCTCTTGAATGGCCAGAGCCATTGCGTCGCTCATCCGGTCCGCGTACATGATGACCTTTCCATTGACATTCCGCGACGCTCTTCCAATGGTCTGGATCAACGACGTTGAGGAACGCAGAAACCCAATCTTGTCGGCATCCAGAATCGCAATGAGAGAGACCTCCGGTAAATCCAGCCCCTCGCGGAGCAGATTGATACCAACAAGCACGTCAAACTCGCCCTTGCGAAGCTGGGTGAGGATCTCCACCCGCTCAATGGTTTCCACCTCCGAGTGGAGATACCGGACCTTGAGCCCCAGATTGGCCAGATAGTCGGTCAGATCTTCGGACATCTTCTTGGTCAGGGTCGTGACCAGGATCCGTTCCCCGGCAGCGATCCGTTCGCGAATCTCACCGTAGAGATTCTCGATTTGCCCTTCACTTGGCCGAACAACGATCTCTGGATCAAGGAGTCCAGTGGGTCTTATGATCTGCTCTACAATCTGATCACTCTGCTCCAGTTCCTGTGAGCGTGGAGTCGCGGACACAAACAGCACCTGGTCGAGCAACGACTCAAACTCGTCGTACATGAGCGGTCGATTGTCGAGAGCCGAGGGCAATCGAAACCCGAAGTTCACCAGAGAGAGTTTGCGACTGCGGTCACCGGCAAACATCCCGCCGACCTGTGGAACAGTGACGTGGCTCTCGTCAACAAAGGTCAGGAATCGGTCGGGGAAATAGTCGATGAGCACGGCCGGTCGCTCTCCTTCGGCGCGACCGCTGAGATGACGGCTGTAGTTCTCTATTCCTGAGCAGTAGCCCATCTCCTCCATCATCTCGATGTCGTACTCGGTCCGGCTCTTCAGCCTCTGCGCCTCAACCAGCTTCTCCTCGATAAGCAGTTGCTCATGCCGGGCAGTGAGTTCGTCGCGAATGAGGCCCACGGCCTCACGGATCTGGTCCTGCGGCATGACGAAGTGTTTCGCCGGGTAGATCATTGCCACGTCCAATTCAGCGAGGATCTCGCCCGACACTGGATGTATCGACTTGATACCCGCTATCTCGTCCCAATCCAACTCAATGCGATAGGCCTCCTCTGAATATGCCGGGAAGATTTCAACCACTTCCCCCCGAATGCGGAACTTGCCGCGTTGCAGAATATCGTCGTTGCGTTCGTACTGAAGATCAATGAGCTTGCGACGAACCCGCGAAAGATCGATCTCAGATCCGCGATCCAGCCTGAGACGCATCTCACGGTAGTCGCGCGGGCTGCCAAGGCCGTAGATACACGAAACCGTGGCAACGACAATGACATCCGAGCGTTCGACAAGGCTCGTCGTCGCCGATAGCCGCATGCGCTCAATCTCTTCATTGATGGAGGCATCCTTCTCGATGTAGAGATCCCGGCTTGCAACGTACGCTTCCGGCTGATAGTAGTCGTAGTAGGAAACGAAATACTCCACGGCGTTCTGAGGAAAGAACTCGCAGAACTCCCGGTAGAGCTGTGCCGACAGGGTCTTGTTGTGGCTGATCACCAGCGTCGGACGCTGCACCGCCTCTATGATCTTGGCCATGGTGTAGGTCTTGCCGGACCCGGTGACGCCTCGCAGGGTCTGGAATCGATACCCGGCGCCGACCCCGTCGACAAGCTTTGCAATGGCCGCGCCCTGATCGCCGGCGGGCGAAAACTCGGCCTCAACCGAAAACTGTCGGGTCACCGATCAATCCCACTGGAAACGTGCAGGCCGTTCCACCAGCGTGACCGTCGTCTCTCGCGCGCGGTTGTTCCGCAGGTAGATCACTGACACGGTCTCCCCTGGGAGGTTGTCCTCAAGGGCCTCGTAGAAGTTCGCCACGGAGTTGACCTCGGTGCCATCCACCTCAATGATGATATCCCCACCCAGGTAGATGATAGTCCTGCCGAACCGCACGGCACGATCAGCGCTCCCACCCCGAAGGCCCGCCTGGTCGGCGTTGCCTTCAGGATCCACTTGACTCACAAGAAGCCCATGATAGGCAGGTATTTTGTCTATCGCGGCAATCTGCGGGATGATCTCACGCGGGACGATTTCAATCCATCCTCGTCGAACTACTCCAAGCTCAATGAGATCCGGCACCACACGCCGCGCCGTATCCACGGGAACGGCAAACCCGATACCGATTGACCCGCCGGTTTGCGAGTAGATCATAGTATTGATCCCGATCATATCTCCACGCGAATCAAGGAGTGGCCCTCCGGAGTTGCCTGGATTGATGCTGGCGTCGGTCTGGATCATGCCTTGAATGATAAGGTCCTTGTCGTTGCGGAGGCTTCTCCCGAGACCGGAAATGATTCCGGTCGTCAGCGTCCGGTCCAGCGCAAACGGGTTTCCGATGGCGAGCACCTTCTGACCAACCTGGAGGTCCGCCGAGCCTCCAAAGGGCACGGTCCGCAATTCGTGATCCCCTGGATCAAACTTGATGACGGCGAGATCGTTCTCCCCGTCTGATCCGATCACTTCTCCCTGCAGCGTGGTCCCGTCGGAGAGTGTGATGTACACCCGCTCGGCTCGCTCCACTACGTGCTGATTCGTCAGCACGTAGCCACGACTATCGATGATGCTGCCGGAGCCGGTCGTCCCGCGCTCAGGCACCGGCTCAAGGAACCAGTTGTACGCGATCGTCTCAATCGTGATATTGACGACGCCTTCATTGCGCATCTGAAAGATTCGAATATTCTCGAGTTCATCGTCAGTGTAATCCGATCTGGGACTGGTCGTCACAGCGAGGCCATTCGAGTCCGCGTTTGTCTCAAACTGGAAGGTGGACTCCGGCCTGATGCCTTCACCCGCCGCCGTGCCAACGGGATCGTTTCCGCCATCAGCACCGCCACGATCACCGAAGAGACCAAACCCAAGCGCCAGGAGCAGCACAATCAACGCGCTGGCAACTGAGAAGAGGAGAACCTGTCCACGGCTATAGAGTTTCACGCCTACAATATATCGGGCGTTGGCGATTGATGCCAAGACTCACGCGGTTGACCACAGAGGTTGATCCTCTCCATTTCGACGGTGCGCCACCGCTTCCAGGACATGGTCCTCTGAAACGACATCCGCATCCTCGAGATCAGCGATTGTCCGGGCTACTCTCGCCACGGATACCGACGCCCTCGCAGACAGGCGCAACTGGACGCACGCGGCACGATAAGTTTGCCTGGCATGCTCCGTCATCTCGACGACAGCAAAGAGGCGCTCAACGGGCAACTCCGCGTTGTACCGACAACGGGCGTGGTCTCGCCTGGATTCCTGTCGGGCACGCGCCCTGGCCACGGCGCGCCGCATATCGCTGCTGCTCTCGCCAACCGGTAATGAGTCAATATCCCGTGACCCGACCGCAACCCGCAGATCCACCCGATCCAGCAACGGCCCCCCGATGCGCCGCCAGTAACGCTCCACTTCTGCGAGGCTGCAGAGGCACTCCCGGTCGCGTCTTCCGAGATTGCCGCACGGACAAGGATTGGCCGCCAGGAACAGCTGAAACGCCGCGGGAAACCAGTAGCTGCGCCCGGCTCGGGAGATGTTCACCCGTCGTCTTTCGAGGGGCTCGCGTAACCCCTGCAGCACCGACCGGTGGAACTCCAGGGCCTCGTCCAGGAAAAGCACCCCCCGGTGCGCCAGCGAAACCTCGCCGGGGCGCACCAACCGGCCACCCCCGAGCAAACCTTCAACCGAGCTGTTGTGGTGGGGCGTGCGGAACGGCCGCTCCAGAATCAGCCCGCCGTCCGTTGGGGCTTCCCCCCCTGTCAATGAGTGAACTCGCGTGACCTCCAGAGCTTCTTCACGAAGCAGGGGAGGAAGGATAGAAGGCAGCAGGGAGATGCCCATGCTCTTCCCCGCCCCCGGCGGCCCAACGACGAGGAGATGGTGTCCGCCGGCGGCAGCGAGGGCAAGGGCGCGTTTGAAAACTCCCTGGCCGCGGAGATTGATGTAGTCGCCGCCAACCGAATAGCGCCGTGCGGAGCGGCCGGCGAACATACTTTCCGCGGCCGGCCGTCTCTGCACCTGTTCGGAGCCAAGGTCGGCCAGAAGCCTTCCCAGCTGGGCAAGGTGTTTCACAACGCCGACGCGTCCTACCCCAACAGCCATAGCCTCCCCGTGATTCCCATGCGGAACCAGAAACCGACGGATTCCTGAACGCGCGGCCTCGTCAACGGCCGATATTCCGCCACGCACCGGCCCAACAGAGCCGTCGAGATGCAGTTCACCAAGCGCGAGGAGCCTCGCGATTGGCGGGGGCTCGAGTTGCTCGGATCGAAGAATCACGGCAAGGGCAATCGCCAGATCAAACCCGTTCCCGGCTTTCGGGACATCTGCGGGAGCAAGGTTGATCAGCACCCGCTTCGGCGGATAGGTAAAACCACTGTTGCGCAGCGCGACCCGGACCCGTTCTCTTGCTTCACGCACTTCGCTGGCCGGCAGCCCTATGATATCGGTACCTGGAATCCCGGTTCGAAGATCAACCTCTACCGAAACAAGCTGTCCTCGATATCCCAGCGGCGCGTACGAGATGATCTCCGTGTTGTCCTCCCTGGAGGACAAGCGCCCCCCACTGAAAGACAACAGTGCAAAATCGACTGTCGCTTCAGTCCTGGCTTTTCAATTGTGAGAGCTGGTTCTGAACGAGCTGATCGCACCGCTCGTTCAAGGTGTTTCCGGCGTGCCCGCGAACCCACTTCCACACAGGTTGGACACGCTCATCCAGTTCGTGCAGACGCACCCACAGATCCTGATTCTTCACAGGTTTCCTGGCAGCCGTTTTCCACCCGTTGCGCAGCCAGGCCCGTATCCAGGTAGTGATGCCATTTCGGACATACTGGGAATCTGTGTGGATGTTGACCGCTCGGTTAGAACACTCCTGCCGGACAATGTACAGGAGCGCTTCAATCACGGCCTGCAGCTCCATCCGGTTGTTCGTCGTCTGCAATTCACCACCGCTACGCTCTATGTCGTCGCTCAATTGAATCACGAACGCCCACGCCCCGGGGCCGGGGTTGCCGTGGCAGCCTCCGTC
>JAHOYX010000112.1 GCA_019038705.1 Spirochaetales bacterium
GTATGTCCCCTGGGCACCCTGCAGGATTGGCTGGCTTCCCTGGCGCGGCGGCTCGGCGGAGAAAAAAGCCGTGCTCGTGGCAAGCGGAGCAAGGCGCGTTTCCCTATTCAGGTGCCACCACGCATTGGCAAGTGGTTACGCTACCTGAAGTACCTGGTCCTCGCGGCAATTCTCGTCACCAGTACCATGACGGTCTACCCGCCCCTCCGCGCCATCTGCCCGGCACTGGCCATTTTCAGCTTCCATTGGAGCACACTCTTGCTGGGTGTGGTCCTGGTGATCTTTGTGTTGTCATCGATGTTCATCAAGCGCTTCACCTGTAGGTACCTGTGTCCGCTGGGGGCAGCCCTGGCGATCACCAACAAGGTTTCCCTGATTCGCATCGCCATTGATCAGAACAGCTGTACGAGCTGCGGACGATGCGACAATGAGTGTCCGGTGGACATCCCGGCAATCCCGGAGAATACTCGATCAGCCGAATGTGTTCGCTGTCTCGAATGTCTGGAGACCTGCGAGGTATCCGACACGATTGATCTGAAGATAGGCTGAAGCCTTACTCTCCTCCGTCCGTACCCTCCGCCCGGGGTGCGGGTGCATGGTCTCCGTGGAATTTGATCTCAGTCAAAGACTTTTACTGGTAGTTTATGTTAGCTTTGCAGTCGTATTATTCTCAGACAAGCTCATTTTCACTTGGAGGTAGATAAGTGCAAGGATTCAAAGATCGGCTGACGTATCTCTTCACGTCAACCAAAGGTCTGGCGCTCGTCGCCATGGCGATTGTGGCGGTTACTACAGCCGTCTGGGGGACACTCTCCGGCCCAATGGTTGAATGGGGTGTAAGAGACATCACCGTCCGCCTCCTCAGCATGGATCTGATCCAGGCTGAACGTGAGGGACGGATCATCATGCTCTACCACACCATTGCTATGGCGATTCTGGCCATCGAAGTGTATTTCATCACTGGCATGGTGCCGATGAAGAAGCACCAACAGACCATGATCAATGCCACCATTACCGTGGGCTACCTGACGGCCATCATTTTCGGCCTGCTCTTTGCCTACTTTGGCCACAATTATGTCTTCCACGGCCTGTTTCTGGTTGGCCAGTCGCTGGTGTTCTTCGCCGGATTGCTACTTGGCGCCGCGTTGTGGCCCTGGAAGAAGGAGTACCTCCTTCCAGCAGACTCGCCCCTTGGTCACACAAAGAAAGGCGTCGATCTTGAACGGATGGCCTTCTTTGTGATGGTGATCGCCGCCCTGCTATCGGCTTCCTTTGGCGCGGTGACCGGCTCCTACTGGGGTAACGGCCACGAAACATTCCTGGCTGAGGATCTGATTCGCAATCCCCTGAAGACGCTCCTGGAAAAGGCCATCATCGGACATCTGCACATCATGCTGACCCTGATCGCTGTCGGCCTGACGCTGATCGTCGGTCGCTGGCTGAAGTTCAAGGGGCTCATGCACAAGATCGCAATGTGGCTGATGATTTCCGGCACTATTGTGATCACGTTCGGCGCTCTGTCGGTTGTCTGGTTTACGTGGGCACACTACACAATCTATGTCGGTTCTGTCCTGGTCATGACAGCTGCCCTGTTGTATGTGATCTTCTCATGGAGCCAGCTGATCAAGGACCGTATCGCGGAGTTGGGTATCGAAAAACCCAACGCCTGGCACAAGATCAAAGCGCTCCTGCACGATCCATTGAAATTTGGCCCGGGCTTTCAGATGGTCTTCATGAATTTCACCGTCAGTGGCGTCGGTATTTTTCTGGCGCTCAAATTGGAGGAGATATTCCGTGTCTGGCCGCATCGAGAAGAGCGCGTGACTCTCAGCGGGCACTGGCATATCCTCGCGGCACTGGTTGCCACCATCATCCTGATGTACTTCGCGGATCTGTCCGGACTGAAAGGAAAGGCCCGTAAATGGTTTGGGTGGTTGCTTATCGTGATGTCCGACGTGGCGTTTGGCGCCGTCACCATATTCTCGATGAAGCGCCTCTTCGTCACGGAAGTTGCGCAACAGCCACTCGTCAATCGGACCATGCTGGCAACTGATGTCGGTCTGGGGCTTGTGCTCGGAGTCGTGTTCGTCTTCATGCTGTGGCGCCTGTACGACCTGTTCACCAAGAAGGGCCGTTGGGCACAGGAGTTGGCGGAAGAAACGAAACTCAGTGCCAAATCTGAGATTGCGGAACAGAAACGCAAACTGGAAAAACTTGAAGAAGCCCTGAAGGGGGTGTCAGAATGAAGCGCCTGATATATCTCGCGATCGTGGTCGCTATGCTCGGCATGCTGGCAATTTCCTGCACACCGGATGCGACTGTTGGGGCCATCACGCCACCCTATATCGATACCGGTGTTGACCCGGATTCCTGGGCCGTTGTTCCCGCCGGCGAATTCCCCTACGGACAGCATGATCACATGACAATGATTGACTACGACTATGAGATCATGGTCACCGATGTAACCAACGCGCAGTATGCTGCCTTCCTCAACGAAGCTCTGGCGGCTGGCGAGATTGGCATGGGAGAGGTGGTAGTTGAGGACGGGGAATCCGTCACGACCATTGAAGGCGTGTATGGTTACCATCCCGGCGACCCGTTCGACAATTACGATCATGAGTATGAGATCAAGGCAGAGGACAAACTCTACATCCCGTTGGATGAAGAGGGCCTGAGACTGACCTTTGACGGTCAGACATTCGCCGCAATCCCCGAGTACGCCAATCACCCGGCGACGATGGTCACCTGGTTTGGCGCGAACGCGTACGCGGAGTTCTACGGGTGGAGAATCACGAGCGACATGGAATGGGAGAAGGCCGCTCGCGGAACAGAGTTCGTTGACGGTTACGGATTGCCATTCCCCTGGGGAACAGAAATTCATGGCAGCAACGCCAATTCCTACTCCTCTTTCGATTTGTACGAGAAGATCTTCGGGAAGCTGGGAAGCACCACCCCCGTCGGTTTCTACAACGGGAACACCTACGACGGCTATGAAACACGTGATTCGCCCAGCCCCTACGGCCTCTATGACATGGCTGGAAACGTGTGGCAATGGGTCGGGGATGACTACCCCAAAGAGCACTATCGCTATATGCGCGGCGGCAGTTACTACACCTATGAAGTGGATCTGCGGGTCTGGAAGCGGAACAGTGCCGGCCCGGAGTACTACAGCCCGGCTGTTGGTTTCCGGTGTGCGCGTGATATGTAGGACGTAGCAATCACCCGGGGACCCGGGTGATCATCTCAAAACTGGACGGCCGCCGGCATTCGTCATGAATACCGGCGGCCGTTTGCGTTATCGGGCTCCCGAGCTCCAGGGCGGCCCCCGATCCGTCGGATGGTTTCCTGGAACTGATCGCCTGCCAGATGCCGGGAATCCGCAGCAGAAGCATGCCAACCATCGTGGCAAGGTAAGCCCACTTCCTCCGCCGTATCATGCCATAGACGTCTACGACGGCAGCGATGGCGACCGCAATCGTGAGAATGACGAACGCCTTGTAGAGTGACTTATATGGCACGAAGTCAGCGAACCCTTCGAGTTGTTCGGCGTTCCAGGCCACGCAGTACGTGCCTATCCCGCTGACCAGTGTTATGGCCGCGGTCAAACCGATCAGTATGATCGCAATGACCTACAGTATTCTCGCCGTTGTATTCATCGCTCATCACCCCTTTCCAGCTGAGATGGGCGCACGAGCCAAACGTAGTAGTGCAGGCTTGACAAGAATAACCCACCACCGATTCCGATGTACATGATAGCCAGATACTGTTTTGGCAGCGGCGACTTGCGGAGAAAGATGCCCAGACCGATCATGACCGGGATGATTATGTAACTTTTCCAACTCTGAAATGCAAAGATAGACGCTCTGTCTTTGAACTGCGAAATGCGCTTGATGTTCTTCTCCGCAAGTCTGGAGAAGCCGAAACGGTAAATCACCAGCGCAAGCAGAACGCCTGCCGATGCCAGGAGAATTGCGCGACCGGAAGGTAACGGTCTGAGCCAGCCGTACGCCAGGTAGATCAGGTAGCCGCCGACGCCGCTCCACATGAGCCCGGCCAGCACAAAAAGCCAGCGTTTGTTCACTGCCATCTCGGTCCCCTACCGCATCGCCAGGCCGGCCACGAATGCCACCGTCATGAACAGCAGTATCCCGGGCAGCACGGTGAAAATCGTCTCTCTTGACAGGATGGGCTTGCCCAACTTCAGAAAGACGAGCGACAACCCGCCAATGCCCATCACCCCGCCACCGACGCCCACAAGGGCGAATCCCGGCGGAGTCTTCCCCTGCACGGCGAAGATGATCGGCAAGCTGAAGATCAACAGCCCGGCGATCCCGTGTACCGTAGCCAGAACGACGGTCGCGACGGTGTCGGGGGCGGCATACCGGGTGATGGCAAGCGCAACAAGTCCGACAGCGGCAAGTGCCATGTACACCGTCCTGATGGACGGCAGATATTCAGCTATCAGTGCCAGCGACAGGATGAGCGGTATTGCTGCAGCCACGATGACGACCAGCTTGCTGTCCAGGATGTCAAACCCAAAGATGATGAACAGAAACGCGGCGAACATGAGCACGCCGAAGGCGATTGTGTAGCATACGATGGTCAGCGTGCCGAATCCCTCGATACCCACGACTATCTTGTAGGCTGCCAACACTCCGACGATCAAAAGCAATATCCGATCAAGGATGGAGATCTTCTTCATAACGCCCCCAGAATGAGCAGGAGCATCAAACTCAACATGTAGATTGATGCGTACTTGAATAGACCGAAGTTCATGCGATCCGAGGGGCGGACCACGCTGTAGATAGCCATCAGCAGCAACGCAGTGCTGAGTACGACCAGCAGCCGAAGGTACCCAAAAGTCGTGCCGATAAGGAATACCGCGCCACCCATCGTGAGGGCCGCGGCGAGACTAGACGCCGCGATGGTCACTCGCGTCATCTGAAAACTGTATGCCGACGGGAAAGTGGGCACACGCGCAGTCTGATAGTCATCGTGATAGCGCATATTGAATGTCATGATGTGGGTGGGAATCCAGAACAACACACCCAACGACAGCAACACGCCGATCAGGTCAATCTGCGCGACCCCCGTCAGGGCGGCAATGCCGAGCACCCGCCCGGCCAGGATTGGCATCCCGCCGGAGATACCGCCCCACACAATGGACCAGGCGGTGCGCCGCTTGAGCCAGATCGTGTAGATCACAACGTCAATGAACAGCCCGGCAAACACGACGAGTCCGTAGAGCGGCTGTAGTGCCACCGCCCAGCCCACGCCCGCGACAGAGAGCACAAGGCCAAGCAGCAATGCCTCGCGCCGGCTGACCTTGCCCGATGGCAACGGTCGCCGGCACGTGCGTGGCATTTTTCCGTCGATGTCTCGGTCGTACCACATGTTGAGGACGGTGCTGCCGCTTATTGCCAGAAACAGGCTGCCGGACATGCTCAGTAGGATTCGCCAGTCCAAGGCCGGACAACGGGCGCTCATGAAGCCCGCCACCCCGGTCGCAAGGAGCAATCCGGTTTGGAGACTCTTGATCAACTTCCAGTAGAGGCGCAATTTGGTGCTCAGCTGTTTGCGGGTGTCGTCGCTGGTTTGTCGTGGCCTGGTCATTTGATCTTCCCTGCGTGACTATTCGACGCGGTTCCGCGTCCAAGCATGCAAAGTGTACTGAAAATTGGCGTTGTCGTCGCCTTCCTGGTGTGTTGCACTGGATCAAAGGTGCCGACTATTATAGTTGTATGACTGGTTCCACCCGCGGTCTCTTCCGCGCGGCTTCACTCAGACCAATTCTAGCGCTCCTGATGGTGATGATGGTGGTCCCGATGGTGTCAGGTCAGGAGGACGCCGGAGCGGACACCACAGATCACGGCGGGAGCATCTTCGCACCGTTTGTGTCACGCCTGCGAATATCCACGCGCGATCCCGAAATCCGGCTGACCTGGAAAGACTCCGAAGATGTCGACGGGGCCTGCAGGATCTACCGTCATACGAGTGAGATCAACGCGGAGACGTTTCTGGATGCGGAACTCGTTGCACAGGTGGAGTCCGGAGTTCAATCGTTCATTGATGCCCCGGCACATCCTGGCGACTACTACTACGGCGTATTTGCCGAGTCCGCGGCAGGCAGTTTGTACGAGATCTTCATCCCCTATCGGAATACCACCTTCGCCCCCGTCACTGTCGCAAACGTCGCGACGCTGGCGGAACGTTCCGCCCACATCCGCGGGATCCAGGCCGTGGAAAACGACGGAGTCATTCTTGTCGAGTACGAGTCCGACCAGGTTGGTCGGGAACTCATCGTATATCGCTCCACCAGCCCGTTTACGGCGCCGGACGACCTGCTGTCTGCGGGAATTGTGGCGACGGTCATGTCCACGGTTGAGTCAGTGATCGACTACCCGGTACCTGGAGTCCCCTACTACTACGGGGTTGTCGATAGTGCGCTTGTCGCCGAGGGCTCGGCGGTCTTTGAACCCGGCGGAAACGCAACCGAAACATCCGTGGAGATTCCGCTCCCCACAGCTGCGGCGGCACTGCAACCCGAGCCGGAACCCGAGACGACAAGCGAACCTGTGGAGCAGCAACCGGACGAGACGTCGGCATCGCCTCAGGTCGCATCGGTCCCGCAAGGCACCCCGGAGCCCGTAGAGGTGGTGGAACAACCTGAAGAGCCGGCGGAAGCTGAACCGGCACAGCAGGTGTTTGTGCCGGAGATCTCCCGGCGCCGCCCCCTGCCGCTTCCGTTCCTCCAGCTGAATACCGACCTTCAGACCGGCGACAGGCTTGGCGACGCCGTAATCACCGTGGCAGATCCGCAATCGATTTCCTCTACTACTCAAGCGGCACTGGACGAGATGCTTGGTCGGCTCACGCCACGTTCTCCCGAGAGTCTCAGGCCCGAAATTCTGCCGGAGGACACGCTACCGTCACCACATGGCGCTGAGTTCACACTCCGAACGATTCTGGACGGACCAATTGCCAACCTCGCATGGGAAGATGCGCTTCTACAGCTCAACAACTTCCTGAGCCTTCCGCTGTCCAGCGATGTCCGCTCGCGCGCGCTGTTCTATCGCGCTCAGTGTTTCTACTTCACCGGAGAAACCGCGCGCGCATTTGTTGAGTTTCTCCTCGCTCGCGATGCGCACTTCGCTGAGGCGGAAGGATGGCTGGACGTCATCCTCGGCAGCTCAGCCGGAGCATGATTCAGACTACTCGATAGCAAGGGTGATGGTCGTTGAGATTGTTTCGCCGGGGGCGAGTGCCAGCTGCCGGCGAGGAACGATACATGTGCCCTGATAGATGGTTTCCATTCCCGATGGACAGCCACTCACCGTCTCAACCGGTAGACACCAGAAATTGTCTGCTCCCGTGGCGTTCAGGATCACGGTCAACCCGTTGACCAGATCCTCCATTCGGATCTCCTTCGCGCCTGGATGGACTGCACGCGACGGCGAGATCTCCACGTTGGCCCGCTTCGCATTGGTCAGGAACAGCCGGAGCGAATCGGCCTTCTGAGAGAAGAACGCAACGTTGAACTCCGGAGCAAAAACCGATGTGAACTCACTATCGCCGGAGTTGGTCAGCGTGTAATCCACCTGCACGGCCGAACGTTTGAAGGTGTACCGCTTGTCAATTGTGATCGGGATAGCCGTGGACGTTGCCCTCAGTCCGAGCCGTTTCCCTTCCCGCTTGTACTCAGTCCTCTGGTAGGGCGTCCGTGTGAAGCCGCCGAGATCCACATAGTCAGATCGATCAAACTGTTCGATTGTTACCGATGGGTCCAGAAATCGATCCATGAAGCTCTTGCGCATCTCACTGTCATATCCGCGCTTCCCGGCCGAGGCCGTGTGGTAACTCTCCTGTCTCCGGCTGAGAGTGTCGAGGTAATTCCATCCAACGGGAAGATAATCCAGCTCAAACAGTTGGCCGCCTTCCTGATGGATGTACGCGTTTATCCCGTGCCCCTGGTAGAGATATTCGGGCAGGCCGTCCATATCAAAGTCCACGGTGACGACTGATGGAATGAAGATCCCGCGCTCGCGGGTGATCTTCTCGGCTTCTATCAGGGACTGGTAGACTTGCTTGCGAAGCCGATTGTGATAGATGCCCCCGTGGCGGCCGTGCCAATAGGCGCTGTGAGATTGGCCGCGCCACAGCTCCTCCCTGGCCGCCTGCTTCCGGTACTTGTCGCCCCGGATCTGGTTTACCAGAACGTGGGTGTACTGCATCTTGGCGTACATGAGATTGCTTTCCCCGTATCGAGTGAGGAACTGGCGAAAGTGCCCGCCAAGGATATTTGAGTCCCTGTCATCGGTAAACCGCCGACGGAGCCCTTCGTATGCTTCCTGGCGTTCCGGCGTGAGCGACCGGTACATCATTTCCGCGTAGGCAGCAGACTGGAAGTATCCTCGCGTGCGGGGCTGGAACTCTTTCAGCTGCCGGGAAGGAAGCACGACGTCAACCCACTCTCGGTTCTCGGCGAGCAGATCCAGCAACTCTTCCTGCCAGGCATTTCGGCCCGCGGCGCGCTTGCTCCGGCGAGCGGGAGCCGCGTGACGTTCTCCTTCGTCAATCAGAACGGACACCACCGTTGGATCCTCAGTCGCATGGTCCTTCAGGAACGCTATGACGTCTTTGGGCTGCCCTTCCCGAGCAACCTGGATCAGGTCGTGACAGATCGGAAACACCACGATGGTCTTGCCCTGGTCCTCGGCAATGCACGGCCGACGGAGCTCTTCGCCCGTGAACCCGCCGGTGATGAAGTGGTAGTCATCCAGGAACGCGTAGTCCATCCCGCACGAACGCAATGTCCCGGGCAGGCTGGGTTCCCAAACCTGCTCGGTGATCCAGATACCTCGCGGGCGCCGACTGAATCGTTTTCTCAGATAGGTTGTCAGGCTCTCAATCTGCCCTATGCGATCGGGCCGCGGGATGAGAGCGAGGACCGGATCATAGAACCCCCCGCCGAGAAGCTCCACCTGCTTGCGGCTGACCATCTCTGATAGCACGTCGGTGTACTCGGAGTGATGCTTCTCCAGCCAGTTCAGCAGGTATCCCGACAGATGAAGAGTGGCCGGAATCGTGTCTGCTCTGTAGAGGGCGCGAAGGTAGGGTTTGTACGATTGTTGGTAGATGGTTTCGATATCGTCATCGGTGGTGCCGACCGGAATGCTGTTGGTCGTGCCAAGGATGAGTCTAGCTCGTCTCATCACCGTCCCGTTCGGGCTCTCCGTCACCGGAAGCAGGTTCGGCAACGGCAACAGGCACCGGTTCTTCCGCCGGCACCTCGGGGATCTCCCGGACCGTCACGGGAATGATGCACTTGGGCGGGCATTTCTCGACAGCTACGGATCGATCGCCGGTTATGGAGTAGTCAATCGTTGAGAGATCGTTCTCAACGACGAAGCCACCTTCCGGCGATTTCTTCTCGCAAATCTTGCAGGCTATGCACCCTACCTTGCAGTATTTCCGGACGAGCTTTGCCGGCTCTGTATTGTTGCACGCAACGATATAGTCGGCGTCGTAGGGGATCCATTTCATGACACCCGTTGGACAAATTTCAATGCATTTGCCGCAGCTGATGCACACATCCTTGTCCACCCAGATCCTGCCTTCGTCATCGTATCCGATTGCATCAGCCGGGCAGACCCGGATACAGGTGCCCAGACCCAGGCAACTGCTCTTGCAGATTTTGTCGCCACCGTAGAGGAGATAGAGCGCGGTGCAGTCCTCAAGGCCATTGTACTCAAACGCATACTCGCTCACATCGCGGCCGCCTCGGCAATGAACCTGGGCCACCATCTTGGTGCCGGAAACATCCACCTCAACGCCCATGATCCGGCCCAGCTCGGAGGCCGCTTCCGGACCGCCGGGGGAACAGAGAGTGAGCGTTGTCTCCTCACCGGCAACGGCTTCGGCATAGGAAGCGCAACCTGCGTAGCCGCACGCGCCACAGTTGAGCCCGGGGAGCGCGCCTTCAAGTTGCTCGAGACGTTCGTCCTTCGTGACCGCGAGCGCCTTGGCGGCGGACGCGAGCCCGACTCCAAGCAGGGCTCCCAGGAGACCTACTACGAGAAATGCGAACAGAATGGTCATCTGGTTCCCCTATCCAATGAGGTTTCTCAACAGCGCCTTGTCAAAAGCCATAAATGCCAGCGCCATCAGGCCTCCGGTAATGAAGGCAATTGGCGTCCCCCTGAACGGTCGGGGCACCCATTCGGCATCCAGCTTTTCCCGAAGGGTCGACATCAGCACAATCGCCAACAGGAACCCGAGCCCGGCCGCAAACCCGGCAATGAAACTCTCCAGGGCGTTGTAGCCGGAGCGGACCGCGATGAGGGCAATCCCGAGCACCGCGCAATTGGTCGTGATCAGAGGCAGGTAAATGCCAAGGGCCTTGTACAGGGGCGGCGAGATCTTCTGGATGACCATCTCAACGAGTTGCACGAGGGCTGCAATCACAAGGATGAAGGTGATTGTCTGCAGGAACCCGAGATTGAGCGGGACCAGAAGCCACCGATAAATCGCCCATGTGGTGAGCGAGGCGATGGACATGACGAACGTCACCGCAAAACCCATCCCAACCGCAGAATCCACGTTCTTTGACACGCCGATGAACGGACAGAGTCCCAGAAACTGTGTAAGGATGAAGTTGTTGATGAATACGAAGGTGATGATGATTCCTATGTAGGTCATGCGGCTGCTCCACCGGCGCCGTCCTGCGCCGTTGAGCCGCGCTCACCGGCACGTCGCGCCCCCATCCAGTTGAATAGCGCCTGAAGATACCCCATGACCAGCAACGCGCCGGTCGCAAGGCCAATCACCCGTGCGGGACTCTCCGAGAGACCCGGAATCTCTATCACACCATTGAAGGATCCGAACGCGAAGAGTGTGACCGTCCCGGCGCCAAAGACCTCGCGGATGAATGCGATCAGGAGCAACCCAAGCGTAAAACCGATACCCATGCCGAGG
>JAHOYX010000218.1 GCA_019038705.1 Spirochaetales bacterium
GGGGGTGTTGCTGCTGACTATGTGCACCGGGTAGGTGGGGTCCAGGTCCGAGGGGTCGGTACCAAGCAGTTCGGTACAGGCGACAGCGAGTTGATGGGTCCAGAGCTCGGTGCGATGGCTGTTGTACTTCTCCGAGTGCCGGCGCACGGTGATCGCGAAGGTCTCGCGGTGTTTAACGACCTCGTAGAGCCGGGAGGGCAGTGCCTTCCCCCACAGGCGACGCAGTCCGTCCACTTCCGATTTCGCGAGCGGAAGGGCACTGATGGCGTCCTTCTCCGCGGTCCGTCCGTTCGCCCACTCTTTCAGCGTTCGAACCACGCTGGGGTCGTGGAGCCGCGCACGCAGCTTGTTTGCCTCAACGGCGTAGAGACACAGACAGCTTATGAGATCAACGAGGTCGGACAGGCCACTGCGCAGGAGGACCAGGCTGCTCCCCGGAAGGGTTTCCCACACGTCCCGCCGGCGGGCCTCGGTTGGAACCTTGGGAAAGAGGCTGTCCGGATCGCGGTAGACCGCGGGGATTTCGTCGGTCAGGACGTAGGCAAAGGTCCGTGTAACGTTGCGGGGCAGTCGCCTGATCACGTAGGAGAGCGCGGTGGTGTCCAGTTCATCGGAGTTCACCAGAGGATGCATGGCGGGCACGAGTTCACGGTAGAGCGGCAGGAGCTGAGCGAGGGTGATGTAGCCTTTGCCGATCCCGCGCATGAGTTCGACCTTGAAACGCTCAAAAGCCACGAAAATCCCGTGCTGGTCACGCAGGATCACGCCGAGTGACTGGGCAAAGGGGCGGACATCACCCACGAGTTGAAGAAAGCGCTCGCCGGGGATCACGTAGCAGCGGGACTTCTCAGCAGCGCGGATGCCGTAGAACCGAGGCACGTCAAAGAGCGCCTCCCACTCGCCAAAGAAGTGATCCGGCTCAACCAGCATGACCCGACGCTCCGTCGCCCCACGACCGTCATAGATCTCTACCTGCCCGGTCTCAAGGAGATAGAGCGAGTTGTCCGTCTCATCGCCCTGACGGATGATGTCTTCGCCGATGCCGTATTCGACAAGATTGATGTCGTCGACGAGGTTCTCGCGTTCTGCTGTCGTCAGGAATCGGAACGGGATCACCCGTTTCAGAAAAGCGTGGGCACGTGTTGGGTCAATTGTCATCTAGTACCGTCTTGTCCAGAGTTGTGCCCGCAGGTGCTCGAGCTTGTCAATTGATTCCGCATAGCTGTCATCCGCCGTGTAGATGAAAATGTTGTCCTCTCTGAATTCTCCGCCGTCGTCATCAAAGAGACCAATTGGGTTCCGCACGACCCCAAGGAGATCGCCAAGGGTGAAACCGCGCGTCGCTGCGTATTGGACAAACGAGAGACTCTCAAGGGGCACCGGCTCAGGACCCGACGCGTAGAGATAGTCAACCGCGTCCAGCAGTTGCTCAAACGGCCCCTTTGAGTAGTGGAAGGCCCTGCTGGCCGGCACGTTCCTGCCCAGGACTCCCTTCTCCACGAGAGCCTCGTGCATCAAATCGACCACCTCCTCGAATAAGTCGTAGTCGGTGCACCGGAAGAGCATCACGGCGATGTCGGTGCTCCGGCTGTTCTTCGCAAGGAGCGCCGGCATATCGTAATTGACGACAAGAATCCCGTCGATCCTCTTGATCGACTGGCCGTCCGTAACCAGGTGGTCACTGGCGGAGACCCATGTGGAGTGGAGTTCCTCCGGCGTCTTGTGCAGGATGTTGAGCGCCTCAAACCCACCAATCACCGTCGTCTCGTCCCAGACAACTCCGAAGTACGCCTCCACGCGCTCGCGCATTGAACCCGTGAACGCCCGCTTCCCATGAACGGCAAAGTAGAACTTCTGAGCGTAGTGTCGCTCAACAATGTGATTCCGCAGAATGAAGTCGCCGGGGATATTTGCCAGGTAAATCAGTTTGATGCTGGAGCGGTCCTTCCGGCACTTCTCAATAACCTTGAGCAATGTGCTTTCTACAAGGACACCGTTGGTTTCAGGTCGCAGATAGACAAAGATGTCCTGTACGTCGCCGCTACCGTCCGGCCCGGGATAGGGAACAAGGACCTGCGGCTCGCCTCGTGTTTCGTCACGTCTCTCGCCAGCCACCTACCAAGTGTAACGGAAATACGGCGCACGGGAAATGGGCTGTGGCTCCCCGCGGCTGCGGAATTCGGTATAATCACAGTTGTGATGACACAGTACTATCAGGAAGTTCCGCTGAGCAGTTGGAGTGAAGCCAAACGCTACTTTGAAGCCCTTCTCGACGAGAATCGAGCCTGGATCTTTCGGGGACACTACAAGGCCGAATGGCCGCTACAACCGTCACTGGAACGGATCCTGATCCGCAAGCCGGTTGACCTGGCAATCGAAAACAAGATCATCACAGAGTTCAAACGTCGTGCACATCAGTACCTGGCGGCGACCGAAATGCCACGGGACCTCTTTGAGTGGCTCGCTCTCATGCAGCATCACGGCTCCCCCACTCGCCTGCTCGACTGGTCACGATCCCCGTATATCTCGGCGTTCATCGCCTTTGAGGACACCTTCAAGGAAGAAGGTGAGGTGGCCATCTGGGCAATTGATTCCCACTGGCTGCAGGAGTGTTCGGTGCGTCGCCTTGCCGAAGCGTGGAAGACACCGATCATCACGGAAAGACTCAGGACCGATAAGGGGCTGGAAAAGCTGATGCGAGGCAACGTGCGTGTGGTGCTGCCGATGGAGCCCGAACGGATGAATGAACGTCTCACCATTCAGCAAGGCCTCTTTCTCTTCCCGAGCGGCGCCGAACTCTCATTTGAGTCGGCCCTTGCCGACTACGAGAACGACGACTCGCGGCGACACATGCGCAAGATCATCCTGCCGAAGAGTGAGGGGCTGAACTGTCTCGTTGATCTCCTGCGAATGAACATCAACGCCGCGAGCCTCTTTCCCGGGCTCGACGGCTTTGCCCGATCACTCCGAACAATCCCTGACATCGCTTACGCGGGCGGGGTGTAGGGGTCCTGCAGCACTCTGACCAGTTCGCTCAATTGATCCAGGCGGCTGAGACGCAACCCAACGGCTCCGCCGCCGGGATGAAGTTCGACGAAATCCGGCTTTGGGGCCAACCCGAACCGATCGTAAAACGCAGATCGAAGAAAGGTCTTGACAGCCTCAACCTCTACATGTGCGGTATCCACGTGAACCTGGAAGAAGTCTCCCTGCCCCGCCGCATTAACACGCACGGCGACATTGCCGACGCCGAAGGCTCGCTTCAGCATGGCCTCCGCCAGGTCAATGAGCGCAACCCCCCGGAAAAAATTACCACCTTCCAGGAGATGCAGAGGCGGCAGCACAGCGGCGGACAGCGAGGCATCGTCTATGCCCCGATTGAAGTCAACGGGTCGCGCGTCATGTCTGTCCAGCCAGGCGTTCATCAGGTCGGGGCCCGATAGACCCGACTCCCAGTCCGCAGCTTTCATCATGGCATCCGCAGAAGGCAGGCTCGCCGGGTCGATGTCCAGACTGCGGTCGCCGCACTGTGATCGCGTCACGTACTCGATCCACTGATCCGAATGATGGATCAGGTAGAAGTTCTTTGCCACCTCGCCGTACAGGTAGGCCATCATGGCGCGCAACGGCACGCCCACCTCTTCCTCGATCACGCCGGGCGCTGCGCCTCGACGCAACAGGGGTTCTCTCCAACCGGTCAGCAATGCCTCGAATGCCCCGTCGGTCTGCTCAGAAGCAGTGGCAAGATCCAATTTGCGCTCCGCCGCCAGCTGGTCGGCGTACCACTGGCGGTGCTCAGACAGGCGTTCCCGCAGCGCCTCACGGGTGATTCGTAGTGGCACCTGCAGGAGAAGATCACAGATGGTCCGACGGGTGTCATGCTCCAGCTCGCCGCTCTTCACCAACTCGGCTTCAATCGCGGGAAAGAAGTCGGCTTCTACGGGTAGCCGCGTCAGGATTGCCACAAGCTCGGCGGCCTTGCCGGTCAGTTTGCGCAGTTCCGATGTTGTGGGCTCCGGTTCGTTCGGTGAACCAGCATATGCACCGGCCGACCACTTCCACGCTTCACGATCGCGATCGATGGTGTAGGGAAAGATCACCCTGAAGCGATCCGACGGAACAGGGTACACACCGATGACGCGGTAGTCCTCACGGGGATTGGAGGAGATCAGGGTCCCCTGCCCTGCACGACCCATCTGTTCTGTGGCCTGGTCCAGGGATCCGGCGCGCACACCTGTCCCGTACTCCGCCTGACATGCAAGGTTCACCAGCAGATCCGGGGCAATTTTCAAACTATAGAGCGCGTCAACGGCATTCTTCATAGCCAGAGTAACGGCCGAGGAGCTTGAGAACCCGCCCCTGGGGAGGTTCCCGGTGGACATGACACGCAGCCCCGTGAATCCGTCACGTCCCAGGTAGGTCTGCACTCGCTCGCCCAATGCTCCGTCCCGCAGCGTACGCAGTGACGCGAGCGCATTTCCAATCAGCGAGAAGGGGCGGCGCATGCTATTGCGCAACCACAGTGAGGATGGTGGCAGCGGATCGCCCCGTCGCGCACGTTCGTCGAGTTCACCGTCTGAGAAATATCCCAAGGAAAGCAACAGGTTTTCGGCCATCCGGGTGCCGAATCCTTCGAAGCTGTACCAGTCAGCAATATCTTCTCCGGGAAACATGTACTCGGGATCAGCAGAGACCGAGTTGAGCCGCTCCCTGAACTGCGGGTCCGTAGGATACAGGTGAAGCTTGCCGTTATCGGCCGATTGAACAATGACCACGATCTGCTCGCGTCCCTCGGCATCGGCAGCACCAACCGGCATCTGCCACGCCGGACCGAAGAAGCGCCCCATGTCCGGGTGCATGAACGCAATACGCAGGCGGCCTCCAGAGACTCCAATGCCGACGGGCCGGTCATCGTACAGGCCCAGCTCTTCCTGATCTGCGACATCAATCAGTTCCTGGAGCTGCGCAGCAATTGATGCTACCTGCCCTGCCGGACGGTCGGCCCGAATCGCCGATGAAGCGTCAGCGCACGCACGGCATAGAGCGAACAGTTTGCCTCGGTAGTAGCATCCAGCCCGGCGCGTTCGTCGCCGGCGGGCATGGTGTCGATCTCCCGCTGTTCGACAATCCGGACCACGCGATTCTGAGCATCACGTGCAATCCGACCCTTGCCGCGGTGCCTGGGAGGCTCGTACTGCATTGACAACAGCGTGAGGTCAGCTTCCCGGGATCCTGCGCTGTGTGTTTTGTGGAGCTGTTCAAACATCGATGTCGGGACAACGCGATCGCCCATCGTGATGACCAGCAACGGATTGGCGGTCTCCAACGCTTCGACGCAGAAACTCTCCATCGCGGCGAAGGCTGTTCCACCCGTGGGGTTGTCAGAATGGATGTAGACCACATCATCGCCAAGCAGGGAGATCACGTCGTCCTCGCGGTGGTGCACCAGGCAGAGCACAGGCCCCGTGACGAAGGCCCGAAACGCCTGAATGGAATGTCGAGCCAGCGGAAGACCACACACCGGCTGAACGCACTTGGGAGACGCACCGAAACGCGTACCCTTGCCCGCGGCCAGGAGTACAAGCACCGGGACATCCGCATGGACACCCCGTCCAACCGCCAACGCTCCCGGTGTCAAAACCTTCGATGGCGATAACCGTACAGCGTCCCCCAGCCGTATTCCCTGTGTCTGTTCTTCCATTTCCTGGCACGTTATCACGATGCCGCGTGGCGCGCAAACCTGAACCAGGCACCGTATCCTCGGCACCGTATCCTCGGCACCGTATCCTCGGTGCGACTCAGTAGTCGTAGGCCAGCTCAATCTCCAGGAAGTCGTTCTCATCGTACTGGCCGAGGAACGTGTTCGCGTCACCCTCAAACAGTGTCCCGCCAATCCGCATGGTCAGCACGTCACCAAAGCCGATGGTCAGCGCCGGCCGGACAACGAAATCACCGGTCTCCACATACCACGCCCCGCCAAGTTCCGCGGTGAACCGCTCACCGGCATAGGTATCTCGGAGACTCCCGGCGATCAGATGCGAAGTGTAAACGCCATCGTCGTCATGCTCGAAATCAATCGGCCCGTTGTCGCCAATCTGCTCCGTCAAGAGGAGGACAGACCCGAGCACCTGTGCGTTCAGGTTCAGGTTGCTGATCGGAATATCGATATCAAATCCCGCGAGGTAGCGCACCGACGGATTGGACACTGCGGGGTTATCACCCTCCGTATCGGCGGTTGCGTACCAGGCGGCTTCACCACGCAGGTTGAGAGGACCTGCCACGGCTGCGGCCTCGGCGCCGGCCACATGGACTCGATCGTAGTCCAGAGTGATTGTCCCGCTTGGAACCGGCATGGGAATGAACGCCGTACGGTCTACCGACGGCTGTTTGAGGTATCCGTAGTAGTAGACAAGGCCAAGATCCAACGGTCCAAAAGTATCTGTCAGGCGAACACCAACCTGGGCGCTGTCCAGCGTCGTCCTGGCTGGAGGACCTGCCAGGATCACTCCGGCTGCGGCCAGAGTCAGCAGGTCTGTGTACTCGGCGGGTGCCCACCGTCCATCGGCGGGTATCCGATCGGCGACGAGCACCGGCACGTATGCCACCTCCAGCAATCCCTGTTGTCGGAAGGGCGCCTCCAGCACAGCCATCGGGATCGCAATTCGTGAATCCAGATAGCCACCGCTCCCCGGATCCGAGTAGTCGGTGGCATTCAGTACATCAACGACATGAAGCTCATCACCCTTGCCCCACACGCGACGGAGCAGTCCGAATTCCATGGTGACCGGGCCGGCGAACATCCGAACCGATGCCTCCCGAATCAGTTGGTTGAGGTCGAGCGCCGGGTCCATGAGCGCGTTGTCAAACGCAAGCTCAACGGCAAACGACCCGTGGTCGTTCTCAGCGCCAAGCCGCAGCTTGAGTTCCGGCCAGGCGTCAAACTCCGAAGCGGCCGGATCATCGACATCGGGGAAAATTCGGTTCACGAACTCAAGCGAGCCACTGATCTCTGGTCCCGAGCTTGCAGCGCCGAACGAATCGAATTCAGAGTTATCCGAGAACCCGGCTCCGAACCCCTCACCAAACTCGCCGTCGTCACCGGTCTCAGCCGGAAGGATCACCGCTACGAGCGTCAACAAAACTGTCGCAACACACACGAACTTGTAGATCTTCATTTCAAACCTCCTACGGACGCCCGGTTCTCAGGAAATTGGTGCTGAACAGACTGTCGGGAAGCTGTTCATCGTAGACCCAGCGTTGGACAAGAATCACTGTGGAGTGGCCTGACTGGACGTTGCGCATCTCATTGGCTATGACGGTCCACCGTCCCTGCACCAGCTCAATCCGGGTCATGGTATTGATCTTGAGAAGCTCGCCGTCCTGGTCGTAGAACTCCACTCTGATCGGGAGCCACTTCTCCTGTGAAACCCACTGAATCAGCCGGGAGTAGGTCAGGGCGGAATCCGGTGTCGGCGTGCTTTCAACAACGTACGTTGCCTCACCGTCAACTGATTCCTCGCGAAGCAGCTGATGGGTGGAATCGTCTATGTTACCGCCGGCCAGATCGGAGTAGGTGAAATCGGTGCCCATGAACTCACTGTCACGCTCGGAGGACGCAATGCGACGAACGCGCCGGAGTGCGGGAAGGTAGATCCACTGATCATCGGCCCCGGCGTCATGGGTGATGGTCAGGAATCTGGTCCCCTCCACGCTCGCCGGGCTGTGGAAGATCATGACGCTGCCGCTTACGCCATCAGCCAACTCCTTACCGTACTGCTCAATGACCCGGAGGGACTCATCACCATCTTCCTCAATCAATCGCATCTCAATGAGGGCATGACTGGTCTGCCCCATGTCCTGGTCACGCGCCTCCTCCATCACCTCACGACCGGTGATCGCCGCCGCGGAGGCGACCGAGACGAAGCCAATTACGATGCTGGCGACGAGGCGAAGGAACCTTGTTCTGTGGTACATGCACTCACTCCTTGTTCGCGGTGAATCGGGGTTGGAAGAGATCCAGCAACACCGGCAGGATCGTCATGGAAGCGGTGCTGGATATGAGCATCGTCAGGGCAATGAGGATGCCCATATTCATGAGTGGATTGAATTGACTGAAGATGAGCACCGCGAAACCGGCGGCCACGCTCACCGCGTTGAAAGTGATGGCGCGCCCGGTTGTGCGTAGCGTTGCCCGCTCCGCCTCCGAAACGGTCTTGTGCCGAAGACGTTCACGTTGGTATCCGGACAGGAAATGGACTGTGTAGTCGATCCCTATGCCTATCGCAATCGAGGATACCATTGCGGTTCCAACATCGAGGGTGATCCCGGCAAAGCCCATGATCCCGAAGTTGACCAGAAGTGTGAGCCCCAGGGGCAATATGCCGTACAACCCGGCAACAAACGACCGAAAGGTAAGCGCCACGATGATGAAGACCAGCGCGAGCGAGACGACGATGCTTCTGATCTGCGCATCGATGATCAGGTTGGTCACTGCACTCTCAATAACAGCGACGCCGGCAACGGTAACGGTGTACCCCGCCGGGAATGCCGCCGCATATGCGTCAATCTCATCAATGAGTGGCCCAACGGCCCTTGAGCTTGTTGTACGGAGTTGTACTCTCATGCGCGCTTGCATCGGCTCTATGGCGTCGTCGGCAAAGTCGTCCATGCTTCCGGAGTAGAGCAACAGGTACTGACTGATGAGATTGCCGAGTTCCTCTCGAGTCTCCACGGGATACTTCGAAGGATCGTACGGGATCTCGTAGTACGCCTGACCGCGATAGTTCAGCTCCCGGTTCACGAGCTGAATGAGATCAACTGCCGAAATGTCGGCGCGGTCCGCGGAGGCGTAAGCGCGGGTTAGAAGCTCAGCAATATCGGCGGAACTCTCCTGCGCCGGCACGACGGTTGCCGGCTCCGAATCGCCCCAGGTGCCGGAATCGTCCTCCGTCCAATCTGAGCCGAAACCCCATGCGATGTCTTCATCGCCATCGGCCGCGAACCCGCCGGCTGCAAAACCACCGGCCGCAACCCCTTCGTCCGAACCAAATCCCCCCAACTCAAATCCAACCGCCGCGCTCGTGGACTCCTCATCGTAGCGCTCGGCACCCGGCAAGGCCACATCGACATTCATCACCTGGTTCATCCGTTTGATGAAGTCGGTGTAGGAGACGACGCTCCCAACATCCGGATGCTGGCGCAAACGTTCAGCGAGTTGGTCCATGGCGAGCAGGACCTCCGGGTTGGTCAGGTCTCCCTTTTCCTGACCGGAGACGACAATGCTGAGCGTTCGTGTTCCGGCGAACTTCTCTCTGAGGAACTCATCGCTCTGGCGAATGTCGGTGTCCTCCTTGAAGTATTCAACCAACTCATTGTCCACAACCACGCGGCTTGCACCGAAAGCGGCCACAACCACGATGAGAACGGTGAAGACCAGGATGCGCGGTTTGCTCGCGGTGAAGAATTCGAACAAGCCTTCCAGGTACATGCGCCGTTTTTCCTGGAATTTCGTTCGCGCTCGCTCCCGTCTGTTGACCGGTTGCACATTGTGCCGAACAAGCAAGAGAGCCGGGGTGAGCAGCAACGCCACGATGACCGCAACGAACACTCCGGCCGCCGTGAATATTCCAAAGGTCCGCATCGGCTCGACACTGGAGGTCATCAAGGCGCCGAAACCAACCACGGTTGTCAGACCCGCAATGAGAACCGGCTTGCCGATCTGGAGGATCACGTCAACGATCAGATCCCGATGGGCGTCCCGGCTCATCCCGGACGTACCGTTGTCACCGTTCACCCCGGCCAGCTCGTGGTAGTAGTGATTGATCAGGTGAATCCCGTAGGCGCTCCCGACGGCTACAAGGAGCACCGGGATCACTGTTGAGATAAGGGTGAGGGCGATATCCATCAGCACCATGAGGCCGAGGGTCCAGACGACGCTAACGACCACCGTGAGAAGCGGCAGCATAACACCACCGATCCGGCGGAAGAACAGAAAGAGAACCGCAACGACAACCAGGACGACAAGAGGCACGAGAAGCGAGACATCTCTTCTGGTGCTGCTGCTGATGAGCAGGGTAATCACCGGCTCACCGGCCACATAGAACTTCACGAGGGGAGATTCGTAATCGGCAAGCATCTCCTTGATCTCAAGGTAGAGGCCCTCCCGCTCGTCGTTTTCCAGCAGAAGATCGTGGGATACTACGATCTGAGTCGAGGTGAAATCGTCGGAGACGAAGAGCCCACGATAGAGATCCCATGAGAGCAGTCGGCCCTGGAGAGCCTGGATCTCGGCATCGCTGCCGGAGAATTCCTCGAGGAGTGGTACAACTGCCATGCCCTCTTCGGTGCCCTCAATGATTTCCAGGTTCGCAAGCGACGTGACGGAATCGACCGAACCGAGCGCCTCGATCCGCTCGGTCAGCTCCTCAATCATGAGAATCGTGCTCCGCGTGAAGACGGTGCCGTTTGGCACCTCGACACCAATGGAGAACGCCATGTCCTCGCCGAAGAGAGCGTCAACCTGTTCGAGCTCGAGTCGATCCGGATGATCCTCCGGAATGAACACCGAGATATCGTTGTCAATTCGAATGTTCGGGAGCTGGAGTGCGAAGAAGACGGTGATCGCACCAATGACAACGATGATTATCCACGGACGAGAAAAGAGGAGCCGAAGCCGGCTGCCAGGCAATGAATGAACGTTCACTCATGCATAATAGAGAAGGATCCCTCTGCGATCAATAGAGTAGCCGTGAAAATTCAGTGAAAGAGGTTGAATCTTCGGCCGCGGTGGCTGTCGGCGCTTACGCCGGACTTACGCCTGGCCCCGCGTGCCGTTT
>JAHOYX010000201.1 GCA_019038705.1 Spirochaetales bacterium
AGATCAAGGAGCAGATCCGCACCTTCGTGAACCTGGTCACCGTTCAGCAGGAGCGTGAAAAGCGCGGCTTGCCGGTGACTCCGGTCACCCTGCACTCGGTGTTCTACGGCCCCCCCGGGACGGGCAAGACAACGATTGCGCGACTCCTCGGAAAGGTCTATCGAAGCCTTGGGTTGCTGGAGTCGGGGCACCTCATTGAGACCGACCGTGCGGGCATTGTGGCCGGGTTCGTTGGCCAGACAGCCATCAAGATCGACGAGGTGGTCTCAGACGCTATGGATGGAGTGCTCTTCATTGATGAGGCGTACAGCCTGACTCTCGGGAAGGGCGATAAGGACTTCGGGCAGGAGGCGGTTGATACTCTGCTCAAGCGGATGGAGGATCATCGGGACCAACTCGCCGTGATTGTCGCCGGCTACCCGGACGAGATGAAGGAGTTCATCAATTCCAACCCGGGCCTGAAGAGTCGATTCAATCGATTTTTCTACTTCGATCACTACACCCCCAAGGAATTGCTCCAGATCTTCGACGTCTTCCGCAACGCCGCGTCGTTCACCGTGACCGGACCTGCTCGACGAGCAATTCTCAACATACTGACCGAGTTCCACGCCGACCGCGACAAGAGCTTCGGAAACGGACGCTTCGTCAGAAACCTGTTTGAGCGGATGGTTGAGCGACAGGCCAACCGCATTGCACGAATCACGCCCCTGACCGATACCATTCTCTGTTCACTGAGGAAAGCCGACATTCCTCCAAGCGAGGACTTCCGGGAGCATGCCTGATGAGTAACTGGACCAAATATTTCAACGGAAAACGCGTGTGGGTGACCGGCGCCAGCTCGGGCATCGGGAAGGCCCTCGTCGAGGCCCTCGGAGAGGCGGGAGTAAGCACCGTGGCATCGGCCAGGCGGGCGGACCGGCTGTCCAAGCTTGCCGAACGCTACGAGTGTGTTCGCGCCCTTCCCATGGACATCACTGACTTTGAAGCCAGCGATGAGATGGCCACCCGGGCCTGGGACCTCCTTGGTGGACTGGATATCCTCATCAACAATGCGGGGGCCAGTCACCGATTTCTCTTTGCCGAGGCCGAGCCGGAGGCGATCCAGCGGATCATCGACGTGAACCTGGCCGGGCCCATGCATCTGAGCCGTGCCGTCGTCGCGCGCATGCTCGCCGCCGGGGGAGGTCATCTTGTCACTATCACCAGCCTCGCGGCTCGTATTCAGACTCCGCAACGGACGGTCTACACGGCGGCAAAGATGGCGCTTCACGGACTCTTTGACAGCCTCCGGGGAGAGGTAGAACCGCACGGCGTGGCGATTACGCTCGTCGCCCCGGGTTTCGTTCGGACTGAGATCAGTGAGAGCGCAGTGACGGCCGATGGTGATGCGTACGGAATGACCGGCGAGCAACACGCCCGCGGGATGCCGCCGGACCTGTGCGCACAACGCATTCTGACGGGCGTTGCGTCCCGCCGACGCGAATTCAGTGTTGCCGTGACGCCGCTGCTGCGATACGCCGCGTTCGTTCGTCGGTACTTGCCGTGGCTCTACTTCAGGCTGATAGCAAAGGCCAAGGTCACCTGATCGTGATTGATCCACACATCCATTACCGGTTGCGCGCCGGTCTTCCGGCCGGCACCGCCGCGCCAGAGCTGCCCGACGAGCCGAACCCGGTTGTGATCCTCGTTGCCGACAAGGACACCGCGGTCGTCCAGAGCGACTCAGGGGCGCGATTCCCGACCCTCGGCGCATTCCCCACCGGCCCGGCCGCCCGCATCATCGAACGGTGCGCCCCGTGGCACCAGATCGCGAGCTGGCAGGGAAGGCCGGTCCTGGCGCTGGCAGTTGAATCTGACGATCTCGATCAAATGGCGGAAGCCGCTGATCTGAAACGAGAAGACTTCCGGAGTCTCCATCTCAACATCAGCGAGGTTGAGCTCGGATTGCTTGGCAGGGCGATCCAGATTGTCGACTGGTATGCCACAAGCCGGTTCTGTCCCGCGTGCGGCGCCCCCACTGCGGTGCCGGAGGGCGAATCCGTGGCACGATGCCCGGCCTGCGCTCACGACCAGTACCCGCGGTTGGCTCCAGCGATGATTGTCGCGGTGGTCCGGGAGGGGAAGTTGCTCCTCGCACGCGCCCCACGGTTCAAGGGCGCGTTTCACAGCGTCCTTGCCGGCTTTGTAGAGCCGGGGGAATCGGTTGAGGAGTGCGTCCGGCGTGAGGTGTTTGAAGAGGCCGGCCTCCTCGTGAAGAACATTCGCTACTTCGGGAGCCAGTCGTGGCCGTTCCCGCACTCGCTCATGCTGGGCTATACTGCCGAGTGGGATGCAGGAGAGCTTCGGATTGACGAAGAAGAGCTCGAGCACGCCGATTGGTATGGAGCCGACGAACTTCCGCCGGTCCCGAGCGAGCTGAGTATTTCAGGTCGATTGATCAGCTGGTTTCGGGAGACGCACGGGTAGTCTTGCCGTTATCTGCTCGGAAACGTGCAACATACATGTGTCTGAGTTGTTTTGCTTTGTGGGGAGCGACGATAGAGGGAGACGACGATGGGAAATCAGGAGTATGACAGGTTCGGTCCCTGGGCAATCGAGATCTCGGAGTTGGATCCGGCTCCCCCGCTTTTCCAGCCTTATCTGACCAGTGAAGAGACACCGCTGCTCAGCGTCAAAGTACCGCGGAAGATTGAGAGACGGAACGCCCGTCCCGGAATGCATCTCTACGACTACGTCGTCACCCTCTATCAGGAGGAGCTGAACATCCTCGAGAGAGTATCGGATGATGTGCGGTCGGTGACCTGTCCATATCGGGATATCCAGTGCATTCTGCATGGCGAGGACCTTCTGTCAGGCCGCCTACGGCTCATTCTGAAAGAGGAAGCCTTTGAACTGCCGTACAGCACTGTCTCGAGTGCCCTCATTGAACGAATGGTTGAGCTCGTACGACAGCGATATGCGGACCAGGAACGGGTGCTCACAATTGGGCAGGACCTTGATATGTCCGAAGAGGTGCAGAGTTTCTATTACAACGGACTACTGACAAAACTGAAGTCCAAATCTGCAGAAACGCGAGTTCTGGCATTTCAGGGGGAAACGCCCATTGGGAAATACGAATCCAGCGCATTCCGATCGCTCCTCTTTGGTGCCATCGGCAAGCGACTATTGGAATCCGTCTATCTGAGTGACGGCCGCGAACTTTGCATAATGGATCAGGGCCGAACCTATCGCTACCGTGGCTTTCCCGTGTACGCGAGAAACACCCACTACATGCCAATCAGCAAGATTACCGGAATTTCATGGGACGCGGACGAGAAGAATCCAGTTATCATGAATCTCACCGTCGAGAACCCCGGTGGTCGGTTCTCCTTTGCTTTCGTCAGCGATAATCGGTCCATCGCATCCTTTGCTCGGATTCTTGCTGAGATTCCTGGCCTCAGTGCCTCGTCAGAGACCGTCGGGCGGTTGGTCCACTCATAGCCAACTTCCCACGGTCACGGCCGTCTGCGGATCACCCGAACAGAAATTCCATACTCTCGGCAACGCGGAGTTGCAGTTCCTGAGTCGGGAGATTCTGCACCTCGGGTGAAAACGGTTCAAAAGACAAGTCGCCCCTGAATCCCTGTTCGTAGAGATCGGCAATCTGTCCCTTGTTGTCCATGATGTCCTGTTCGTCCACCAGGAGACGATCATCATCGGTGATATCGGCCAGGTTCTTGCCACCGTAGACCCCGGAGGCGTGGATGAGGCCGGTTTGTTCCGGGAAGAGCTCTGTCTCACCGCTCAGGTGGTGATGGAATGTGTCATGGACGATCTGATAGAGATGCGAACGGCCGCTTTTGGCGATGGCATCGGCCGCCTGTCTCTTGTACCTGACGCTGCAGATGCTGAAACCGAGAGGCTCAACCAAACCCGTCATCTCGTATTGCTCGAACAAGGGAGCATAACCGATGAGCGCGGCAACCAGATCATCGCGTTGCTGTGACGCGCTGCGTTGATCCTCGCTGTCGTTCACCGGGCACAGAACGATCTTCTGACATCCGATAGCTGCAGCAGTCTCCATCAGCTCGGTCAGTTCCTGTTTCTTGGCACTAATCAGTTGCGGATCATTGAACCGTTGGAGGGCGTTCACCGTCAGGATGTCAATCCCGTTGTCAGTGCAGGCGCCCGTGATAGTGGCGGCATCTTCTCCGCCGAGGAGCGACGGATCAGACAGGTCGTTTCGTATCTCCACGTGCGCTGCCGAGCATCCTGCGGCAAAACGAATAAACTCCGAAAGTGAGAGACCCGGACTGATGATTCTATTGAGAGCGAATGGCGGACGTGACGGCATTGATGCCTCCGTTTGAAAGTTTGAGAGATGATACCACAATTCTGCCGGTTCTCGGGAGAACGGCCGGACTGAAGCACCCATCAACGATTGCTACGCGGTCTCCCGGATCACCAACTCTGTTGGCACTGTCTCGTTGGTTGTCTGCGATGCCCGCTCGCCGGAGATGTCTTTCAGCTGTCCGACGAGGAGTTCAGCGCCGTGACTGCCAAGGGTCTGGCGGGGCTGTCTGATTGTGGATAGTGGCGGATTGACGTGTGCCGCCAGGGTCAAATCATCAAATCCGAGAATTGCGACGTCGCCTGGTACCGTCAGTCCGGCGTCTCGCACCGCGTGGAGAGCGCCAACGGCAGTCACGTCGTTGAAGAAGAACAGGGACAACGGAGGTTCGGTATCCTGAAGCAGCTCGAAGCAGGTCTTGTATCCGCCGCTTTCCCCAAGTCCGGTAATTCTGGTGGTGAAGGATCGTTCATATTCATGTTCCGCCGCCCCGGCCACCATGCCGCGCACACGCTCCTCCACGTCGTAGTTGCTCTCCTCCGGGCGCAGGCACACCAGCGGGCGGTGCCAGCGCGTGATCAGGTAGTCAACACCCATCCGGCCGCCTTCGTAATTGTCCGCAATCACCGAGGCACCTCTGGGGTGGGGGTTCCTGGTGGCGACGAATACCGTCCGCCGTGGATCGTCACGCGCCACGGCAGGCGCCGACAGCGAGAGATCCGCCGGGCCGCCGATGACCAGCGTTCCGTCGGTCTGAAAATCACCCAGCCGTGATACAGCCGCGCACAGCTCGGTTTCTGATCTGCCGGCATCGCTCAGGACTGCCGTGTATCCGTACCGGGCGAGGGTCGTCTGTGCCCCCACAACAACGGCGCCGAAGTAAGGATCCGCAAAGTCCCACACGACAAGGCCAACGAGATGACTCTTGTTTGTGCGAAGTGCTTTGGCAAAGAGGTTGGGCCGGTAGTTTTGCTCCCGAGCAATCTCCATGATCTTCTTTGTCGTCTTCTCGCTGATCTTGACGGTGCCGGAGCGTCCGCTGAGGACTCTGGACACGGTCGTCACCGACACGCCCGCAAGCCGTGCAATATCATTGAGTGTTACGCGAGCGGAACTTCCGCTCCACGTATCTTTCATCTGCGATTCCTTGTCGGGGTGCGGCCTCTTTGTGTGTCCGGCTCAGCAGAGGCTCCGCTCTGTCTCCCGGCCCGCAGCATACACATTGCCTACGACTTGTTAAACGGTCCCATGTTCGGCATTTGGAAGACCGATTTCCATCCCTCTGAGAGCGGTTCCTGGAGATACGGTTTGAGTTCCTCTTCGGTCCGGAGCGACGTCATCTCAACGGGTGGGACCTCGCCCGGCGGAAACGCCTCCAGGATGTCGTTGACCAGCATGTTGGTGTATTCGAGAATTGCCGCTATCGGTCGTTTTGCCTTCCGCGCCGTTGCCTTGGTCGGGACGCCGATGACCCCGGACGGCGTCGCTTGCTTCTCTACGGCAAAGTGGCCCTGCCCTTCAGACCACCGGTGAGGCCGTCCCCACGGGTCCACTGACAGGTCAAAGTGGCCATCCTTCAGGTAGTTGACGCCCCAGGTATCAACAGCCTTGTCCATGTCGATCATCTTATTGAACATCAGCAGGCCGACAGCCGTCTCGCTCTCGTCTGCGTGGACAAACGTGGTCTCGAGACTATCCGGGCGATCCACTGGAATGAAGAACTCGCGCACGGCCCGATGCCAGTCCATGACCTGGAATACGCCGGGCAACTGGTAACGTTTGCGAAATTCCTGAATTGCCGATTCCAGCATCCACAGCTGACCATGGTTGTTGAGCATGATGATCTTGCGGTAACCGTCGTCCCACAGGCCAAGCATGACGTAGATGAGGATCTCTTCCACCGTTTCTTTCGGCAGCATGACCGTGCCGGGCATTCCAAGGTGGTGGTACGGATGTCCGCCATAGTTGAGCGGAGACATGGCAAGGCTGACTTCCCGGCCGTCCTTAGCGGTCTTTCGCCGGATGGCCTCGCAGATCTGTGAGGTCATGAATGTGTCCAGTCCGGAATTGGCGTGGAGGCCGTGGTTCTCGGTGCAGCCCAGCGGCACGAGCACGACATCATTCTTCTTGCGCTTCTCAATCGCTTTCCAGCGGGGGGTTGTCTGGATATAGCACTCGGGCGTTCCCAGTTCCGATGGCGATGGGACCTCGTATTCAGCGAGGATCTTGTCAATCTCTTCTTCACTTGCGTCAAAGACCCGCTTCTTCAGTCGGCCGACGTCATTGTCCTCAAAGACGATTCGCGGATGATCAGTGGTGAGAAATTTCGGTTCCATGGTTAACTCCTTGTCCACCGCAATTTCCAGTTGTGGTGGACACTGTGTGTGTCGTTCGTGGAGGGCGCCGGCAACGCCGGCTGCACAACCGCGAGGGATCATGTTCCTCTTCGACGAGCTTCAACGGCTGCGTGTGCTGCTTTCACAATTGCCGAAACGGTGATTCCAAAGTGGTCCAGCTGGAAATCGAGCGAGGCGGTCAGCCCGAAGGCGTCCGGTATGCCTATCCTCCGAACTGGAACCGGCACGTTCTCCGTCACTACCTCGGCGACGAGTCCGCCAAGCCCTCCGTGAATCGAGTGGTTCTCCACCGTGACAATTGCGCCGGTTTCCGCGGCACACTTCACTATGGCCTCTGTGGGTGTCGCTTTGAGTGTTGGCATGTGGAGCACGCGCGCCCCGATACCTGCCTTTGCCAGTTCACCGACGGCTTCCAGCGCAATTGAAGTGGTCAGCCCGGTGGAGGCAATTGTCACATCCTCCCCGTTGCCGAACACGCGGGCCTCGCCGATGCGAAACGGTTGTCGGGGCTTGAGGACATCGTTCGGAAGCAGTTTCGGCATCCGGAGATACACCGGTCCGTCGTAGATCGCGATGGCGCGCATAACGTCGGCGAGCTCCAGGCAATCCCCCGGCACGACGACCGTCAGATTCGGGACTGCCCGTGCTATAGCAAGATCCAGAACCGAGATGTGAGTCCCTCCGTTCTTTTCCTGCGTGAGCCCTGCGTACGAACCAACCAGTTTCACGTTGAACCGGTTGTACCCGGCAGCTATGACGAGCTGATCCCCCGCCCTCTGGGTCATGAAGTTGGACATGGTACTCGCGAACGGGATCCCACCGACCGCTGCGATGCCTGCGGCGACGCCCACGAGGTTCTGCTCTGCGATTCCGACATTGATATGCCGATTGGGAAAGGTCTCAAGGAAGGGTTGTGAGCCTGATGCCTTCATGAGGTCCGCCTCGACCACGAACAGTTCGGGGTACTTCTCGCCGAGTTCTCGCAAGGTGTCCCCGTACACGTCCTTCACGTTCACGAATTGAGCAACCATCACACAGCCCCCAACTCAGCGCTCGCCTGGCGAGCCTGTTCCTCACTTACCTGGCCGCTGTGCCATTCGTAGCGACCCTCCATGAATGAAACACCGCGCCCCTTCACCGTTCGGGCAATGATCACTTGCGGCTCTGCCGTGATTGACTGTGCCTGTCGCAACGCCTCCAGAATTGCCGCCACATCGTGTCCGTCAATCTCCTGCACCCCCCAACCGAAGGCGGCGAACTTCGGCGCCAATGGCTCAAGCGGCATGACATCGTCGGTCTCACCGTCAATCTGGCAGCCGTTTCTATCTACAATTGCCACCAGGTTGCCCAGGCGATACTTGGCAGCCGTCATGACCGTCTCCCACACCTGGCCGGAGTTGAGTTCGCCGTCGCCCAGCAGCGCATAGATACGTCCGGGGCGCCCGAACTTCTGCAGGCCAATTGCCATCCCGCAGCTGATTGAGAATCCCTGGCCGAGAGGCCCGGTGGAAACCTCAATACCTTTGAGCTTGAGCCGGTCCACGTGCTTCGGGAAGTTAGAGAGCGGCTTGTCAATCTGCTTGAGATCTTCCACCGGAAAGTACCCGCGCAGAGCGAGTGTCGTGTACAGTGCAGGGCCCGCGTGACCTTTGGAGAGTACAAATCGATCCCGATCCGGATCGTCAGGGTTCTCGGGATCAACGTTCATGACGCCGAAGTAGAGACACGCCAGTATTTCCGAGATTGACAGACTTCCCCCGTAGTGACCGCCTCCCGCGTGGTTGATAGCATTGAAGGTGGTCCTGCGAATGTCGTCCGCAGTGATTCGTAGTTTCTCCGAATCAGCGTTCATCGTGGAACTCACTTTGCGTAGGTGAAATCCGTTGGCGGATTGAACATGAACACGAAGGTGAGAGGACTCCGGCCCTCGTTTTTCACGGAGTGCGGAACGCCCACCGGGAAGATCACGGCGGTGTCCGGTTCAAGCGGCTCCACACTGTCGCCGACCTTCGCGGTGCCGTGGCCGGAGATCACATAGATGATCTCTTCCTTGTCGTCATGCGCATGCGGATCCATCTCGGTCATCGGATGGACTTCCGTCAGCCCAACCGTCATGTGGTCGCTCTTCCACTTGTCCGCCCCTATGAATACGTTGACGACGCGACCCTTGAGGTCAAGCACCGTGGCTTCAGATTTGTGTACTGAATACATCCTGGTCTCCTATGTTTTGTCTATCAGATTTCGTACGGTGGCCTTGATGCTCAGAGCGTCCAGGCCGTACTTCCTGGTGAGTTCTTCCGGCGTACCGGTCTCACCAAACGTGTTGTCGAGGCCGAGCCGTCGCAGGATAAACTCACCGTGACCTGCCAGGATCTCCGCGACAACGGTGCCCGAGCCACCAATGACATTGTGGTCCTCTACTGTCACCACAACACCGGTCTTGCGTGCTGAGTCCAGTATCACCTCCGGGTGCAGAACGGGTTTCACCGTGTGAAGGTCTATGACGTCGCAACCGACACCGTCCTCAGCCAACAGATCCGCTGCCGCAATCACCTCAGACAGGATGATGCCTGAAGCCACGAGCGTGACGTCATTGCCCTCCCGCAGGAGGTTTGGCAGCCCCACCGTGAATGGGTAGGAGTCGTCAAACAGCACCGGGGACGAGTCTCGACCAACTCGGATGTAGACCGGGCCCTCTATGTCCACGGCGGCGTGAACTGCGCGCTTTGTCGCTTCGGCATCGGCCGGTGATAGCACCGTCATCCCGGCGATGCACCGCATGATGCCCAGATCCTCGGTCGCGACATGTGTTGGCCCTTCAATGCCGGCGGAGAATCCGCCGATGCCCGCGAGTACATTCACGTTGAGTTTCGGGTATGCAACAAACGTACGCAACTGTTCGCAACAGCGCATTGAGGTGAACACCGAGTATGACGCCGCAAACGCTATCTTGCCCGTCGCAGCCGCTCCAGCCGCCACCATCATCATGTTCTGTTCGGCAATGCCCGTGTCAATGAACCGTTCCGGAAACTCGTCCAGGAGGAGGGTCGTGAACATGGATTTGGAGGTGTCGGCGCTAACGGCGATGATATCCCGGCCCTCTCTGGCCAGATCAAGGATAGCCTTTCCGGCCGCCTCACGCGTGGAGGCAAGCGTTCTGTTGGTCACGCGTCAACCTCCATTCCGAGTTCGGCAAGTGCCTTTCTGTACTCCTCGTCGTCTGGAGCTTTCTGGTGCCAGGAGTTGTCATGCTCCATGAAGGACACACCTTTGCCCTTCACCGTTTTGGCGAGAATCACCGTTGGTTTGTCCGTAATCGAGGCTGCCGCTGAGAGCGCTTCCAGGATCCGGACCATGTCGTGACCGTCAATCTCAATTGTGTTCCATCGGAACGCTTCCCACTTGGAAGCAAATGGCTCCAGCTGCATTGTCTCCACAACCGGATAGCAGCTCTGCAAGCCGTTCACATCGACGATTGCGGTCAGCGTGCCAATTCCGAAGTGCCCGGCAGCCATCGCGGCCTCCCAGACCAACCCTTCCTGACACTCGCCATCGCCGAGCATCACGTACGTCCGGTAGTTCTTGTGGTCAATTCTGCCCGCAAGCGCCATGCCCAGACCGGCCGCCAGGCCATGGCCGAGCGACCCGGTAGTCATGTCCACGCCGGGTGTCTTTGTCATGTCCGGGTGACCCTGGAGCATCCCGCCTGCGGTCCTGAAGGTCTGGTAGTGGCTACGGTCAAAGTACCCACGGAGCGCCAGGGCGGCGTAGAGTACCGGGCACGTGTGCCCCTTGGACAGAATGAAGCGATCGCGGTCCGGGTCTTTCGGATTCAACGGGTCCACGTTCATGACCTCGAAGTAGAGTGCCGTCACGATGTCGGCAGCCGAGAGGGCACCGCCGGGGTGCCCCTTGTGGGCCGCCCCGACGTCGTGTGTCATCTTCAGGATATCGGCACGAACCCGTTTCGCCTGGTCTTTGAGTCTCTTCACCCGGTCATCGCGGAGTTTCATGATGATTGCCGGCTACGCTTCCA
>JAHOYX010000203.1 GCA_019038705.1 Spirochaetales bacterium
GCCCTGGACTATGCTCGGAATAGCGGCATGCGTGAGTCGGTTCGTTTCATCAAGGAAGCGGGAGCAGAGATCACGTTCACCGAAGAGTCGTTTCGCCACCTGGTCAAGGAGAACGACAGCCTCAATCTCCAATCGTTTCTCGAGCGGGGGATCGATCCCGACCTCGAGGGATTCGACTACTACGAGGAAAACATGACCGGTCTGATCTGGGCTGCCGCACGGGGATACGAGGAAGTCTGCAGGGTCCTGCTGGACGCCGGTGCTGACGTTCATCATGAAACCGAAGACCACGAGACCGCCCTCGACAAAGCCTACTACGAGGGACACTATGACCTCTGCAGGATGCTCTTCCAGTATGGAGCTGACACTGAAACAAGAATCGGTGCCACCACGATCCTGATGTCGGCAATTGATGACGGTGACATAGAGATGATCAAAGTTCTGCTCGAGGCCGGCGTGGAGGTCGGGCGGAAAGTGCTTGATGTGATCGATTCCAACAATTTCGCCTGGAACAGCGATCAACGCGAGGAAATCAGAAAACTGATCTGGCGGTACACAGGGCAATCGGGCTGATCTGGCCGAGCGGCGGGCCTGGACCGCCATGATTTTATTGCATGCCGCGCGATCCCGGTATAGGATAGTTCTCTCACTACACAATCAGAGACGCCAAGGAGACAGTATGAGTTTGGACATTCGTATCATCAACGCGCGGACCCGCACTTCCGGCGGGAAGCTGGTACAGATAGGCATCGCCGACGGGAAAATCACGAAGATCGCTGAGAAAGTCGATGGCGACCCGAAGAATGAAATCGATGCGGGAGGGAATCTCGTAACCGAGTCGTTCGTCAACGGGCATCTCCATCTGGACAAGGTCTACACGCTTGAAATGGTCGGGCAGGATGCGCTGGGCAGCTATCATGGCGAGGGGATGGGCGGTGCGATGACCGCCATAGAGCAGGCTTCTCGCGTCAAAGAGAAGTACGACGAGTCCTGGATTATTGAGAACGTACGGCGCGCCTGCAAACTGGCGGTGAAGTATGGAAACACCCATATTCGGGCATTTGCCGACGTTGACACCAAGGGCAAGCTGGAGGGAGCCAAGGCTCTCATCAAGGCCCGCGAGGAGTTCAAGGATTCGGTTGATATCCAGGTCGTCGCATTCCCGCAGGATGGCGTGGTCCGGGATCCGGGCGCGGCTGATTGGGTGAAGCAGGCTCTCGAGTTGGGCGCCAATGTCGTTGGCGGTATTCCCTGGATCGAGTTCACAGAGGAAGATGTGCGGTCCCATATCGATCAGATGTTTGATCTGGCGATCAAGTACGACAAGGACATCTCCATGCTGGTGGACGATGCCGGCGACTCGAATCTCCGGTCGCTCGAGTACCTTGCCACGAAGTCGATCAAGCACGGGTGGCAGGGTCGAGTTACCGCGCAGCACGCCCGCGCCATGGCGCTCTACCAGGAACCGACCTTCCGAAAGCTCGTTGCACTGATGCAGCAGGGCGGGGTGAGCCTGGTCAGCGATCCGCAGACCGGTCCGCTCCACGCACGGGTCACTGATCTCACCGAGGCCGGCATCCCGGTGGCTCTTGGCCAGGACGATATTGCCGATGCCTACTACCCGTTCGGGCGAAACAACATGCTCGAGGTCGGGTTTCTCGCGTGCCACCTGCTCTGGATGACCAACTTCCAGCAGATGGAGGTGGTCTACGACATGATCACCACCACCGCGGCGAAGGCGCTCGGCATCAGGAACTTCGACATGAACGAGGGCAATCCCGCCAATCTCGTCGTGCTGACTCAGGAAAGCGTCTGGAAAGCTTTCTGGGAGCACGAGGCACCGCTGGCCGTCATCAAGGCCGGGAAGGATGTGACGCAGCGCCAAGAGGCGCGGTGAAGTCAGCGTTAGGAAACGCGTAAGGAGTAGCCTTGGCTTGATAACCGGAAGCTTTATGGCTATAATGGCTATATGAAACGCGCTAATATATCTACAACGAAAAACAACCTGAGCAAGCTGATTGATGAGGTGCGGGGAGGCGAGGCGATAGTGATCGTGGATCGCGATGTCCCTGTTGCCCGGCTTGAGCCGGTGGGCGGTTTTGATCGGTTTACGGGTCGAATTCCTACTCTCGCGCGTGACGGGATAGTCTCCCTGCCTCTGGTTCAGCTGGACACTCAGCGATTCCTTGCCCGAGAAAAGGCTCAGCTCGCCGAAGGTGCCTCAGCGGTGAATGCGGTCCTCAAGGAACGAGCGGAGAGCCGGTGAGGTACTGGGATTCCTCAGCGTTGGTGCCGCTTCTCGTCAAAGAGAAGAGCACCGACCAGTGTGAGACATGGTTGCGGAGTGATCCTCAGATCGCAACGTGGTGGTTGAGCAGGGTCGAGTGTGCCTCAGCGTTCAACAGGCTGAACCGGGACGGGGACCTGAAAGACGCTGATCTGCGACTCGCGTTGAGCGATCTGGAAACTCTGTCTAACTCGTTCGTGGAGATTCTACCGGTCGAGGCTGTGCGTGCGGTCGCCGTGCGGCTCCTTCGCAGCCATCCATTGCGTGCAGCCGATGCTCTCCAGCTTGCGTCGGCAATCCTTGCTGCCGGTGAGAATCGACGGGAACTTGAGTTCGTATCCTACGATCTTCGCCTGGTGGAGGCCGCAGACAGAGAGGGGTTCTCCTGCATCGCGTGGCCGGAGTAGGCTGCGACGCCTTCCATGTCACGCGATGCCGAGCAAATTATCCGCCGTCACACCTTCAAGATCTGCGAACACCCGGTCGGCCTTTCCAACTCGCTCTTCGGGGCCAAGCCCGACCGAGACCATCCCCGCCGCGATCGCCGCCTCTATGCCGGCAGCCGCGTCTTCCACGACGATGCAGGCAGCCGGCTCGGCTCCGAGTTCGCGGGCTGCTCGCAGAAACAGGTCCGGGAACGGCTTCTGGCGTTCTACCATGCCACCGTGCACGAGCTGGTCGATACTGTCCTCGATCTCGAGGCGACGGATGACTTCGGGTGAGTTCTTACTCGCCGACGCCACGGCGATCTTGATGCCTCGCTTTCGGAGTCCGTTGAGCAATGTGGCCACACCCGGCAGCAGATCAGCCGGCGTGACGCGAGTGATGAGTTCCTGGTAGTGAGCATTCTTCCGGGTCATCCACTCCTGCATCTCGTCCTCGCTGCCGGTGCGACCACTCAGGCCGAGGATGATCTCCAGCGCTGGTCTGCGGGATACGCCCCGAAGACGGTCGCCGTCCTCGCGCGTGAACGGAATGCCCAACTCATCGGCGAGACGTTTCCAGGCGAGATAGTGATACTCGGCTGTGTCCGTCAGGACCCCGTCCAGATCAAACAGCACGGCAAGGATTTGCCCGGCCGATGAATGATCGTGCACATCCAAATCATCCGCCCTTGTCTTCCCGCCGGTAGGGCTGGAGAAGCGCGGCCGGCACGGATGCGCGCCGCGACACACCGATCAACGCAATGATGGTGATGACGTACGGTATCATGAGGAAGATGTCAAACGATACGTGGAGACCTAACCCCTGGAGCCGCAGCTGCAGACCGTCAACAAGCCCGAAGAGGAGCGCACCAATTGCTCCCTTCACCGGGTCCCAGTTCCCGAAGATCACCATGGCTACGGCAACCCAGCCCCGCCCGCCGATGACGTCCAGCAGGAACATGTTCTGATGGGCGAGGGTGAGGAACGCGCCTCCAATACCCATGAGCGCCCCGCCGGCCACGAGGCAGAGGGTCCGCGTCAGATTGACGTTGACACCCACAGTGTCCGCGGCGAATGGATTCTCCCCGACAGTGCGGATCTTCAGCCCGACCTTGGTCTTGTAGAGCAGAATAGCCACCGCCGGGATCAACAGCACGGCAATGTATGTGAGCGAATAATGGTGAAAGAGTCCCTGCCCCAGGATTGGGATCTTCGACAGCAGCGGAATCTCAATCCGCGAAAACGGCTTCACGATCGGCGGAACGGTGGGTGAGCCGAAGTAGAGTCGATAGATGAACATGGCGAGCCCGGTCGCAAAGAGAGTGATGCCAAGGCCCGAGACGTGCTGGCTCAAGCCCAGGTAGACCACAAGAACGGCCATGATCAGGGCGAAAACCATCCCCACGAGTGCCGCCGCGAACACGCCTGTCCAGAGAGATCCGGTGCTCAACGTGACCAGGAAACCGGTCATGGCTCCCATCAGCATGATGCCTTCAATCCCGAGGTTGAGAACACCCGCCCGTTCGGTGATGATCTCGCCGAGCATGGCAAAGATGATGGGTGTGGCCATCCGCATCATGGCGCCAATGAGACCGGTTATGAATGTTACGCTCAGTATTTCGCCGATCATTTTCGAACCACCCGTACCTTGTACTCGTTCATCAAGAGGAAGATGAGCATGACAATGAGTGCCATGCCCTCAATAACCCCGGATATGTAGCTGGGAACTCCGGTCATTCGGCTCATCGTCTGCGATCCTACGTTTATGATGCTGAAGAAGATTGCGGCCAAACCAACCCCTACCGGGTGGAGATTGCCCAGCATCGCAATAACGATTCCCGTGTACCCATAGCCGGGCGACAGGTCGGACAGAAGGTGATACTGGATCGCAGCAACCTCTCCGACGCCGGCGAGTCCGGCAAGCCCGCCGGAGATCAACGCGGTCTTCAAAATCACGGATGTTGTGTTGATGCCACCGTATCGTGCGGCATGAATGTTCACGCCCACCGCTCGCGAGCGAAACCCGAACACCGTCTTGCTATTGATGAACCAGATCACGAGAACTGCCGCGAACGCCAGGGGTATTCCGAGATGGAAACGAGACCGCGCGAGAAGAATCGGGTAGCGCGCGGCTTCAACAATCTCTTCGGAGATCGGCCAACTGGCCCCCGTCTTCTGCATTGGGCCAAAGAGCAATGCGCCCATGATGTGGAGGATGACGAAGTTCAGAAGGAGCGTTGACACAACATCGTCCACGTTGAGTTTCGTCTTCAACAGGGCGGGAACCGCGGCCCACGCGCCGCCGGCGAGAAAACCGCCGATCATGATCGATGGGAGGAGCACGATTGCCGGCGCGCTGCCTCCGGCCATGCCGATCCAGGTGGCCACGATGGCGCCGGCAAGCAACTGGCCCTCGGCACCGATGTTCCAGAACTTGGCGCGGAATGCAAACGCCACGGCGAGTCCGGTGAAGATGAGTGGGCTTGCCTTCACAAAGGTTTCGAGCAGATTGAATCGGGTACCCAGGGCGCCGTAGAAGAGGTAGTAGTACGACTGCCACAAATTTCCGCCGGCTATCAGGATTGGTATGGCCGACAGAACAAGGGTCGTGACAACTGCAAGGAGCGGGACGAGGACGCGATACCAGCCTGTCAGGGGTGTGCGTTTTACGAGTTGTATGCGTATCAACTTTTCACTCCTGTCATCCACAGACCGATCTGTTCTCGATCTGCTCCGCTCCCGGCCACCTCTCCCATGATCTCTCCTTCGTACATGACAATGATGCGGTCGCTCAAACCCATGACTTCGTCCAGATCGTCTGAGACGAGAACCACCCCCGCGCCCCGCACCTTCTCCTCTACCATCCGTTGGTGGATGTATTCCGTTGCTCCCACGTCCAGTCCTCGGGTCGGCTGGGAAGCCAGAACAACCTCGGGTTCGCTGGAAAGCTCTCGGGCCAGGATGATTTTCTGCAAGTTACCTCCGGAGAGGCTCTTAGCCGGTGCGTCTTTGCCGTCGGTTTTGATGCTGTAGTCGGTGATGAGGGTCTGCGAGTTAGCGGCGATCTCATCAAACTTCCGGAGCCCGTTCCTGGCAAATCTCCCGGTCCAGTGGTTCTCCAGTTGCAGATTGTCCTCAACAGTCATGTCCATGAGGAGTCCCATGTGGATCCGATCTTCAGGAATTCGCGCCAGACCCGAGCGTACGGATGATAGCGGGTGTCCAAGCCGCAGTGGTTGACCCCCAACGCTTACGGTACCGGTTTCCGCACCGCGAACGCCAAAGAGAACTTCGCACATCTCCGTCTGGCCGTTCCCGGACACCCCGGCAATCCCGAGGATCTCGCCGCGACGGACCGTGAGAGTGAAGTTCTTTACCGCTTCAAGGCCCTTGTCGTTCAGGACGTTGAGGTCATTGACCTCGAGGACCGGTTCACCCGGTTCCACCACCTGGCGCTCGATTCGCTCGAGTACTTCCCGGCCCACCATCATGTTGGCCAGTTCCTTGACATCCGTGTCGGCGGTGCGTTTCTGATTGACGACCTTGCCGTTCCGGAGGACAACCACGCGATCGGAAATCTCCATCACCTCGTGGAGTTTGTGCGAGATGAAGATCACCGATCGTCCCTCCTCGGCGAGCACCCGGAGCGTCTTGAAGAGCTCGACGGTCTCCTGCGGGGCAAGGACCGCGGTTGGTTCATCCATGATCAGAACACTGCTGTTCCGATAGAGCGCTTTCAGGATTTCAACCTTCTGTTGCTGTCCAATGGAGAGCGTCCAGACTCGTGTATCCGGGTCAACGTAGAGTCCGAACTGCTTCTGGATATCCAGTAGCTTCTTGCGGGCTCCCTTGAGATTGAGGAAGAAGCGCTTCTCGTCCCTGGTGGCGATGACGATGTTCTCCAGGACAGTCTGGGTCGGGACCAGGGTGAAATGCTGATGGATCATCCCGATTCCGTTGGCAATCGCATCCTTTGGCGATGCAAGTGCCACCTGTTCACCGCGGACCGAAATCGAACCTTCGTCAAACGAGTAGTACCCGAAGAGGACATTCATCAGGGTCGTCTTGCCGGCCCCGTTTTCCCCCAGGAGGGCACAGATTTCGCCCGCGTGGAGCGTGAAATCAATCTGGTCATTGGCGACGTTGTCCAGGAAGCGCTTGGTGATCCCGCGCATCTCTATGACCGGTGTGTCGTTGGCCGCAGTCTTCGCTGGCAAATCGTACCTTCCCTTCGTTGAGTCGGGCACCGGCTGTGCCCCGGGCACCGGGGCGCCCCTTGAAAAAGAATGACCGGCAGAGGTCTGCCGGTCATATCTGAACGGATGAGTCCGATCAGTCGGAGATCGGCTGCTCTTCACTGATGGGCACGCGGAACGTGCCTGCCATGATCTGAGCTTCCAGGTCGCGGACCAGCGTTATGACTTCCGCCGGGGCTTTCTCTTCAAACCCGTGAAGCGGAGCAAGTGAGGCGCCGCCCTTGCCCATCATGGAGAAGTCTTTGAGGTCCTGGGCAACGAACGCACCCGCCCTCACCGTATTAACCAGGTATTCGATGGTCGGGTACATGTTCCATACCGGTCCGGTGATGACCGTGTCCGGTGCAAGGGAGTTCTGGTCGGACATGTTGCCGAACGCCAGGACTCCGTTCTCTCTGGCCGCCTCAAAAACGCCGAATCGCTCTGCGAAAATGAGGTCCGCACCTGCCTCAATCTGGGCAAGAGCTGCTTCCTTGGCCTTTGGAGGATCAAACCAGCCGCCGATGTAGGCAATCTTCACGCGAATGTCCGGATTGACACTCAACGCGCCGGCCTTGAAGGCATTGACCAGGCGATTCACTTCGTTGATCGGAATTGCGGCCACGACGCCGAGGATGTTTGAGTTTGTGACCATGCCCGCAATGACACCGGACAGGTAGGCCGGCTCATGAATCCAGTTGTCAAACACCGAGTAATTCGGATCAACCGGGCCAAACTCGGAACCGAATGCAAATGCGATTTCCGGGTAGTCCGCAGCCACGCGCCGTGAGGGCGCTTCTCCTGCGAGGAACGCATCACCCACAATCAGGTCGAATCCGCGTTCGGCGTACTCTCGCAGCACCTTCTCGATGTCCGCCGCGGCAACCTGTTCGGTGAACTCATATTCGATGCCCAGATCGATCTCTGCCTGCAGGCACGCCTGATGAATCACGCCGTCCCACGGTTCTTCAATTGCTGTCTGGTACAGCGCGGCCACGCGGAATGCGCCTTCTTCAGCCTCCGGCTCCGAGCCGCCCCTGGCGAACACGAACGTAGATGCGAGTACGAGGATTACGAGTAGCAATAGCCCCTTCTTCATGGACTCCTCCTATCTGATTTTGATTCATTCGATTATCAGGTGCGCATCCCGTGGTGTCAAGCTTTCTCTTGACGCGTGGGCCCGCGCACCCTACGATGAGGCCCGCAATTTGAGGAGTAGCCCCGTGCCTCAGAAGTCTGTGTTTGATTCTCTCGTTCTTGCCCGGGCAATGCCCGCCGCGATCCCCGCCTTTGATGCGTTTGACGCGCACAGCGCCGAGGGCATACTGATGGCCTTTGAAGAGGCCAGTTGCCCGGGGCTGATCGCCGTGTATGACAAGACCATGGACGAAGCAAACGTGGACGCGCTCGTGGCGTACATCCGCCGGCGGGCATCCGCCCTTCGCGTTTCGATATCGATTATCCTCGACCACGGTCGCGATCTCCGGCAGTGCCGGCAGGCCATCGAGCTTGGATTTGACGCGGTCATGTTTGACGGTTCGGGCATGTCGATTGAAGAGAACCTTCGGCAAACTGCCGAGATCGTGAATCTGGCGAAGCGCTCGGGTGTTTTCGTGGAGGCGGAGTTGGGGCATGTTGGTGATGCGGCGCACTACCCGGACGATCTGACGGGATTGACTGACCCGGAATCCGCAGTTCGGTTTGTGGAGGAGACGGGAGTGGACATGCTTGCCGTGGCAATAGGCACCGCGCACGGCGTTTACCGGAACAAACCCACTCTGCGGGTGGACCTGCTCCGGCGGATTGCCGAAGCTGTCACCCTCCCGCTTGTCCTCCACGGTGGGACAGGGCTCTCCGAGGCACAATTCAAGTCAGTGATCACGAGCGGTATCGCCAAGGTCAACGTCTCAACGGACCTTTACGTGAGTGCCGAGAGCGCAATCAGATCCGCCTGCAAGGCAGGAGGACCATCGTACCTTGAGCTGGGCGCGATTGCCCGGGACACAATCAAGGCGAGGTGCGCCCACTATCTCTCCGTATTCAACACTCGAGAGATAGCCCAGTAGCGAGATCATGACCGCCGGCGCGGTACCGACACTATCCCTTCTTTGCTTTCAGATAGTCCATCGCCAGGCGCGCGCCTTCCATGATTGCCTCGTATCCGGTGCATCTGCAGAGGTGCTTGTTCAACCCCTTGAAGAGTTCCTCGTCGGACGGCTCCGGGTTGGCCGACAGGGTCGCATGGAGTTCCATGACGATTCCCGGCGTGCAGAAGCCGCATTGGACAGCGCCCGCGTCGATGAGCGCACGCTGGATGGGGTGCACTTCGGTACCCTTCGCCAGGCCCTCCACGGTTGTGATCTCGGCGCCGTCTATCTTTCCGATCTGCTGAACACAGCTCTTCACAGCCTTGCCGTTCATCACCACGGTGCACGCGCCACAGGTTCCGTTGTCACAGCCCTGCTTGGTTCCGAGGAGACCAAATTCGCGTCTCAGGATGGTCACCAGAGTAGTCTTCGGCTCAGCGACAACAGTTCGCTTTGTTCCATTGACGGTGATTGTGTATTCTTCCGCCATGATTATGCTCCCTTCTCCGCGGGCGACGTTGCCAGCGCTTCCTTGAGGCGCCGGGGCGTGACCGGAATTCGGGAGAACTCAATCCCGGTTGCGTCGGCGATTGCGTTGACTATTGACGGGGCAACGCCAAGCAACGGGTGTTCCCCGATGCCGCGAGCGCCAAACGGTCCGATCTCGCCTGGCGTTTCCACAAACTCAATGGTCTGTTTCCCCGGCGCATCCTCCAGCTTGGGAATATGGTACTTGCCGTAGTGCGGGTTCTTCAGCCGCCCTTCTTCGTCAAAGATGAGCTCCTCGAAGAGTGCCGCGCCAATTCCCATTACGACCCCGCCGGCAACCACGCCGCGAATCTGTTTCGGGCTGATCACCTGGCCCACATCGAATGACGAGGCGAAGTGGTCAACAATCACCTTCCCGGTCTTCTTCTCAATCCTGATCTCGCAGCCCTGTGCGCCAAAGGTGTAGGTGACACCCATGCTCCCCTGACCCGTTTCCGGGTGTGGCGAGGAATACCGTGGCAGGCGTGCGTCCGCGGTGGTCTGAACAACTTCGCCCACGGTTATCCCGTCCTCGTGCATATAGCCTCGAACAACGTCGGCAACAGCCACACTGATGCTCGGGTCCGACTTCAGGAATACCTTCTCGCCGTCGTATTCCAGGTAGTCTTCGTCAACCCGCAATACCTGAGCGGCAGTTTCCTTGATCTTGACGATCGCCTTCTTTGCCGCTCGCACGATGGCGCGCCCGCCCTGAGTCGTGAACATGCTCCCAATGGTCTGCCATTCGTACGGATTGAACTGGGTGTCAATTTCGTTGTAGACCCGAATGCGTTCCGGTTCGATCATGAGGGCTTCAGCCGCAACCTGGCGAACAACGGTTCGCAGACCCTGACCAACTTCGGCGCCACCCATGTTCACCGAGACGCTGCCATCCCGATTGAACTTCATGATGCACCCCTTGGTCGAGAAGGGCGCCCCTTTTGGTGATTTCATGACGGCCGCGAATCCGCGACCATAGTAGTACTCGTCATCCTCGGCCGGCTTCTCGTGATCGAAGAGTGCGCTCTTCACCTTGGACACACACGCCCTGATGTCGCCGTTGGTCTTCCAGAGG
>JAHOYX010000039.1 GCA_019038705.1 Spirochaetales bacterium
GTCTCATACTGCAGGACCATGAGTTTCGTCAACAATCCGGTTCGGAACCGGCGCGTCGCGTAGAGAGCCTTGGTGCATACCTCACACGATGCGCTTCGGTACCACCGGCTCACTTCACCAACTATCTCTCGAACCTGTTGCATGAACAGGTGGAGGCTGAGTACCGCGCATTGACGGCCCTCCTGGATCATCATCACGGGCGCCCGAAATGGTGGGCGAGAGAGATTCAGAGGCGCCTCGCCATCATCGATCGACACACTCGAGAGAACACCGTCGACGTGAGTGACGTCACCGGATCAGACCGGTTCACCCGTGTCGGACACCTCCAACGCGCGACTCGCCTATATGGAGAGTTCCTCCAGATGTGGCCGGCGATCTACCGCGTCGCGCGCGAACTGAGAGAATCCGGCAGGCAACCTTCGCGACCGCTGTTTCGCGAGAACTCCGCATGAAATCGCGTATCACGGTTGTGGACCACGGCTCCAGAGGCATGCGAATCCACCTCGGCATCGGCAGGGCATTCAAATCCACTTTTTCCCGCGTTGGAGAAAAAGAACAGATTTGTGAGGACGCAGAGATACATTCTAGGCCGACCATGGTCATAGGCCGGATGTAACTTTCTACCCGGCTTGTGGTTATATGGTGTGGATAGGGACCGGGCAGCGGTCGTTGACATGTCTGCCCGAGCGGCAAAGTGATGCGCCGTCGTGTCCGTGGTGTGAAGCCATGATGGTTCGCACCCGGACAGCCCAAGCCTCCCAGTCCCGGGGATGTTTGGATAGGATAGGCCGCCTGCGACAGTGATGTCGTCGGTGGCAGACAGTTACTATCTCAGATAACCCCCCAGGTTTTATTACCTCCTTTCCTGGGGGGTTTTTTTGCCCTCCCGACTGTCACGATGCAGCTCACTGTACCTGCCCGCCGCGGCAATGCGCGGTCTTGCCGCCTTCAGCGCCCTTCTCTATTATTACACGCCATGAGCAAGTACCCCGTTGGCGACATTGAGACCAAGTGGCAGAACTACTGGGAGACCAACAAGACCTTCAAGGTCACGGAAGACCCGGCTGTCCCACCAGAGAAACGTCGATACATACTCGATATGTTCCCCTACCCTTCTGCCGCCGGGCTCCACGTTGGACACCCGGAGGGATACACGGCCACGGACATCTACTGCCGGTTCCTCAGGATGCGGGGATACGCGGTACTGCACCCGATGGGGTTTGACAGTTTTGGCCTCGCCGCTGAAACGTATGCAATTCAGACAGGGACGCATCCACGGACAACGACTGAAGCCAATATCAACACCTTCCGGCGCCAGATAAAGAGTCTCGGCTTCTCCTACGACTGGGATCGGGAAGTGTCGACTCACAAGGCTGACTACTATCGATGGACTCAGTGGATCTTCCTGAAGCTCTACGAGCGGGGCCTGGCGTACGTGGCCAAAGTGCCGGTGTGGTACTGCGAGGCGCTCGGGACGGTACTGGCAAACGAGGAAGTTCTCGCCACACCGGAAGGTCCCCGCAGCGAGCGCGGGAATCACCCGGTTGAGCGGCGCCCTTTGAGGCAGTGGATGTTGAAGATCACCGCGTATGCGGATCGATTGTTGGATGGTCTGGAGGGTCTGGACTGGCCCGAGTCGATCAAGGCGATGCAACGCAATTGGATTGGTCGCAGTGAAGGTGCCAATGTCAGATTCGCCATGAGTGACGGGTCCGGCGACATTGAGGTCTTCACGACACGACCGGACACGCTTTTTGGCGCTACTTACATGGTCCTGGCTCCTGAGCACCCGCTTGTCGGCAAGATCACAACTGCCCATCAGAGAGCTCAGGTGGATGCCTACATTGAGCGTGCGAAGCTGAAGAGCGATCTTGAACGCACCGAGTTGGCGAAGGACAAGACCGGTGTCTTCACCGGTGGCTACGCGGTGAATCCCGTCAACGGTGAGAAGATCCCGGTGTGGATCTCCGATTACATCCTCCTGAGCTACGGCACGGGCGCGATCATGGCGGTGCCCGCTCACGATCAGCGGGACTTTGAGTTTGCGCGACAATTCGATCTGAAGATTGTCCGGGTTGTCGCTCATGACGGGGAGCCGGACGATGAGAGCGATATGACGGAAGCGACGCCCGGCGAGGGTGTTGCCGTGAACTCCGGCCGATTCTCGGGACTCACCACGCTCGAGTTCAAGAAGCAGATTGTCGAGTGGCTCGAGGAGAAGGGGCTGGGCAGCAAGGCCGTCAACTACAAGCTCCGCGACTGGATCTTCTCCCGGCAGCGCTACTGGGGCGAACCAATCCCCATCGTTCATTGCGAGGAGGGCTTCGTCCCCATCTCAGCCGACGATCTTCCGCTTCGACTGCCGGAGGTGGAAAGCTACACTCCGGCCGGCACCGGCGAGTCACCGCTTGCCGCGGTTGAGGATTGGGTTGGTGTGGACTGCCCGGACGGCTCGGGGCAGCGCGGCATGCGTGAGACCAACACCATGCCGCAGTGGGCCGGTAGCTGCTGGTACTTCCTGCGCTATCTGGATCCGCAAAATGACAAGGAACTGGCGTCCAGAGAGAAGATCGACTACTGGATGCCCGTGGATCTCTACGTCGGTGGCGCCGAGCACGCGGTGCTCCATCTCCTCTACGCCCGGTTCTGGCACAAGGTCCTGTTTGACCTCGGCGTGGTCAACACTGACGAACCGTTCATGCGCCTGGTCAATCAGGGAATGATCCTCGGCGAGGGCGGCGTGAAGATGTCCAAGAGTCTCGGGAATGTTATCAACCCGGATGACATCGTGGATTCTTTCGGCGCCGATTCCATGCGCATGTACGAGATGTTCATGGGCCCGCTCGAAATTGCCAAGCCGTGGTCCACGAATGGCCTCGCCGGCGTTCACAGATTCCTGGATCGAGTCTACCGGCTGTCGCAACGACCACTCAGCGATGATGCGCCGCCGGACAACCTCGTTCGACTCCTCCACAAGACCATCAAGAAGGTGACCGAGGACACCGACACCCTTGCGTTCAACACTGCCATAGCTCAGATGATGATATTCGTGAACGAACTGTTCAAAGAGGAAGAGCTCTATCGCGCACTGTGGGAACCGTTCGTCCTCATCATCTCTCCCTACGCTCCCCACCTCGGGGAAGAACTGTGGGAACAGCTCGGTCACGAACCATCGGTGTCCAAAGTCACCTGGCCGGCCTATGACGAAACACTGACTCGAGACGAGATTGTCACGGTAGTGCTTCAGGTCAACGGGAAGGTGCGAAACAGGATTGAAGTTTCTGCCGACACACCGGCTGACGAACTCGAGCGGCTCGCCCTGGGGAATGATCGTGTCCAGCAATGGACGCTGGACAAGGAAATCGTGAAATGTATCACGGTGCCGGGTAAACTGGTCAATCTGGTGGTGAGATAGCGCACCACACCCGAGCCTCCTCATCAACAACGACCACGAGTCGTCGTCGTCCCCGGTCATCGTAGTGCGGAGTGAGCCCCTCTCGCGCCGAAAGATCCAGAAACCCACCTGTTAAGGGTTCCCCAAACGGCGAAGTACCGTACCAGGTTCCGTCGGGCACCTCAATCGAGATACTCGTGCGTGAAGCCTCCCGGATATAGTCAACCCGCATGGATCGCTCACAGAGGGCCCTCACGATTCTATCAGTGTCCAACAGCCACGGATCCTCGGGCATCCGGAGCGAGATCTCTGCGGTCAGCCGTTCGTGATTGAACGCCTGTACGTCCGCGCCACGAAGTGCGGCCGAGTTCAGAACAAAGGCGGCCGGCCCGTCCTCGTAAGTGAGTTGAATCCCGTCGCCGGACCAGATCCCGCCGGCCGGTCGCATCATCTCGGTTGGCTCGAGTGCCGGGCCGCCGGCTTCCCAGACCGGCCACGCGAGTACCGGGACAACCGTAGCCTTCGGCAGCTCGATCACCACCGTCTCTGACCCGGGATCCACATCAACAGCCCCGGAAACCGTCGCGTATGCCTGCCACTGAATCCGATAGCCGGATTGCCCCCAGGCATCAGCCCAGGGTTCGGGCGTCTCCGGAAGGGTTACAAGCACACCGACGGTTTGCCGGGGCAACGCGCACCCGAGGATGGCGGCAGCCAGGGTGACCGTGGCCACTCTGATCATCGCCGGTAGGAGGAGGGTTCGGACAGGACGTGAGCGATTCGGGCGCACGTCTCTATCTACTGTGATGCCCGACCTGGCGCTTCAAAGACGCCAGTTGATTTCGGGGTCAAGCGTCTTCAACTGTTCGTGATAGCGGCGTCTGACAGAGAGGAACCAATCGTCGTACGCGTGGCTGCTGAAGTCGAGATATGTCCATTCAAGGGCCTGAAATCGTCCACGTCGATACAGGAGCGTGATCTCCGCGTGCATCGAAAGGCCAATCGGGATCCGGTGGGCGCTGGGTTTGGTGGTGGCCAGAATGACCCGCGAGAGCGAGAGGAGTCCGGGGTCCAGATTGATGGTCCGTCGTCCATCCGGACGCGCGGTTTGCGCCTCAATATCGTTTGACAAGTGCTTGAATCGAGCAAGGTCAGTCGGGTTCACGAGTTCAGCGAGGCTGTACAAAACGCGGAAAATCGGCGTGCCCAGTTCTGCGTCATAGTAGTGCGTGAATGCAAAATCGATCTGTTCGCTCCGGGAATCGATTGGGCCGAAGGAATCAGTCACCAATCGATCCATCGCTTCGATCTTTGTCTGCTCTGTGAACAGGACCGGGATGATCAGCTTGTGGAGTTGATACGGACGGTCAAAACCCACGGTTCTCTCCAATGTTGCGGGTTACGGTAGTTTAGTGGATAATATCACCAGTATGGAAGACAAGGCATCCTTCATCGCGACGCTGACTGAGGCGATTGATAAGCGCCGCCAGTACATTGAGAGTACCGAACTCCCGAAGCTGAAAGAAGGATTCGGCGTCTTCCACACATCCCTGCAGAGTCTCGTTTCGCTGATGGTACGCAAGGGACTCATCCAGGAGGACCCGTACAGGATAGACCAGAAGATCTCCGACGTCGTCATGGCGGAGGATACCGGGTTCACCGAATCAGAAGCGGCCGTCGTGGTCGGCGTTCGAATGTCTCAGCTGGAAAATGTCCTGGACTACGCAAACAACTACGTCGAGTTCAATCTTCAGACGCTTGATTTCGCCCAGCTGAAGAAACTCACGGATCTTGTACGGTACGTGGTGTGGGATGACCTGAAGATGAACTCGCCGCGACCCACGACCCAGATAATATCAGTGATGATGGGCAGGCTCCGGGCGGGAACTGACACGTTGACATCGGGAATTATCAAGTCTGCGCTCGATCAGCTGAGCAGTGGTTGCCTGAACATCGTGAATCAGCTGAACGTGGTGCGGGTATTCCAGCGCGAGAGGCATAAACTTGATCTCCGCACCATGGTCTTTCCGAAGCTCCCGGAAGGTGCCCCGCTGACTGCAGACGACCCCGAATCTCTGAAGAAGGTCCGAGCGGTGTTCTCCCAGTCCGGTATGGGCGGACCGTTCGTTCCGGAGCTTGCCAGTGAAGTCATCGCGGAGGAGTTCGGGCCGGATGCGGCTGAACGTCGACAGGAAACTCTGCAGCGACTCCAGATCAAAACGGAGTCCAGAAAGGCAAAGAAGAGCACTCCGGTGCCCCTCAATCAGGTCCTCATAGACGCTATTCGGTCTCTTGCCGCTGCCAGTCGATCACTGGATGCCTCCCTGGAACGCCTCCGCGAAAACGCGACTATCATCCAAAGTCGCAAACGCAGTTTCGGGGCACGGCTACGTGAGTGGATGGAGAAGCTGGCGAGTCGCCAACCGGCCCGACATATCTACGAACTGGAGTTCATGGACGAATCAAGCGGAACACATCACCGCGAGTCGATTGATCTGGACAGCTTCCTGGAGAAGCTGCACAAGAAGGCGCGGGTGTACGGCGGGATTCTTGCCAAGAGCGGGTCGCTGTGGGCCAAAATAGAGAAAGCCGGCGAAGACCAGCTCTACCAGTTCATCAACAAGGAACTGGGCGATGTCCATCTGATTCACCGTCGGGCAACCGCGCTCGACGGCTACTTCAAGGCCAAGACCACTCGCGACGAGAAACGCCGCCTCCGCGGGATCAAGATTGAGCTCACGACGATCCGAAATGCCATTGCCAAGGCGAGCCAGCTGAAACACGAGTACATCTCGCGGAAAGAGGAACAGGAGCAACTGAAAAAACTCGGCATCGAGGCAGAGTGAGGCGAGCGGCTCGCCGCAGCTTCGTCACGCTCTAATTCGCCCGATAGGCTCCGAGCACCCGGAGATCTTCCACCGTGGCTTCCAGTGCCGCCAGCGCGTCGGTGTATCCCTTCCGAGACGACGGGATCTCCACATCCACGTAGAACATGTATTGCCACGGCCGGCCGGCTATCGGGCGGGATTCCAGCTTCTTCAGATTGAGCGACGCATCTGCCATGACCTTCATGGCGGCGAATAGTGCTCCGGGTTGATCCGGGGTTGAGAACACCAGGCTTGCCATGTTTGCGTCCGGCATCTCCGCTTCGTCAGTCCGGGCGAGAACCACAAACCGTGTGTAGTTGCGCGGGTTCGTCTCGATCCCTTCCTTCAGAACGGCCATACCGTACATCTCGGCAACCTGTGCATTGGCGATGGCCGCGTGAGCAGGGGTCCCCTCATCCGCAATGTGCGCCACCGATCCGGCAGTGTCATAGAAGGGGGTGAGTTCCCACGCGGCGTGCTCGCGAAGGTAGTCGTCGCACTGGGCGAGCGCCTGCGGGTGTGAGAAGACTGCCGTTATGCCATCAAGAGTCGCCCCGGGAACCCCGATCAGGCTGTGCTCCACGCGGAGCTTGGTCTCCCCGATGATCTTGAGATCCGGATACCGGAGCAGGAGGTCGTAGTTCTCATGAACGCTGCCGGCAAGACTGTTCTCAATTGGCAGGACACCGTAGATTGCCTCTCCCTCGAGCACCGCTTCAAAGACATCTCGGAAGTGTCGGCACGCGAGCGGCGAGAAACTCTCGTTGTGAAAGTACCGCCGAAGAGCCATTTCGCTGTAGGCCCCACGGGCGCCCTGGAAAGCGATGCGAGTCCCGGTTTCTCCCGCACCTCGGGGCTTGCCGGCGCGCCGCGGTTCCCCAATCGCCTTCGCAGGCGCGTGCGGGATTCGCGAGAGTTCCTTCCCGACGACGGGCGATAGCGCCTCGATATCCCGCATGAGCTTTTCGAACTGAACCGGGAAGAGTGATTGAGGGCCGTCCGAGAGTGCTTTCTCCGGCCGAGGATGCACCTCAATCATGAGCCCGTCGGCGCCGGCCGCCACCGCGCCCAGCGCCACCGGCAGAACCTTATCTCGAATGCCGGTGGCGTGACTCGGATCCACAAAAACCGGCAGATGGCTCAGCTTCTTCACGACCGGGATGGATGAAATATCGAGGGTATTCCGGGTGTAGGTCTCGAAGGTTCGAATGCCCCGCTCGCACAGCACTATGTTCTCGGTCCCGTGGGCAAGGAGGTACTCGGCGGCCATGAGCCACTCCTCAATCGTGGCCGAGTGGCCGCGCTTGAGCATGACCGGCGATCCGGTGGCGCCCACTGCCTTCAGCAGCTCGTAGTTCTGCATGTTCCGTGCGCCAATCTGGTACACATCCACGTGGTCCCGAAACACATCGACCTGATGCGGACTGACGATTTCCGATATGACCGGCATGCCGAACCGTTCCCCGGCAGCCTTCAAATAGCGCAGCCCTTCCTCACCGAGGCCCTGGAAAGCATACGGGCTCGTGCGCGGCTTGAACGCGCCTCCGCGAAGGATGACGGCACCGCTGTTCCGAACGAGTTCCGCGGTTTCCATCACCTGCGACTCGCTCTCCACCGAGCACGGCCCCGCGATGACCACGATCCGCGGCCCACCGATCTTGATCGGTCCGAGATCAATCACCGTGTCGTTCTTTTTCAGTTCGCGACTGGCGAGCTTGTAGGGTTTGGAAATGGGGATCACCCGTACGACACCGGGCTGAATCTCAACCTCGCGGGCATCAATGCCGACCAGTCCAACCGCACCGAAGATGGTTTCCTCTTCGCCCACGATCTCGCGGACCTGGAATCCTTTGTCGGTGAGGAACTGGCGAAGCCGGTCCTTGTCGTCCTCCCGAATGGCACGATCAAGTACGATGATCATGCCGGCATTCTACGCGATCGCGGGCGGAAAATGCGAGAGGATGAAGTCAGTAAAATCTTCGAGGAGATCCGCCTCGTAGGAGAGGATTCTGTCGGCATGTACCAATGTGGTGGCTGGTGTCTGGCCGCGGATAACCCGCGTCAGGCCGGCATTGTAGATGGCCAGCGCCTGAGCATTGTCTGATCCTTGCTCCAAACAGAACTCAAGGTATCGCAGCCCATGAAAGGCATTGATCTCCGGGTTGAAGAAGTCATCCTCGGAGAGATCTCTAAACGTGAGCGAATTGAGCTGAAAGAGGCCGCGATCCACGGATGTGCTGTTGTCATTCACGGCAGTGGGAAGAAATCGACTCTCACCCCAGACAAGACTGAACGCGAGAGTGAGCGAAATGTCCAGCTTCTCGGCATAGTAGAGGATAGGCAGAGCGATCTCATCGGACCCCGCCCGCTCCACAAAGAAATCAGTCACTTTCGCGCGGGTCAGGTCCTCACGGTAGAGAGCCAGCGCCGGGTTGGACCCCTCGAGAAAGTTCTCAATGTTGGGATACACCCGCTCCCCGGTCTCCTCCGGCACCACGAGAAGATCCGAGTAGGGTTCCACGAGTCGATTGGCCCGAAGCAGAATGGGGTCTTCCTCGGGAACATACGGTTCACCGGTACTACAGCCGAGAAGAGCAACACCTGCAAGTATCATCAATAGACGGTTCGTCGGTCGCATTTCAGCGGCGTAAGCTACCGGCAAACGACATCGTGATCAACCCCCCAAGGCGAACGCACGAGGGCTTTGGGACGTTGTTCGGTGAGCAAGATCCGCGACGCGTTGCGGACCTGGCGGCCGGGTTGCCTGGAGGCGTTAGTAGGACAACAGTGTGAGCCCGGCGACTCTCGGAAAGTGCCGGTTGTCTCGCGTGACGAGAGGAACTCCGGATTCGATCGCGGTGGCGGCGATCCACAGATCGTTGTCACCAATCCGCGAGCCCTGCTTCCTCAGATCCCGGGAGAGTTGCGCGTATCTCCAGGCGATTAGCTTTGAGACATCAACGACCTCATACGGACTCACCAACTCCAGGAATCGGTCGTAGAACTCCGCGGAGAAGCCTTCAGCAAACTCGGCGTAGGTCACAATGCTAATCCTCATCGGAGCATCGGCGTTGCGTTCCAGGAATGTGAAGGCTTTCGCCGGCTCACTTCGGGCTGCTTCCCGATGTAGATCGATCAGAAACGTCGTGTCGAGTATCACCTGGACGGGTTCTCCCACACCGATTCAGAGGTCCGTGGTTCGTCCTGGTACTCGTCAAGCAAATCGAGTGTCTCCTCAGACAGGTGCAAAGTGCCGCTTGCCATGCGCTTTCGCAGTGTGGCGACAAGGTCCCGGGCAGTCACCGGCGTATCTGGAAACACGGCTCTTCGCACCACGCTGGAGAACGACTCACGAACCGTTCTCTTCGCCCTCTTGAGCTTGTCGTATGCGTCCAACTCGAGCGTAACCGTCTTCGTTGCCATGCATGAATAATACACGAACAATACATGACGATCAACCCCCGGCTTTCACCACAACCGCCTGGCCCGAGAGGTTCGGAATCACCGGCACCCCCGGGAGTTCGGCCATGATCTCCTCCACGCAGGCGGTCACGCCTTCACAGCCGTAGAAGCCGTAGTCGTCGAATACCGCAATACCGCCGGGCGCGAGGCGTGGCCATACCCACCAGAACGTGTCCCAGGCGCTCTGATAGACATCCACATCGATATGACAGAGCGCAAATCGCTCAGTCTCGATTCTCGAAGCGGTGTCGTCGGGAAAGATGCCGACGAGAAGCTCAACCGACGGGAGATCCAGCCGATCCAGGAGTGAACGGACGTGCTCGGGACTCGTGTTCGCGTGCTCGCCACCGCGGTAGTAGCTGTCGTGCTTACCGGCTTTCACGACACCCGCGAAGGTGTCGGCGAGGTAGACACGGGTCGGCTTCAGTTCGCCCGCCGGGGGTTCGGTTTCGGCCGCGCCGGGGGGTACCCGCACCGCCCGGCAGTCCCCGGCCGCCCGTGCGAGCACAGCACCGGATCCGCCGCGCCAACTCCCAACCTCCAGCACAGCGCCCTCCGGCGCGCGGCGCGCCAGTACCCAGAGGATCCACAGTCGATAGATGTCAACCATCGTGTGTTCACGGATGTCGCCGTAGATCGCCTGAAAATCGGCATCCACGTCCCACGGCCGATAGTTGGCCACCGGCTCCACGATCCCGTATCCGTCCGGGTAGGTACGACCGCGACCTGGTGTTGTGTTCCGGCTGCTCTGATCAGCCATGGTGTTCCCCTCCCGTCCTCTTCAAAACGACGATCAATGCCGCTATAGTTAAC
>JAHOYX010000090.1 GCA_019038705.1 Spirochaetales bacterium
TCACGTGTTTTCGTACTCATTCATGCACTCCTATGCACATCATAGTGCTGGTTTCTCCAGCGAGCAACTCCCGCTATACTTCCGACTGCCGTGCAACTGATCGTTTTTCATTACCACCTGCTCCCCGGTGGCGTCACGGACGTCATCCTTCACTCCATCCAGGCAGTGACCGCGCATCGGTCTGACATCTCCTCGGTTCGGTTGGTCTGCGGCCGCGAGGAGAACGCGGATACCGTGATCGCCGGGCTCGATGAGATTGGGGTGCCCGTTGAGCTGGACGTTCTCCACGAGCTGGATTACACGCCCACGGCGGAACCTACCGATGTCGCGCTGGAGCGCGCGGACCGATTGGAGTCCGTGTTGCTTGCCCGGTACGCATCAGAGGACGCCTTCTGGTGGGTTCACAACTTTCACGTGGGCAAGAATCCGGCATTCACGCTCGCGCTGTGTCGGATTGCGGGGACGGAGGCGTCGCCCCGCATGCTCCTCCACATCCACGATTTCCCCGAATGCGCGCGATACGAGAATCTCGCTTATCTCACGCGGATCACCGGAGAGTCACCCTACCCCGCCGGCCCCGCGGTGCGCTATGTGGTGATCAATGCTCGTGACCGGGCTCTCATGGGCGGAACTAACATCCCGGACGATCACGTTCACCTTCTCGTGAATCCCCTGCCTCAGGCCGCCGATCCCGACGGTGCAAGACCCGGGAAATCTGCACTGGTGTCCGCTCTCGGCCGGTTTGCCGCCGATAACGGGCAGCAGTTTGATCCGGACGGACCGCTTCTCCTCTACCCCATTCGGACTATCCGCAGGAAGAACGTCCTGGAAATGGTGCTCCTCGCCCGGCTGGCCGCCCCGGCGAATCTCATTGTCACGCTACCGGGCGTGTCCAACGCTGAGCGCCCCTACTCCAACCTCATTGCCGAGGCCTTTGCGTCGGGGGCCTCACAGGGGGTGTGGGGCATTGGCCGGCGTGAGCATGGGTACGATCTCACCTTTCAGGATCTGACGCACGGGGCGGACGTGATCGTGTCGTCGTCGGTTCAGGAAGGTTTTGGTCTTCTTTTTGTCAATGCGTTGCGATGGCGCGTGCCGTTGTTTGCCCGGCATCTCTCCATCCTGGACGGCGTGAGCTCAATCTTTGAGAACTACCCCGCTCGCTTCTATGCCAACGTTCAAGTGCCAATGAACAGCCCGAGCATTTCTTCGCTGCGTGCATACCTGCGCATGCGCTACGTCGAGCGATTGGATGAGCTGGGCGAATTTCTGCCGGCAACCGCCCGTGACCGGCTGGACGGACAACTCGAGGATCTCCTGAGCGCGTCGTCAATCGATTTCGCCTACCTGCCGCCGGACATGCAGTACGCCTACTTGCGGGATCTCACCGATCCTGCGTTTGCCTCCGAGATCGATGCATTGAATCGTGAATCGGTTGATGATCTCATGACAGTGGAATCGCAGGACTGCCCGGATGCCTCAGCCAGGGTGGAGCAGATGTTCGGATTCAGAGCGTTCGCGGATCGATTTGACCGCGTTGTACGATCCTACGACCAGGCGGGAACAGCACCACCAGCCGGTCCACCGCCGGCGCCCGACGTGGACTGCAGGCGCTACGAAACCGCCCAGCAGACCCTCGTGGAAGGTTTCGCGGACCTCGAGTACCTGCGGCTGCTCTTTGCCCCGATGGGAGACAACCATGGCTGACTCCAGCGTCGGGATGGCGCCGTGCCGGCCGGGATCGGTGCGGTGTCTCTGGTAGTCGCGACTATTAACTCTACCGGTCCGGCGCAAGATCCTTGATTCTCTGCCACACTTCGTCGGCCACGTAGACACCGTTCTTCCCGCTGTCCCGACGTGTGGAAAGAGTGGCCTGGCCCGGGTATCGAGGGGCCGCTTCACCTTCTCCCGCTGCGAGCACAAACTCAACTGCACGTTCCACTACCGCTTCGTGAAACGACGCCTGGTTCACACCTGACAGGTCTATTGCCGCAAACACCTGGGACACTGAATGTTCCGGTTCGAGATCCGCGATGTCCCTCGTTGTTTTCCCACCCGACACCAGCGCTGCAATCAGATCGAGCATCAGCGCCAGACCGGAGCCTTTCCAGTACCCCATTGGCAACACGCGGCCACCATCGAGAATGGCCGCTGCATCTGTAGTGGGTTCCCCGGACGAGTCAACGCCACCAGCCACCGGGAGGGGTTCCCCGCTTCTCGCGTGATTCCCGAGCCGACCGTAGGCAAACTGGCTCATGGCCATGTCCAAAACAACGTGCCCGTCGCTTCTCGGTACCGCGATGACCAGTGGGTTGTTGCCAACACCGTGTCTGTCGCCGCCCCACGGCGCCATATTTGGTTCGGTGTTTGTCCAGCAAATCCCGAGGCAGCCGGCCTCCGCCGCCTGCCACCCATAGTTGGCGCCACGCATCCAGTGATTGGTGTTGCGAAGACCAACAACGCCGATGGTGTGCTCGCGGGCCAGCTCGGTAGCCCGGTCCATCGATTGATGTGCGTTCAGCACACCGGGGCCCAGATTGCCATCCCATCGCTCCACAGCTCCCATCTGCTCCACAAGGGTGGGCGTCGCTTCGGGTTTGACATATCCATCGCAAACCATCGTCACGAAACCGGGAAATCGATTGAGCCCGTGGGATTGGACACCGTCCCGGCTTGCGTCGGCAAAGAGCTCGGCCGCCGGCACCGCCCTGTCTTTGGAGAATCCGTTCGCCCGCAGAATGGCGGCCAACAGCACGACAATCTCATCATAGGGTATCCGCACAAAGCCCTCCTCGTGGCAATCCATACTGCATTTGATTCACACCCTGATCAATCCGTACCGGCTTCAGCTCCGTGAGATCAGCAGTACACTCCCGGTCACACCCCATCTGAGGATCCTCCGTCCCCGTCCCTCGGCTGGAACACCGGCATGTAGCGCGGCTCCACGTTGTGAAGCGCCTGCATCATCCGCTCACGAGCCCCCTCGCCCTCGGCTGCTATGATCGCCTCCAGTGCCCGCCGAATCACCTTGCGATGGGACAGCTCGTCAAACCCGCACCGGCATCGAACCGCCTCATAGCCTATTTCCCTGGCGTAGGCGTCAGTCTCGGTCTCCGTCACCCAGGCGAGCGGCCGAATGACCCACTGCGGATATCGATCATAGCGGAGGCACGGGAGCATGGTTGAGATTTCGCCCTTGCGGGTGAGATTCATGAGAAAGGTCTCGAGGATATCGTCCATGTGGTGACCCAGCGCGATCCGATGGAAACCGTGCTCGTCGGCAAACCGCAGCAACTCCGTGCGACGCTGGGTGGAGCACCAGTGGCAGTTCATCCTCCGTCCCTCTTTCAGTCTGCCCGAGACGGAGATCTCCTTCTCATGCAACGGAACGCCCACCGAATCGCACAGCTCCACCAAACGGTGGCGGTCCTCAATCTCCACGTACTCGGTCCTGACGTGCAACGCCTCCGCGGTGAACGGGATGGAAAAGCCGTGTTGCTTCATGCCCAGTTGATGGAGGAGCGTGGCACTGTCCTTGCCGCCGGAGATGCCGATGAGAATCCGGTCACCGGGCGTGATCATCCCGTATCCAAAGATGGACTTGTCGATTTTTCGGCTGATGCGGCCGGCGAGAGAACTCATGCAGAAGCCAGTTGTCGCAAGGAAACGCCGCTCGGGTCAAGGGCCGCCTGTCGATGAACGGCGTGCGAAGCGTCAATCGATCCGTGTATACTGAAGCAGGAGGAGAACTGAGACAGTAGTTATGAGTGTGATCGTCGATGGCAAAGTGAAACTCACCTACCGCGAGTATCGCCACTTCCCGGACGATGGGAAGACCCATGAACTCATCGACGGGGAGCACTACGTGGCACCGGCACCGGGGACCAATCATCAGTCGATTTCGCGTCACATCCAGTTCCAGCTCTACCAGCAACTGGAGCTTACCGAGCGCGCTGAAGTCTACGACGCGCCAACCGATGTGGAGCTCTCCGAGATTGACGTGGTGCAGCCTGACATTCTCGTGGTCTCGCATGCCCGCAGGGGAATCATCTCACCAAGCCGAATCATCGGGTCACCGGAGCTTGTCGTTGAGATCATTTCGCCGTCCTCCGGACCCCGTGACCGGGAACTGAAGCGTGGGCTCTACGAGCGGCGTGGCGTTGCAGTCTACTGGCTCGTTGATCCTGAAGCGCAGACGGTGACGGTGTTTGAGCTCAAGGACGGCGCCTACCGCGAGACGGGGAGCCACCGCGAAGAGGTGCGGCTGGAATTGCCGGGCCTCGAGGCGACCGTGGACCTGACCCGGGTGTGGTAGCGAGCGACCGGGGGTCGCTCAAGAGTCACGCATGGCCGGTGATTCCCGGACGCGGCTCACCCCGATCAGCGCCACAACGGCGAGAACTACAAACGCGATGAGGAACGCCGGGAGATAGGCGTTCTCCCGCATGCTCATCCCGGCAACGAAGATCAGACCGGTAATCTGCCCGGAGAGGAGCAGCAGCCCTTGAGACGTGGACTCGGGAGCGGGGACGGAAATCTCGGCTGCGTACTGGAAACCGATTGGTCCGGCACTCATCACGAAGAAACCCAGCAGGAAGCTTCCCACCATGGCCACAATGTACGCGCCATCCGGATTGACCCCTGGTCCCCCGGTGATCCACGCCGCGAAGCTCAGAAGTACCAGGCCCGGCACCATGCCGGCAATGCAGGCCACGAGAAACGCTTTCCGCTTGCGGGTGTAGTCCGAGAGAATGGGCAGGACCACCGCTCCAATGACACCCCCGATGAGCATGACCGCACCGATCATCCCGTCTGAATCAACCACGTGCAGGTTCTCGGCGATCCCGTCCACCATTGAGCTCACCGCATTGAAGATTCCCAACCCGATGAAGAAGAGGATGAGCATGATCCGCATGTCACGAAGCGAGAAGATGTGGCGCAGGCCTTTGAAGAAACTGTGTCGTTCCATGACTTCGGTTGAAGGCGCTGTGGGTGGGCGTTCCCGGATTACCAGTATGGCGATAGCGGCAGCTACCGCAGTGGCAATCCCGTAGATGAGGAGCATATTGTCCACGCCCTGACCGTAGGCGGGATCTCCGGCTGTCGTGACAACCAGTATCGGAGTGACAATCATCACCAGGATGATCCCGAGGTACTGGGCGAGCGCGGCCAGCCCGGCTGCCGTTCCCCGCTCCCGGAGCGGGAACCATCTGGCCGAGAGGGCCGTCACCGCATTCAGCACAAACGGCTGCGCCACGGCCAGCACCACCTGACCAATCACTACCGCCGCAAAGCTGGTCGCCAACAGACCCTTCAGAAGCCCCCCGACCGCAGCCAGCACCGCACCAATGCCGATCCCCACGCGGATCCCCCACGTGTCAATCACGTATGACGCGGGGACGCTGACAATGAGGTAGGCAAGCATGTAGATCAACGCGAGGAAGTCGATATTGAGCAACGACGCTGGATTGAACTGACCCGCATAGTACACTTCAGCGGCCCGCGCCACCGGCGCAAACGTGAGCCACTGGATCTGCACAACAATGTTGATGAGCATGTAGGCAATGAGGACTGCCCACCGATATGGGTAGACGCGGACCTTATCTGCGGTTTCGGCCATGGCCTCACCTCCTGCGGTGTCACTCGTAATGGTGAGGGTATCCCGAAAGCGGGATCGGCGGGAAGCGGAGTACCGTGATGGCGTTGACACGAACCGGCCGCTTAGAAGGTGCCGCCGGCTCTCCAGCCCGTCGCTTGTCTTGCGTTTTCTCATTATTCACTCTATATTGATCGAAACTCGGAATCCCCCAGGTACACCACTGTGATCTAGTTGTAGCTGGATATCTAAACCCAAGAGAGAGGTTCGATTATGCCCAAGAAGATGGTGACGATTGACGGCAACGAAGCCGCCAGTAACGTCGCGTACGCATTTAGTGAAGTGGCCGCAATATACCCCATTACCCCATCGTCCTCGATGGGAGAGTTGGCAGACGACTGGGCCAGCAAAGGCAAGAAAAACATCTTTGGTCAGCCATTGCGGGTGATGGAGATGCAGTCAGAGGCAGGTGCCGCCGGTGCGGTTCACGGCTCGCTCTCCGCTGGCGCCCTGACCACCACATTCACCGCGAGCCAGGGCCTTCTGCTCATGATCCCCAATATGTTCAAGATCGCCGGCGAGATTCTGCCAACTGTGTTCCATGTGTCTGCCAGATCCATTGCCGCCCAATCCCTCTCCATATTCGGCGATCACTCGGACGTGATGGCAACTCGCGGCACCGGTTTCGGTCTGATCGCTTCCGGCAGCGTTCAGGAAGCGCAGGATATTGCGGCCATCGCACACCTCGCCGCGCTGGAATCAAAGATCCCGTTCGTCCACTTCTTCGACGGTTTCCGCACATCCAATGAAGTCCAGAAGATCGAGACGATCGAGTATGACACCCTCGCATCCATGCTGGACATGAAGTACGTAGAGGAGTTCCGCGATGGGGCCTTGCGTCCCGAGAGGCCGTTCGTGAAGGTCGGCGCGCAGAACCCGGATGTCTATTTCCAGGGACGCGAGACGGTAAATCGATTTTACGAGGCCGCGCCGGCTATCGTAGAGAAGTACATGAAGCTCTTCGCCGAGAAAATCGGCCGCAACTACGAACTCTTCCAGTACGTCGGCGATCCCAACGCGGAGCAGATCATCATCGCGATGGGCAGCGGCGTTGAAACGATTGACGAGACGGTAGACTACCTGAACAGGAACGGCGCCAAGGTCGGCGCGATCAAGGTACGGCTTTTCCGGCCGTGGAGCTCTGCGCACCTCAAGGCGGCAATACCGGCGAGCGTGAAGAAGATCGCGGTCCTCGACCGCACCAAGGAGCCGGGCGGACCGGGCGAACCGCTCTTCCTGGATGTGAACGCGGCGCTGCAGAACTCCGGGCTGACCATCATCGGCGGGCGCTACGGCCTCTCCAGCAAGGAGTTCACGCCGTCCATGGTGAAGGCAGTCTACGACCATCTGGATGGCGGTTGCTCCCACGATTTCACCGTTGGCATCAACGATGACGTGACCCACAAGTCAATCCCGGTCGGCGAAGTGATCGACACTGAGCAGAAAAGCATCACGCGGTGCAAGTTCTGGGGCTACGGGTCCGATGGGACGGTCAGTGCCAACAAGAACAGCATCAAGATAATCGGCGAAGACACCGATCTCTACGCGCAGGGCTACTTCCAGTACGACTCAAACAAGTCGGGCGGCTGGACGGTCAGCCACCTGCGGTTCGGTGAGGAGCCGATTCACTCAACCTATCTGCTCACCAAGTCCGATTTCATCGCCCTGCATCGACATCAGTACATCGGCCAGTTTGACATCCTTGACGGGATCACCGAAGGTGGCACCTTCCTCGTGAACATCGGCATGGACCCCGAAAAGGTCTTTGCAAAGTTCACCGAGGAAATGCAGAAGACTATCATCGAGAAGAAGGTGAAGGTCTTTGCTATCGACGCATCGAGCATTGCCAAGGAAGTTGGCCTCGGTGGACGAATCAACACCATCATGCAGACCGCCTTTTTCAAGCTCTCCGGCGTGCTGCCCGAAGACGAGGCAGTCGCTCTCACCAAGAAGTACGTTGAGAAACAGTTCAGCAGCAAAGGACGTGAGATCGTTGAGATGAACTGGCGCGCCATTGATGCCGCGGTGGATGCTATCAAGGAAGTACCCGTGCCGGCCGAAGTTGGCCCCGGATCGCCAATCAGCGATGTGGTTCCGGCCGATGCCGATGAATGGGCAAAGACCGTGATTGATCCTGTCCTGCGACTGAAGGGTGATTCAGTTCCGGTCAGCAAGATGCCGATCAACGGCGCAGTACCGTCAGGGACCAGGCGGCTCGAGCGTCGCGGCAAGCGTGGCAGTATTCCGGTGAAGTGGGTTGCGAAGAGCCCGCTCATTGAGGGCATGGACGTTCAGTTTGACACTCCCTACTTCGAATACCCGGGATGCTGTCAAGGCTGCGGCGAGGTGGGTTACATCTACATGATCACCCAGCTCTTTGGCGATCGGATGATGATTGCCAACGCGACCGGTTGCACTTCCATCTACGGCGGGACCTTCCCGACGATCCCATATACAGCCGACGAGAAGGGGCACGGGCCGACCTGGGCAAACAGTCTCTTTGAGGACAACGCCGAGTACGGATTCGGCATGCGGCTGGCCGTGGATTCAAACCGCGCGCAGCTGAAGGCGAACGTCGAGCGACTCCTGGAAGAGGGAACCGAACCGGATCTGGCAAAATCCCTTCGCTGGTCGCTGGACCACTGGGCTGACGTGAGCGCCCAGGCCAAGGAGAACGCTACCGGGATCGCCGGCGCACTGCCGGCTGCCGCCAGGACGGCCAATGGTGAGGCGAAGAAGATCCTCGCCAAGATCACGGAGCTTGTCGACTACTTCATCAACAAGAGCATCTGGTCCTTCGGAGGCGACGGATGGGCCTACGATATTGGCTATGGCGGTCTTGATCACGTGATGGCACAGGATAGAAACATCAACGTACTCGTCGTGGACACCGAGGTCTATTCAAACACCGGCGGACAGGCGTCAAAGGCCACGCCGCGCGGCGCCATTGCCAAGTTTGCCGCAAGTGGCAAGCAGTTGGGCAAGAAGAACCTGGGGCTGATGATGACCACCTACGGGAGCGCATTCGTGGCGAGCGTCAACATGGGCTCCAACCGGGAACAGGTTCTCCAGGCTGTCATCGAAGCAGAGAGATATGACGGCCCGTCCATCATCATCGCCTACGCACCATGTATCGCTCACGGATACGACATGAAGCTCGGCGGTCAGCAGAGCAAGGCCGCATCTTCAAGCGGCTACTGGCCCACCTACCGGTACAACCCGGAGCTCCGCGCCGAAGGCAAGAACCCGTTTGTCTGGGAGAGCGAAGAGCCGTCATCGGATTTCAAAGAGTACACCCAGGCGGAGATCCGCTACCGCGCGCTGGAACTCGCAAAGCCGGAGGAAGCCTTGCGGTTGCGCGAACTCGCCATAGAGGACAACAAGCGGCGGTTTGTCGATCTCAAGAATCTGGAGAAGGACGAGTAGGATCGATTGAGTCTGTCGCGGCCGACTCACGCAGAGGTGAGGGGCCGCGATCAGTCGTATTCGTAGGCGCCGATCGACCAGGGAACGGTGCGTTCAGCCGACTCAATGTCCTCGCTGAAGGAAGCCGACAAATCATACCCGTCGTCGGTTATCGTGGGAAAGGTGTCCCCCGACAGGCGCCAGTTGTTGTCTTCAAGCGTGGCAATGTCGTCATCCGGCCCGTCGATGTCGACGAATTCCGGGTCGCCGTCGAGGTTATCGCTTGCCTCTGCTCCCAGGTGCGACTCAAGGGAAACGATGTCCGATATGTCTACGGAATCGTCGCTGTAGTGCATCATGGTACCCGTGTCATAGAACAGGTTGTTCATCACTGCGTCGTCCAGTGGGGTTGAGGTAAGAATGGCCAATTGACCGCCGGTGCCGTCCGTGAAGAGAATATTGTTGATGATCGGCGGGCTACTTCCGTCAGACTGGATTGCGCAGGTCCACGTTGCCCTCCCACCGCACACTGTGTTGTTCTCAATCTGCGGAGTGGCACTAGACAACAGAATACCCACAGAAACGCTGCAGCCCGGCCCTCCACCGTAGATGACGTTGTTTCGGATGGCTCCGTCAACGTCGCCGAACCTGATACCGGTTGCATTCGCCGCGTTTCCACCGTGGACATAGTTACCGGCGACCTGCACCCAGTACCCACTGCCTGCAGACACGTGGATTCCCCTGCTGTAGCTGGTCGCGTTCCCGGCAAAGATGGAGTTACCGACGATATTGGGTGTGGAGGCGGTGCCCACGAAAATACCTTGCGTCGAGTTGGTGGCCTCTCCGCACACGATCGCATTCGCATTTGTCCACGCTGATGAGCGGTCGAACTCAATCCCGATGACATCGGCACACGTTGCCCCGCCAACGGTGATCGTGTTGCCGTTTAGCTCCGGGGTCGACTCCTGGACGTGGATGCCGACAGCGCCCTCACCGGCCGTCACAGTGATTGTGTTCCTCACGATCGAGGTCTCCGAGCCCGCAATCAGCTCAATCCCGATGCACGTGTCTGACGCTACTCCGGCGGAAACCTGATTGTGCGAGATGTCCATCAAATCGTCGCCGTCCTTCACAAAGATACCGGTTGTCTCGACGGCGGCCGGGTTTTCACTTCCGGTTATGGTGTTGTCGGACAGATCTGCTGCCGAACTCTCGCAGTAGATGCCGTAGGCCCAGAGCCAGGTTACCGTTTCGTGTTCCGGGTGCCCTCCGCTGATAGTGCAGTTCCGAATGGTCGGCGAAGATTCCACAATGTAGATGCCGGTTGACCGTGGCGCCTTCCCTCCGATGACGGTGAAGCCGTCAAGCACCGTATCATT
>JAHOYX010000003.1 GCA_019038705.1 Spirochaetales bacterium
TCACACGAGAGGGTCATCTTCATGACCTGTGCGACCTCTACGTTATCCGTATCATCCACCACGACGGTTTTTGCGATCGCACCCACCGCGAGGATTGCAGATCCCGGAGGATTGATGATCGCCGTGAACTCCTCAACCCCGAATGATCCCAGATTGGTGATAGTGAACGTGGCTCCGGTGTAGTCGCTCGGTTGAAGCTTTCCTTCGCCGGCCTTGGCGATCAGCGCCCTGAGCTCCCGGTCAATGTCGACCACACCGCGATTCCCGCAGTTGCGGACGATTGGTGTGATCAATCCCTTGCCGCGGTCCACGGCGAGACCGATGTCGATTGAACCGAACTGCAGGATATGGTCGCCCTGCCACGAGGCATTGATCCCCGGATGTCGCTTGAGGGCCTCTGCAACGAACTTCACAAGAAATGCGTTGAAGCCGACCTTCTCCGGCAGTTCGCCGTTGAGCTGTCTTCTCGCTTCCAGGACACTTTCCATTCTGACCGAGCTCTTCAGGTAGTAGTGCGGGGCGGAGTACTTGCTTTCGCTCAGGCGCCGTGCTATGACCGCACGGGCGCCGGCAACGGCAATAGTGATGTCCTCGCCCGGCGACTTCGCCGCCGCGACGGGTTGTCGGGCAGACTGCTCGCCAAGCCGCTCAACGTCGCGCTTCACGACCCTGCCCGCGGGGCCGGTGCCGGGAACCTGAGCGATGTCAATCCCACGGTCAACAGCCATCTTCCGGGCGAGCGGAGATGCCCTGGTCAGAGTTTCCGGCGCCGAAGAGCCACTCGGGCTGGCGGCTGATGATGACGTCGGGGCCGGCGGTTCGGGCGCAACGGCCTCGGGCACGGTGGCTTCGGCCACGAGACCCGCAATGTCCTCGCCTTTCTCGCCGAGAATCGCGATGACCTCGCCGACCCGGGCAGTTGAGCCGTCACCCCTGATGACCTTCAGGAGTGTGCCTTCCTGAGTGGACTCGTAGTCCATGGTTGCCTTGTCCGTCTCCACCTCGCACAGAACCTCGCCGGCGGAAACAGTCGATCCTTCCTTCTTGTTCCAGGCGACAATTGTCCCCTCCTCCATGGTTGGAGAGAGTGCGGTCATCAGTACTTGCTCAGCCATGACTACTGCTCCATGTAGAGGACGCGCTTCGCGGCGGCCACGACCTTATCCACGGTCGGTTGCACCTGTAGCTCCATCCTGTGGTTGTACGGCATCGGGACGTCCTCGCTCGATACGAGTTCTACCTGCGCGTCCAGAGTATCAAAGCAATTGCGTGAGATCAGCCACGCCACGTGGCTTCCGAAGCTCGCAACCGGCCACGACTCGTCAATGACCACCGCGCGGTTGGTCTTCCGAACCGACTCGTAGATGGCATCCTCGTCCAGCGGGCGAAGTGATCGGAGATCGATTACCTCGGCATCCACACCGGACTTTGCCAGCTCGTCGGCCACCTGCAGAACCATGCGCACCGGCTTTGAGTAACTGATCAGGGTGATGTCTGAGCCGGGCCGTTTGATATCGGCCTTCCCGAGAGGAACGAGATACTCCTCTTCCGGGACCTCTCCGGTCCAGGAGTAAGCCATCTCACTCTCCAGGAGTACTACAGGATTGTCATCCCGGATCGCGGACTTGAGAATCCCCTTGGCGTCGTAAGGGGTAGAAAACGATACAACCTTGAGGCCCGGCACGTGAACGAAGAGGCTCTGCAGGGCCTGCGAATGCTGCGATGAAAGGTACTCGGCGGGGCCGTTCGGACCTCGAAACACAATCGGGACATTGAGCTGGCCACCGGACATGTGGCGCAGTTTCGCGGCGTTGTTGATGACCTGGTCGATCGCCAGGAGTGCGAAGTTAAAGGTCATCCATTCAACCACCGGTCGCAGCCCGACGGTGGCGGCGCCGACGGCCAGGCCGGTGAATCCCAGCTCGGCAATGGGCGTGTCCAGAACACGCGGGGCCCCGTACTTGTCCAGCAGGCCACGGGTCACCTTGTAGGCCCCGTTGTACTCGCCGACTTCCTCGCCGAGGAGGAAGACACGTTCATCGCGGGCCATCTCCTCATCCAGAGCTTGATTCAGGGCATCTCTGATGCTGGTCTCTGCCATTGTCTCAGCTCCTTACGCGTAGATGTCTTCGTACATCGATTCAAGCGGCGGCTGATCGCTTGATTCGGCGAAATCAACGGAGTCCTGCACAATCACCTTGACCTCGTCATCCAGCTTCTTGTATTCGGCATCGCTCAACATCTTCGCATCAATCATGAGCTTCTTCAGGATCAGAATGGGATCCTGCTCCTGGTACGACTCAACTTCGTCTCGCGTTCGATACTTCGCGGGATCGCTCATGGAGTGCCCCTTGTACCGATAGGTCTTGATGTCTACCAGAACCGGGGTCTCATCCTTCCTCGCAAGTCCTGCCGCCTTCTTGATGCCCTCGTAGACAGCCAGCACGTTCATACCGTCAAGAGTCATACCCGGCATATCGAATGCGGTCGCCTTCACCGCAAAGTCCTCAACCGCCGACACACGCTTCACGGCGGTTCCCATGCCAAACTGGTTATTCTCAACGATGTAGATGGCCGGGAGCTTCCACACCGACGCCAGGTTGAGGCTTTCGTGGAACGCACCCTGGTGAATGGCCCCGTCACCGAAGTAACAGAGTGTCACCCCTCCCGCCTTCTCCCCCATGACCTTTCGGCGGTACATCTGCGTGAAAGCAACCCCGGTTGCCATGGGTATCTGCGCCCCCACGATGCCGTTCCCGCCCAGAAAGTGCTTCTCTGCATCGAACATGTGCATGGACCCGCCCTTGCCTCGGGAGCTGCCGGTGACCTTGCCAAACAGCTCGGCCATGATCGGCCGGGGCTCCATCCCGCACGCAATTGCGTGACCGTGATCCCGGTACGCGGTCAGCACGTAATCGGTCGTGAGATCCAACGCGGCTATTGAGCCGACGGCGACGGCCTCCTGACCGTTGTAGAGGTGGCAGAACCCGCCAATCTTGCGCACACCGTACATCTGCGCCGCCTTCTCCTCGAAGCGCCGAATGAGCACCATCTTGCGAAGGAGGGGCAGAAGAAACTTCTTGTCGTAACCACCAACCCCGACCACCTGATTTGGCTCCGTACTCACCTTCTTGCCCGGGCTCTCATTCACGGCTTCAGTTCTTTCCCTGGCCATCGCTCCCCCCGATCCTGGCGACAGTTCGTTCCCCCGTCGTCGGTTTGAGTCGCACTATCTCCTCAATCGCCGTTTCAAGGACTATGAGCCTGGATTCGTCCGGGTTCATCTTCCAGAACACACCAAGGTTCCCGCCGATCGCCTCGAGCACCTCGGCCTTTGCCGCGGCGTTGTCCACGACGGAGATCTGCCCACGGACGGTAAGGATTTCATCCAGGCTCTTTGTTTGAATCAACCATTCAACGGCAGGATTCCCTTTGGCTTCGGCGGTCTTGTGGAAATCCGGAGAGGTCACCGCGTACAGGAATCTGTCTCGTCCTCTCACCACTGTCGGCGTCATCCACCGCACATGTGGCCGCCCTTCCGCGTCGACGGTAGCCAGAATCGCTATCCTGGAAACCTCCAGAACACGTTCCATGGCATCGAGCATCGCTCTTGTGTCCACGATCTCCTCCTTCGAGGTCGCGAGGCGCGTGAGTCCGACAGCGGATGGAGCATGCGCTCGCAGTGCCTTTAATGTAACGATACGCAGTTGATTTGCAAGGTATTTGAAGTGCGCCACGCGGTTCGGTATCATGTGTCTCGAAGACGCAGTATCTATTGCGGGCGCGCCATTGGGGGGAATATGGTGTCAGGCAAGCTCTTCCAGAAGCAGGTGATAATGAGACGGGTTGTGGGGGCTCTGCTCCTGTTGCTCGTCTTTGCGACGTACCTCTACGGCTGGCGGGTATTGGCGATCAACGCGCTTGTACTGGCCCTCGGAATTCTGACCGAGTGGTTGTTCGAGCGAGCCCGCGGCAGGAAGGTGAGCGAAGCAGTCATCGTCACGTCGCTGCTGTTCGGTCTGTCACTGCCGCCGCTCGTGCCGTTCTGGGTTGCGGCGGTGGGCATCGTATTCGCGGTCGCGGTTGGCAAGGCGGTGTTTGGCGGTTTCGGTCGGAACATCTTCAATCCGGCCATAACCGGCAGGCTGTTCGTATATATCAGCTTCCCGACACTGATGCAGCGCAGCTGGGTAACGCCACGCGTGCCGGAATTCTTCACCAACCTCATCGGAATTGATGCGATTACATCGGCAACACCGCTTGATATCATGCGGACCGGTGGGCAGGAAGCGCTGAACTTCTGGCACCTCTTTTTTGGCTTCCGCCTGGGCAGTATGGGTGAAAGCGCAATCTGGCTCGTCCTGATTGCCGGTGTCTATTTGACGGTTACCAGAACTGCGCAGTGGCGACTGATCGTTTCGACATTCCTGACCGCCGCGGCGCTTCACGCCATCTTCTACTTCACCGGGCTGTCCGACCTCGCTCCGCACTTCGCGCTCATGTCCGGAAGCATTCTGTTCATTTCGGTATTCATGTCGACTGATCCGGTGAGCGCACCCAACAAACCGGCCAGCCAGTGGCTCTACGGCTTCATCATCGGGGGAACAACCGTCCTCATCCGGTCATTTGCGGGCTTTCCGGAAGGCACCAGTTTCGGTGTCCTGCTCGGGAACACATTTGCCAGCCTCATTGACGAGATCATGCCGGCCGCCAAGAAGAAGAAGCCCGCGGCCGCGAAGGAACCACCGACGGAGAGCCCGTCATGAACAGAGAAGGTACGATCTACACTATCGTCTTTGTCTTCATCGTGAGCTTCGCCTTCGTTCTTCTGCTGTCTCTCACCAACCAGGCGACTATCGAGCAGGTTGAGCTCAACCGGGAAATCGTCCGGCAGGGGGCGATTCTCTCTGCCATGGGCTTTGATGCCGAGGGCTCCGAGGAGATCCAGCAGAAGTACGATTCTGTCGCGGCAGATCCCGACGCCGGGCTCTACGTTGCGACGATCAACGGTCAAGTAGTGTACGGAACCCTGTTTGCCGGTCCGGGACTGTGGGGGACGATTGAGGGCGTGCTTGCCGTCACCGCAGACCTCGGCGAGATAGTCGGCGTAGAGATTGTCAGTGACAACGAAACCCCGGGCCTCGGAGGCCGCATCAACGAATCGTGGTTCAAAGACCAGTTCCGGGGGGAGCGCGTGGCCGACGACGGAATAACCGTGACCCAAACTGCGGGGGACGGAGACCCGGACCCGACCAACAGCCTTGTTGACGGCGTCACCGGGGCAACCCGGACGAGTGACTCGATGGAAGCGATCGTGAATCGAGAATTGCAGAGGCTCCGAAGCGTTGAGATCCAGCAGATACTCCGGTCGCTCGAGTCACAAGGGGGGAACGCATGAGTGACGTTGTTGACATCAGGCCCGGGGCAATCCTGAAAAACAACCTCTGGAGCAACAACCCCATCTTCATGCAGATCCTCGGCATCTGCTCGGCGCTGGCGGTGACCAATCTGCTCACGAACACCGCCATCATGACCCTCGGGGTGACACTGGTCACGGGATTCTCCAGCCTCACCGTTTCGCTGCTGAAGAAACTGATCCCGCGCAAAGTCCGGATGATCGTCCAGACGCTGATCATCGCCTTCTACGTAATCATCGTGGATCTGGTCCTGAAGGCGTTTCTGCCGGAGATCAGCAAGAACCTCGGTCCGTATGTCGGCCTGATTATCACAAACTGCATAATCATGGGCAGAGCGGAGGCGTTCGCACAGAGCAACGGTCCGATTGTGAGCTTCTGGGATGGGATCACTTCCGGTCTTGGCTACATGGGGGTTCTCCTGGTGATGGCCGTATTCAGAGAACTGCTGGGATTTGGAACACTCTTTGGCTATCAGATAATGCCCGCGGCCTTTGTGCCGTGGACGATTATGGTCATGCCGCCGAGTGCATTCTTCCTGCTCGGCCTGATCATTTGGGCCGGCAAGACAATGATGGGAGGAGAAAAGGCATGACACCGGTAATCAGCCCATTCTCGTTGTTCTTTGCCTCCATCTTCACCGGCAACATTCTTCTGGCCAACTTCCTTGGAATGTGCTCGTTCATCTCCATCTCAAAGGACCTCAGAAGCTCCAACGGGCTGGGTTTCGCGGTGACCGTCGTCCTGACAGTCACTACCGGTGTCAACTGGGCGGTCCTGCAGTTACTCACCGCGCTCGGTCTGGTCTACCTCCGCTACATCGTGTTCATCATCGTGATTGCGGCAGTCGTTCAGATGCTTGAAATGATCATTGACCGGGTCAGTCAGTCGCTGTACATGAGCCTCGGCATCTTCCTCCCGCTGATCACGGTCAACTGCGCAATCCTCGGTGTATCGCTCTTCATGGAGATCCGGGACTACAGCTTCTGGCAGTCGGTGGTATTCGGTTTCGGGAGCGGCCTCGGGTGGTGGCTCTCCATCATGGCTCTGTCCGCAATCCGGAAGAAGCTGGACAAGGCGCCAGTCCCGGCAGGGCTCAAAGGGCCCGGCATCACCGTGATCACCATTGGTTTCATGGCCATGGCGTTCATCGGTTTCTCCGGCATGCTCCAGGTCCAGTAGGAGGCACATGGTGGAAACCAGCGGGGCGATCATCCAGGCCTTCATTGCACCACTCGTGATCGGAGGCATCAGCGCCGTACTCGGGGCACTGATCTCCATCACGGACAAGATCGTCAACAACTACGGTGATCTCGTCATCGACATCAACTCCGGCAAACGCGAGCTGGAAATCAAGGGGGGCGCGGCACTTCTCCTGACGCTTGCCGAAAATGGAATCTTCATCCCAAGCGCCTGTGGCGGCCGAGGGAGTTGTGGCGCCTGCAAAGTGAAGGTCGTCTCCGACATCGGGCCCCACCTCCCGACCGAGACACCCTTCCTGGCAAAGGAGGAAATGGCGGACAACATCAGGCTCTCGTGCCAGGTCAAGGTGAAGGAGAATTTCCAGATTGAGATTCCGGATTCGCTGTTCAACGTGAAGCAGTACGAAGGCACGATTGAGCGGATTGTCAACCTGACCCACGACATCAAAGAGGTGTACGTCAAGCTACCCGAGGGCGAAGAGATCGATTTTGTGTGCGGGCAATACGGCCAGTTTGAGGCGCCGCCGTACAACAAGATCAAGACTCCGACCCAGCGAGCCTACTCAATGAGCTCCGCTCCGAGTGACAAAAATCACCTGGAGTTCCTGATCCGACTCGTACCGGGAGGGATTGTAACCACCTACGTTCATGAGCGCCTGACCGAGGGCCAGAAGATCAATGTTGTCGGTCCATTCGGTGACTTCAATGTGAAGGATACCGGCGCCACCATGATAGGCGTGGCAGGTGGCTCGGGAATGGCGCCGTTCAAGAGCATCTTCAATCACATGACAGACACCGGAGAGATCCAAACGCGCGAGATCTGGTACTTCTTTGGCGCCCGGACAAAAGATGACCTCTTCTATCTGGACTGGTTGAACGAACTGGATGCCAAATACGAGAAGTTCCACTTTGTTGCCGCGCTCAGCGAACCGCAGCCCGAAGATGACTGGGAAGGAGAAACCGGCCTCATCACCGAGGTTCTCGCGAGATACCTCGCGGAGAGGGTGGATCGCACTCAACCGGTTGAAGGCTACCTGTGCGGGAGCCCCGGAATGCTTGACGCCTGTATGGCGGTCATGAGACAGTTTGACATGAGGGAAGACAAGATCTACTTCGACAAGTTCGCGTAGGGTAGAGGTACCACAGTGACGGTTTGCGCATGAAGATGTCACCCGAATACACCAAAGCCCAGGCAAACATGCAGCCCGGGGTCATTACCTCCGACGGATTCCTGGGTAACGATGAGCGTCCCATTGTCGAGATCATCGCTGATGATGAGGCGGAAATGAAGCGCGCCAGCCTCGAGTTTGACGAGACCGTTGCACTCATGCGCCACCTGCTGAACGAGAGCAGAAAGGGACTCGGCGAGCCGGTCACTGTCGATGGGAAGTGGATTGTCCAGGCGTTCGAGGCACGGGGGTTTCTCGCCTCACCGTTTGAGGACGGCATATTCCGCAAGATCAACGCCAAGGTCACCCTGATACACGAAGGAGAACCGACCGAACACTCGATCCTCTACTCGGATCTCAGTCTCCATCTCATCGAGAAGCGCCACTTCTTCCAGGGGAAGGGCGGCAGTTTCCGCATCTCTCCGGCCGCCATCAAGCGAGTTCTGTTCGCGGATTGAAGCTCGGCGCGACTGACAACAAAGGTCTACTTTAAAAACAAGATTGCTACTGCGGTACTCTCGGTCTATACTGACCGCGCCTACCGATGGAACAGGAACGAATACTCATCGTCGAAGACGAAAGAATAATCGCCCTTGATCTCACGCGCCGATTGGAGAAATTTGGCTATGAGGTCGTAGGCACCGCTTCTCGCGCGGACGAAGCTGTGAAACTGACCGGGAGCGAGCACCCCGATCTGGTCCTCATGGACATCATGCTCTCAGGCGAGGAGGACGGCGTGATGGCGGCGACCGAGATCAAGGATCGCTTCCACATCCCTGTAGTTTTTCTGACTGCCTATGCAGACGAGGAGACGCTGCAGCGAGCCAAAGTAGCCGAGCCCGTCGGTTACGTCCTCAAACCGTTCAAGGAACGTGAGTTGTACAGCACAATCGACATCGGTCTCTACAAGAGCCGGGCCGACCGTGCGCTCCTGAAGCAGGAGCGGCTATTCTCGTCAATCCTGCACAGCGTGGGAGACGGGATCATTGCCACGGACGCGGAGGGCCTCATCCAGTTCATGAATCCAACGGCCGAGACACTCACCGGCTGGAAGGAAGAGAACGCGAAGGGCCGGCAGCTCGACAGCGTATTCAACCTCCTCGCCGACCCGACCGAGGAACCGATCACCCTCCCGGCCCCCGGTACCGTGGGGTCGGCCCGTGCCCGGATATTCGAGTCGGTGTATCTCAAGAACCGGTACGGTGCGCGGATTCACGTTGAGGGAAGCCTCGCCGAGACACACGGCGATCGCGGTCAATTTGAAGGACAGACACTCGCCTTCCGCGATGTGACCGACCTCAAGCGTCTGAATGAGACGGTAACCTATCAGGCGAGCCATGACGCGCTGACAGGACTGATCAACCGGGATGAGCTTGCCGCCCGACTCAAGCAACTTGCCGAGGAGACCCTCAGCGAAGATCGGCAGCACAGTTTCATGTTCATCGATATTGACCAGCTCAAACTGATCAACGACGTGTGCGGCCATGCCGCCGGAGACGAACTCCTGCGCCAACAGGTAAAGGCAGTTCAGTCGCTCATGGAACGGGAGTACATCCTCGGCCGACTGGGTGGTGACGAGTTCGGGTTGATCGTTCTGGATGAAACACCGGAAGGCGGACACGATCTGGCCCAGACGATCGTAGCTCAGCTGAACAGGAAGTTCGTCTGGCAGGCAAACAGTTACAACATCTCGGTGAGTATCGGGCTGGCGAGCATCTCCCGGGAAGACAGTGAAGTAATCGACATCATGGCCGCAGCCGACGATGCGTGCGCGCTGGCAAAGGAGCATGGCGGGAATACGGTCCGGGCGTATCAACAGAAAGACAATGTCTTTCTGAAACGCAAGGGCGAGATGCAGTGGATCTCGAGACTGACAAGCGCGCTGGACGAAGATCGATTTGTACCCTACTACCAGGAAATCTGCCCGCTCGGAGAGGTCGGAGACGACAAAATTGAGATTCTGTTGCGCCTCAGGGATCGTGACGGAACCCTCGTGCAGCCCGGGGAATTCATCACGGCGGCCGAGCGCTACAAGCTGATGCCGTCAATAGACCGATGGGTGATCAATACGGCATTCCAGCATGTCAAAGAAGGTCTGAAGGCCGGGGTGGACCTCCCGATCACCGGCGTCAATCTCAGCGGATCATCGCTCGCGGATACGACCCTGATGGACTACATCCTGGCGATGATAGACAAGCATGAAGTTGCTGCGTCCCATTTCTGTTTTGAGGTCACCGAAACCAGCGCGATTCAAAATTTCGCCCGAGCGACCGTCTTCGTAGACAGACTCAAGACTGAAGGGGCGACGTTTGCGCTCGACGACTTCGGAAACGGGTTCTCGTCATTTGCATACCTGAAGCGGTTGTCGGTGGACTACCTGAAGATTGATGGATCGTTTGTCAAGGACATCGAGGAGGACCCGATTGATCGCGCCATGGTCGAGTCTGTGAACAACATCGGTCACACCATGGGGATGCTGACCATAGCCGAGTACGTTCACACACCGCGCATCCGGGAGATGCTGACCGACATGGGCGTGGATTACGGCCAGGGGTTCGCGATCTCGAAACCCCAGCCGCTTCCGCGGGCACAAGACGTTACACCCCCCCCCGCCGACTGAGTCGAAATCGCCG
>JAHOYX010000074.1 GCA_019038705.1 Spirochaetales bacterium
GTCATGAGTGATAAACATGATGGAGGTGCCTGTGCGGGACTTGAGATCTGCCATCAGTCGAAGAATCTGGGCCTGGATGGTGACATCCAGCGCCGTGGTCGGCTCGTCTGCGATCATGATATCGGGCTCGCATGCCATTGCGATTGCGATCATGACGCGTTGTCGCAAGCCCCCGGAGAGCTGGAAGGGATACTCCTTCACCCGCTCCTCAGGGTCTGAAATGCCCACCAGATCCAGAAGACGCGAACTCTCGGATAGAGCGTCGTCCTTTGTCATGTCACGGTGAAGCATCAGCACTTCGGAGATCTGATAGCCTACGGTGAACACCGGATTCAAGCTCGTCATCGGCTCCTGGAAGATCATTGAGATGTGATTCCCGCGAACCTTCCGCATCTCCGCTTCGGAGACCGTCAACAGATCCCGGTCGCGCAACAGAACCTGACCAGCCTCGATCTTCCCCGGAGGGTCCGGGACAAGCCGCATGATGGACATGGACGTCTGCGACTTTCCACAGCCCGACTCTCCGACGATGCCGAGGGTCTCGCCCTCGTCAAGCTCAAAATCAACGCCGTCAACCGCACGAACAGTGTAGCCGTGCATATGAAAGTGGGTTTTGAGGCCCTTTACCTCAAGCAGTCTGCTCATAGTGAGATCAGTCCTTAGTGTTTGCTCTTTGGATCAACCGCATCCCGGATACCGTCACCGAAGAAGTTCCACGCCAGTATGGCAAGGAAGATCATGAACCCGGGGATGAGGATCCACGGGAACTGATAAACAACGCGATAGTTGCGGGCGACCGAAAGCATCAGTCCCCAGCTGCTCTGCGGGTTTGTGATGCCAAGTCCAAGAAGGCTCAACGCGCTCTCCCCAAGGATGTAAGCGGGGATTGTCAAGGTGACCTGAACAATCACAAATGACAAGGTATTTGGGAGCACGTGTTTCCGAATGATCTTGAAGCTCCCGAGGCCCATGGTCCGGGCACTCATCACGAAGTCTTCCTGCTTGATGGAGAGTACGAGCCCGCGAATCACGCGAGAGAGGGTTGCCCATCCGATGCCGGAGAGGATGATGACGATGAGAAGGTAGACCTGGGTCGATGTGAGATCAGGAGGGAAGGCCGCCCGCAGTGCGAAGAGGAGATACAGGCCGGGTATCGCATAGACCACTTCCGCCAGCCGCATCAGGATCGTATCAATGGCGCCGCCTGCGTAACCGGCGATCCCTCCAATCATGAGCCCAATCACAAACGTGATTGCAGCGCCAAGGAGACCGACGGTAAGGGAGACCCGGCTGCCATGCATCAGCCGGCTGACGATGTCTCTACCGAGTGCGTCGGTTCCAAGCGCAAAGTATCCGCCGGTCGGAGAGGTAAGAAAATGCCGGGAAGCCGTGAACATGCCAAGGAAACTGTACGGCGAGCCTTCTGCAAAGAGACCGATGAAGTTCTTGTTGCCTTTTGCGATCATGAGCTCCAATGGTCGCTCGGTCCCGCGATCATCGATTGTGCCAAATCTGAAGAGGCTCCGGGCGTCCTCATCCGTGTCCTGCTCAACGCGATCGATTTCGGCCGCCAATCGGATGATGGCGTCGGAATTGGCATCAACACGATAATAGTTGCGAGCCTGTTGGAGCAGGTCTGCCTTGCGTTCGGCTGCGGTCTGAGCGGCTGTCACGAAGATGCCCTGCGGTCGGTCTGCCTGAGGCGGGTAGGTCACGATCCGCATGGATCGTTCCGGAATCACTCCATACTCACGAAACGCGACACTGACCTGTCGTTTCTCAAGGACGTACGGTTTGAACTCGCGTCCATCCGGACCATCGTAGATCCAGTAGATCCTCGTGCGCGGATGGTACGGCTTCATCTTGTCCGTCCAGGTCATGTCGAACGGTGAGAGGAAATCGGCGAAGAGCGCTATGAAATAGAGAGCGACCAGAATCCCAAGCCCGATCTTTCCGAGCGTGTGCTTCCTGAAGCGTCGAATGTAGATACTCCACATGCTCTCGGATTTCTGGGCGAGCCCTTCGCGGGATGCCAGGATCTGCTCGTTCGTCGACTGCCGCGCCTGGTCCTCAGTTCCTGAAGGGTCTGTCTGTCGTGTGTTGGTTTGATCGCTCATTATCCTACCCTGATTCGCGGGTCAACCACCGCAAGCAGTATGTCCGCAAGGAGATTTCCAATCACCAGCAGTATAGAGCTGTAGATCAGACTCCCGACTACAAGGTAGAGATCCTGCGACAGGATTGCCTGCAGAATCACTCTCCCCAGGCCCGGCCACGCGAGGACATTCTCCACCAGGGCACTTCCTCCGAGAATCGCGGAGATCTGAAAGCCGAGGATGGTTATCATCGGGTTGATGGCGTTCCGGAGTGCGTGCCGGTAGACCACCTTGCGCTCGGTCTGCCCCTTGCTCCGTGCCGTCACGATGTACTGCTGGTTCAGTATGTCCAGCATGTTGGCCCGCATGATGCGGGTGAGACCTGCCATGATGCTGGTCCCAAGAACGAAGACCGGAAGAATCAGATGCCTGGCCACATCCCACGCCCGGCCCAGAAGCGACAGGGTGTTGTGATCAATGCTGGTCATGCCCCCAATGGGGAGCCACGTGCCGGGCGGATTACTCGTGGCGGTAATCAGGTAGAGTAAGAGAAAGGCCAGAAAATAGTTGGGTATAGCCAGCCCGACGAAGGCGAATACACTGACCGTCTGGTCCTGCCACCTGTACTGCTTGGTGGCTGCGATCACACCTGCCGGTATGCTGAACCCCCACGCCAGTATCAGGCTGGTCACTGTGAACAGTATTGTGGCCGCAGCTCGCTGCCTGACGATTGTGAAAACCGGGGCCTTGAAAATCTCCGAGTACCCGAAATTCCCGCGGAGCACATTCCAGATGTACTTGAAGAACTGGATGTACCACGGATCGGTCAGCCCGAAATTATCGCGAAAGCGCTCCAGGTCCTCGGTGCGAATATCAGGATTCAAAGCGAGCTGAGTAAAGATATCACCGGGAGCAATCTGAATCAGCAGGAAACCGATGGCCAGGACCAACAGAACCAGGGGAATCATGTGCAGCAGCCGTCGTCCGATGAACCTCAGCATCATCGGGCTCAGCCACAGCAGCCTGACAAGCCACATCAGGATCTCCGTCAGCACCAGCGCACCGAACCATCCAATCCCGGCGACCATGAGGAGAGTCAGTACGATGGCATCAAGAATAAACGTAAGCTTCCAGTCAATAAGCTCAGTGAGCCTGTTCATAGCAGGTGCAACCTCATTCGGCGTTCATGATACGGCGAGTGTCTCCATCTGACAACGGAGTAGAATACCTCGTCAGCTTCTTCGGGGTGCCGCACGGATTAAGCGGCACGCCGAAGAAACCGACGGCCTGCGGCTCCGAGGAACTGCAGGCCGTCAAGAAGTAGGAACTCGTTCTGAGTTACTTCACGTAGATGCGATCGGAAATGTACTTGATCTCGTAACCGTCAATCGGCTGCGGATAGTAGTTGCCGAACTCCGCCCCAATTGCGCCCATGTTGGCCGCATTTGACGTGTAGACCCAAGGCACGTTGTCAATCCATTCCCGCTGAATGATCTCGAAACCGGCCTTTCGCTGAGCCTCGTCGGTGGTCTGGTTTGCCATGACCCACGCCTCGTCAACACGTGCTTCCCAGGCACGCCTTGGCGCAGCCTGATTCGGCTCAATCATGTGCAGGTTGCCACTGGACGGGTACACGTTCTGACCGCTGATCGGATCAACTGAACCGGTCAGACCAATCAGGATCATGTTCCAGTCGTAGGTCGCCACGAGCTGAGTGACCAGCGCATTGAAGTCCTGCGGGCTGAAATTGAGCTCAATCCCGACTCGCGCCGCTTCCTGAGCAAAGATTTCGCCGATTCCCTCGCGGGTGGTGTTTCCACTGTTGGTGGAGAGCTGGAGGCTGATCTTGTTGCCGTCCGGGTCTTCACGCCAGCCATCGCCGTCACGGTCGATGTAGTCAATGCTGTCAAGAAGGTCGGCTGCCTTGTTCGGATCAAACTGGAATGCCGCATTGTCCGAGCCGGCCCAGTAGTAGGGGCTGACGCGTGGGATGAAGCTGTACTGCGGATAGCCGAATCCAAACTGAATGTTGTTGATGATGGTCTGGCGGTCGACGAGGTATGCCATTGCCTGGCGAAAGCTCTTGTTGGAGAGCCAGGTCAGCTCGGGCTCTGCAATACCTGCGTCGTCGTCACCCTCAATCGGATTCTGGTTGAAGGTAATGAAGGTGGTGCCGAAGTCGGCGCCGTATGCGTAGATCCGCATATCCATGTCAACCTGGCGGTCAACCAGCACTGCGTAGTCTTCGCCGCGGAGGCCGTATTCGTCGGTCTCGCCGGCGAGGAACTTCTGCAGCATCGTGTCCTGATCACCGACGACCAGATAGACCATTTCGTCTAGGTAGGGCAGCTGTACGCCGTTGTCGTCCTTCTCATACCAGTAGGGGTTCGGCTTGAATACGACGCGCTGGCTGGGAACGTACTCCTCCATGACCCACGGGCCGGAGGAAACAACGTTTCTCACATTGGTGTCCACACCCCAGAAACTGGTCAGTGCAGAGTAATCGACGCCGTCGGGCTTGATCTCAACGAGGATTTCATTGCCCTCTTCGTCTGTGCCAAATTCGTACTCATAGTCCAGGCCATGCTGGGCTTCATTCCAACCCATGAGTGGGCCGAAGATGTGCATCGGCGCCGGCGAAACCCCGGACTGAGTCAGCAGGCCGGCGCTGACCTCAGGGAAGGTAGCGCTGAATGTCCGGCTGTTGATGTACTTGTAGACAATCGGAATGTCCGGCCCGCCGGTCGGATTGCTCTGGAACTGGCTGCTACGTCCGTTTGATCCAACGTCTTCTCGAAGCGTGACCTGATTCGCTCCAAACACGAAATCTTTGGCGGTAATCGCTGTGCCGTCCGACCATGTGAGGCCCGCGCGAAGTCGGTAGGTGACCGTCTTCTCATCTGCCGAAACTGTCCAGCTCTCGGCCATCGCCGCTTCCCATTCCAGGGTGAACTGGTTCCGGCGGACGACAGAACCCATGAGCATGTCGGTGATCTCGGTTGAGCTGGTCTCGGCTGCAACCCAGTCATTGAACGACTTCGGGTCGGTCAGGTGATCAATCACCAACCGGCCGCCCTTGACCCCTGCTTCCCAGCCGCTGGAGTGATCCACGTCCAGGACACCCTCGAACTGGGTGCCGGCTCCTGCCATTTCAACGTCTACTACCTCTTCTTCTGCGCCACCGGCAAATGCAAAAGCCGGGAGCAAAAGGAGAAGCGAGAGCATCACGAGTAATGATCTTTTCATGAATAGTTCCTCCTTAGAAACTTTGAATGAGTGACAGTACTTTATAGGATAATCGGCGTGCACGCAACTACATTGTCTGGCCGGTTGAAGAGCCCGTGCACGGGGCACCACTGCCTTGAATGGACGGGTTATGGTGACTGCACGGTAGCTCTGTGCCAGGTACAACGGCTGCAGAAAAACGGTTTTCGATTTGTTTGTAGGTATCTCGCTTTGCGAAACATTGAATCTAATGTACAATTAACCTGAATTATTCTTCGAATATTGTGAAGTGAGGCACGTTAATGGACGACAAAGTCCACCGACCAATGGTCCTTCGGCTGGCCCGTTATCTCCGCGTACTTCGAGACCTCAAAGGACTCGGCCTCGTGAAGGTCTTTTCCAACAATCTCGGCGACGCCATAGGCGCAACTCCGGCGGTGGTTCGAAAGGACTTCTCGGTAATCGGTATTACGGGGAACAAGCGGGGCGGGTACACGATTGATGACCTGATTGCGACGCTGACCGAGGTCCTGGGCAAGAAGGAATTCGAAGACATCGTCGTTGTGGGTTGCGGTCGGATTGGCACCGCGCTCATCAACTACCAGGGATTCGCCCGGGAGGGAATCCGGATCATCGGCTGTTTCGACACGGACGAGGATCGACTAGACTGCGGGAGCTCGGTTCCGGTACTCCTCATGGGGGATCTCCCTGAGTTCGTCCGCGAACACAACATTGAGGTGGCCGTCCTCGCGGTGCCGGATCACGTAGCCACAGACGTGTTCGAACTGATGGTGGATGCGGGGATCCGTGGCGTCCTGAATTTCACTGGCGTGGAGCTCAAGTGCGGAACCGCCTGTGAAGATTTCGGCTGCACCGAGGAATGCACCGTCTACAACGTCAACATTGGATTGGAGATCGAGAACCTGATCTATCTCATTCGGCTGAAACGCGACGCGGCTGACAGCGAAGCTGCCGACGACGACGCCAAGGAAGGGGCATAGGGCTCGACCGGCCTCTACCTTCGATCCGGCATGCCGATTATCTCACGCGCTTTGCTACCCTGCTGCGGACCGACGAAACCAAGACGTTCCATCTCCTCAACCATTCGGGCCGCGCGGTTGTAGCCTATCTTCAGCCTCCGCTGGAGATAACTTGCCGACGCCTTGTTCGCGGTGACGACGATGTCAACGGCCTTCTCCATGAGCGGGTCTTCGAGCTCGCCCTGCACATAGTCCTCATCGTCCTCTTCGAGAAAGATCTCATCGTCGATGTAATCGGGCTTGCCGAGCTGTTTCACGTACTCCACGACCCGCTCGACCTCTTCTTCGGAGAGGTACGCACCCTGCAGCCGGAGAGGGAACGGATCCCAGGCGCTGGTGAACAGCATGTCGCCGCCGCCGAGCAGCTTCTCCGCCCCCTGTGCATCGATGATGATCCGCGAGTCAATCTTGCTCGCCACCATGAACGCGATGCGGCTGGGAATGTTTGCCTTGATCAGACCCGTGATGACGTCCGTGCTCGGTCGCTGCGTCGCAAGAACCAGGTGGATTCCCACGGCTCGGCTCATTGCGGCAAGCCGGGCGAGAGTGCTCTCCAGTTCCTTGCCGCTCGTCGCCATGAGATCGGCAAACTCGTCCACGACCACGACGATGTACGGGATGGGCTCGGTTGCGAGCTGCTTTGAAACAATCTTCCTGTTGTAGCTCTGCACGTCGCGGACCTGCAGCGCATCCAGCAAGGTGTACCGACGCTCCATTTCGTAGATGCAGTATTGAAGTGCCTGGAACGCGCGCCTGGGATCAGTCACGACCGGTGTGAGGAGGTGCGGGATGTCATTGTAGAACTTGAGCTCGACGATCTTGGGATCGATCAGGATCATCTTGACCTCCGCCGGAGACTGTCGGTAGAGGATGGAGCAGATGATTGAATTGACACACACCGACTTGCCGCTCCCGGTTGCGCCGGCTATGAGAACGTGAGGCATTCGGGTGAGATCGACGATCTGTGCTTCGCCCGGGATGTCCTTCCCGAGTGCGATGGGGATCTCCATCTTCGGAGCACGGAAACTCTCTTCCCGAAGCAGTTCGGCGAAACCGACAATGGCTCGGTGCGCGTTTGGTATCTCGATGCCGACTGCGTGCTTGCCTGGAATAGGCGCCACGATCCGAACGCTTGACGCGGCCAGCCTCAGCGCGATGTTGTCGGCAAGGTTCACAATCTTACTGAGCTTGACCCCGGGCGCCGGCAGGAGCTCGAACATGGTGATGACCGGGCCCTTCCGAATCCCCGTGACCTCGGCCTGGATCCCAAACTCCTCCAGGGTGAATCGCAGGGTTTCCGCCGCTGTCCGGGTGTCGTCGTCAATCCGCCAGTACTGGCCATCCTTGTACTCTTCAAGCAGCCCTTCAATCGGGATCTGGTAGCTCAGCGACCGTGGTTCTCGGGCGCCCCGGTGTGTTGGTTGTGTCTCATCCGACGGATCTCCTTCGGTATCCTCCAAATCGTCGGGGTCATCCATCTGCACAAACCGGCCGTTCTCAAAGGCCAGTTCGAGCGGGTCGCCCACCGGTTCGACTTCAATCGGCGCACGCTCATCAGCGACCGCGACCGCCTCTATCGGGGCCTCGTCGGCGCCCCGGTCCGGCGTCTCGGAGTCCGGATCGACATCGGGTTCGGGGAGGTCCACGAGGGTCTCCGGGCTGCTCGATGAACCTGGAGACCGGGGAAGAATGGTGGCGTGGTCATGGCCGCGGTAGAGGTACCACAGGTACGCCATCCCCGCCACTTCAAGCGCCGCCAGCAGCACGGAGGCGATCATTGAAACCGGCACGCCAACCGCCGTAACAAGGCCGGCGGTGATCGGGGATTCGCCGATCGCCGAGCCGCTTCCAATGCGGAATGCAAGGGCCACGGTAAAAAACGGAATCACGGAGCCGCCGAGCATCATGAGGTGCACCGGCCGTGCCCGGTTTGTGAGGAGAAGGACCCCGGCCGTGGTGAGCATCGCGGGCAGATAGAAGGATGCCGCGTGGAAACTCTCCACGAAGAATCGGCTCGGCGCCCGTAGCAGAATCACCATCAGGTTCTGACTTGCGGAGGCCAGGAACGCGAGAAGGAGTGATGCGAAACTTGCCGCGGCGAGTACGAACAGCGAGATGGAGACGAGACTCCGGATGTTTGGTCGATCAGTGAAACGGTCGATCACAACCCCTCCTGTTCCCCTTATCGGAGGATCAGGGCGGGCAGTAAACGGTGGCCTGCGCGGCCGGCCGTAGGGCTCGAACCGTTGCAGCGCTAGAGAAGGATCAGGCCGACAATCCCGAGAGGAATCAGGTAGATGGCGAAGTAGAAGAGCTTACCGCTCCTGATCAGTCTCAGGAGCAAAGTAAGAGCGGCAGTGCCGACGATGAGCGCCGCTATGAAACCAACGGTCAGGGCAAGGGCTCCGACACTCTCCGAAAGCTCTCCCGCGTCCCGAATGGTGAGGATGAAGGCGCCGAGGATGGCCGGTATGGACACGAGAAATGCAAACTCTCCTGCCTTCTCCCGGTTCAGACCGGAAAGGAGTCCGGCGGAGATGGTGATGCCGCTCCGGGAGATACCCGGGAATACCCCGAGCCCCTGACTGAAGCCCACGATCAGCCCGTCTCGAAGACCTATCTCCCGGTAGTCCCTGGTCCCCGAAAAGAATCGCGAGGCGATCAGAATAAGACCGGTCACGATGAAGAGCGCCGAGACTACCCTGGGACTGGCGCCGATGTTCAGTTGCCCGATTCCAAGGCCGATGACGGCCGTTACCCCCGTGGCCACAATGATGACCCAGGTGAGGCGAAGGTTCTCCCCATCCGTTTCGTTCGCTCGGCGGGCAATCCACCGCCCGATCGATCTCAAAATCCCCCAAATTCGCTCTCTGAACACAAAGACCACGACGATGAGGGTTGCAACATGGAGTATCACGTCAAACAGAATTGGAACGCCACCGACGTCCAGCACTGCCTTGAGCACCGCGAGATGTCCCGAGCTGGATACCGGCAGGAACTCGGTGGCGCCCTGAACGGCCCCGAGAAGCAATGCTTGCGCAATGGTCACTGTTTCCCTCATTCACCGACTGTCTGTAGGTTCCCGAACACGATACGGATGGTGTCGGTCGGGCTTCGGCCTTCGTAAAGATAGCCGTAATATGCGGCCGACACAACGATGTTTCGAATGTGATTGTATGTCTCTTCAAAGGGAACCGATTGATGAAAGAGCACGCCGTCCAGATCGGGTCGTTGACGCTCCCAGCTCCTGACCCGGCCCTGGCCGGCATTGTAGGCAGCAACGGCCTTCACCAGCCCCCCAAACTGGGCATCCAGCATGGCGAGATATCGAGCCCCGACGCGGAGATTTTGTAAGGGGTCGGTGAGATCCGGCGGGTCAATTCTCATGCGGCGCGCCACGTCGTCGGCCGTCGCAGGAAGGAGCTGGGTCAGTCCGATCGCACCGGCGCGACTGACGATCTCCGGATCAAAGAGGCTTTCTTCCCGAACCAGCGCAAACAGCACCCACCGGTCAATCGACTCCTGTGCGAGGACCTCGTCAAACGCGGTGGCGAATCCCAGCGGATACCGCCGGCGAAAAACGTCGGCCGAGAGAAGATCACCGGTGCCACCCGGTCCGTGGTCCGTCTCGTCACCTGCAACGATCCGCATTCCAACCTGGATTGACTCTCTGATCCGTCCGCTCGCGGTCAACGCGTCCGAGAGCTCCATGAGCGCCTGGGGCTGGATCAATCCCGCGTTCTCTCGAGCAATCGCATACGCACGATCCAGGAGCCCATAACGCAGCAGCGAAGTCAGGAATCTCTCGGCGTGTAGCGCCTCCTCCGCCCGCGCCGGCCCAACACCGGGCGCTGGAACGGTCACCGCCTCGGCTGCCTGAGCGGCCTGGATGACGGCCTCGCCCGATTGATCCAGCAGGGCCGAAGCGACAAGCGCGGAGAACAGATCCTCGCTCTGCGCCGCGGCCCTCTGCAGGTATGCCGTGCGGAGCGACGCGCGCTGCAGCGAGCTTGTCGGTAGCACGCCTTGACCGATGGCCTCGGCCAGGA
>JAHOYX010000038.1 GCA_019038705.1 Spirochaetales bacterium
CATCTATGATGCCCTCGTGCGCCTCGCGCAGGATTTCAGCATGCGCTACCCGATGGTTCGCGGCCAGGGGAACTTCGGATCGGTGGATGGTGATCCACCGGCCGCCATGCGGTACACCGAGTCACGTCTTCAGAAGCTCGCCGAGGAAATGCTCCGCGATATCAAGAAGGACACGGTTGATTTTGCGTCGAACTACGACGACTCCATGCAGGAGCCGACGGTCCTTCCGGCCGCCCTTCCTTATCTGCTGTGCATCGGTGTCACCGGCATTGCAGTTGGAATGGCCACCAATATCCCGCCCCACAATATGGTGGAGGTGGCGCAGGCGGTTTCAGCCTTTATAGACAACCCGGAAATCTCCATCGCGGAGCTCGCGGAGCACGTCAAGGGTCCTGACTTTCCGACCGGCGGGACCATCTACGGTCTCAACGGGATCAAGGAAGCTTTCACTACCGGCCGCGGCCGAGTCACCGTGCGAGCGCGATTCTCGGTGGAAACCACCAAGAGCGGGAAGGACAGGATCATAGTCCACGAAATCCCGTACATGGTGAACAAGGCCAGCCTGGTGATGCGGATTGCCGATCTCGTCCGCGACCGCAAATTGGACGGGATCAGTGATCTTCGTGACGAGAGCGATCGTGACGGGATGCGCATAGTCATTGAGCTCAAACGCGGGGCCAGTCCAAAAATCGTTCTGAACCATCTTTTCAGTCACACCCAGATGCAGACGAATTTCAACGTCAACGCGCTGGCGCTGGTCAACGGCCGGCCGAAAGTGCTGACGCTGAAAGAGATGATCGGCTACTTCGTCGAGCATCGCCGCGAGGTTGTGATCCGGCGGACGAAGTTTGACCTGGACAAGGCGGAGAAACGGGCTCACATCCTCGAGGGCTTGAAGGTTGCGCTTGACAATATTGACGAGGTCATTCGCATCATCAAGGAATCAGCAACCGTTGATGCAGCTCGCACCAATCTGATGAAGCGGTTTGAGTTCAGTGAAATCCAGGCAACCGAGATTCTGAACATGCGGTTGCAGAAGCTGACCTCACTCGAGACGCAGAAGATTCTTGATGAGTTGGCCGAGACACTCAAACTCATCAAAGAGCTCAAGGCCCTTCTGGCGAGCGAAGAGCGGATCCTGGACGTCGTGAAGACCGAAACGCTTGATCTTGCAGATCGATTTGGCGACGAACGCCGAACCGATATTGTTCCCGACGAGGTTGAGAAGCTCGATATCGAGGACCTCATTCAGCGGGAAGACATGGTCGTTCTGATCTCCAATCGCGGCTACGCAAAGCGCGTTCCATACAGCGCCTACCGAACCCAGGGTCGGGGCGGCAAAGGATCAATGAGCAGCCGGCTGATTGACGACGATTTCATTGATCATCTGTTCATCGGCAGTACGCATGACTACGTGCTCTTTGTTTCGAGCCAGGGCAAGGCTTACTACCTGAAGGTTCACGAGATCCCGGAGGGGTCCCGCTATGCGAAGGGTACCCACGTTCGTTCGCTCCTCCAGATCTCGGCCGACGAAGAGATCACGGCAGTGGTCTCACTCAAAGAGTTCTCTACCGACACGCACCTCTTTCTGGCCACGACACGTGGTGTTGTGAAGAAGGTGACTACCGATCAGTTCACAAATGCCAAGACCCGAGGAATCATCGCGATAAAACTGGACGAGGGCGACCATCTTCGCGAGGCGCTCCTCACCTCGGGTTCGGATGAGCTGTTTCTCGCGACTCGTCACGGGCGGGGCCTTCGGTTCACCGAGAGTTCGGTTCGTGCCATGGGGAGGGCGAGCCGTGGTGTCATTGGAATTCGGTTGGGCAAGGGCGATGAATTGGCCGGCGTAATGGCTCTCACGGAAGGTGAGGACATGCTCATGGTCACTGAGTTCGGCTACGGTAAGCGGACCCAGTATGATGAATTCCACCCTCACGGACGCGCCACCAAGGGGCAGATTGCTTACGGGACCAACGAGAAGACCGGGGAGTTGGTCGCCGTTCTGTCTGTCCCTGACGACGGCCAGATCGTTGTAATCACGTCACAGGGCCAGACTATCAAGATGAATGTCTCCGGCATTGCAAACCAGTTGCGGACTGCCACGGGCGTTCGTGTGGTAGACATTGACAAGCCGGACTTCGTGGTGGGTGTTGACCGGGCCGCAAACGACGAGGATTAGGCGCCGGCGGCGCCCCCGGGCAATGTTTCACGTGAAACATTTGGATTGCCAGGCATGACACTGTTGGAACCGACAGGCCAGGCGCGTGTTGAGACTGTTATTCGAAGATCGAGGTTCGTCGGCTACGGCGTTCCTGCAGCCACCACTGCCGCGGCAGACAACGAACTCAAGCGAATAAAGGGCGAACACTCCGACGCAAGTCACGTTGTTCACGCGTATCTCGTGGGTGTACCGGCACGCGAGATTGGTTCGTTGAGCGATGCCGGAGAACCGAAAGGTACCGCGGGCCGTCCCGTTATGGAGATCCTTCGGGGAAGCGGAGTCCGAAACGTGATGATTGTCGTTGTCCGTTACTTCGGCGGTGTGAAACTGGGAACCGGCGGACTCGTGCATGCATACGGCGATGCCGCACGCGCGGTTCTGCGTGAAATGCCAACCCGGCCGCTCGTGATCCGTGAGCGCCTGACCGTGATCACCGACTATGCACGACACGAACCAATTCATCGCGCGCTGGTTGACTGCGGAGCCGAGATCCTCTCAGAAGAGTTCGACACAGGTGTTCAGATTGACGTGAGCATTGAGCAGGGCAGCGTCACTGAAGTGGAGCGACTGATTGCGGACCTTTCAGCCGGAAGCGCAGATATCCGGCGTCACACCCCGTAGTTCGAGCGGAACTCGGCAACCTTCGCCAGATAGCGCTTCTGCAGGTTCTGCTTTTCCCCGTTGCTGATGAATGCTCCCAGCAACGCTCGTAGATTGAGCGTCACCAGATCATCCACATTAAAACCAAAGTGACGGATCGCCTTTGCGTAATCCTCGGTCAAGTCAGTGTCCTGGATGAAAGGGTCATCGGAATTGATCGTCACCGGGACACCGAGGCTATGAAGTTTGCCCATCGGATGACTGCTCTCGTCGGTCCACGAGCCTGTCTGGAAATTGGACGTGATGCACTGCTCCAGGACGATCTCCCTCTCCGACAGGAGCTTCTGAAGATCAGGGTCATGGATGGCCGCCACACCGTGCCCAATTCGTGATGCGTGCAGGAGGTCTATTGCATCCCAAATCTGCTTTGCCGGGGTGATTTCTCCCGCGTGGATGGTGGACCGAAATGCACCATCAGCTGCAATGAGAGAGAAGAGACGGACAAAGAGCTGCGGCGGGTAGCTGGTCTCGTCCCCGGCCAGGTCAATACCGACGATGCGTGAAAGGCCAAGATCTCTGATCAGTTCGTAGAGCTTGATCATCTCGCTCTCTTCCTGCTTCCGATTGAAGGTAATGAGATAGCGGATCTCAAGTCCCTGCTCCCGGGCTGCGGAGTCAGCCGCGGCCACGACGGTCCTGGTCACCTCTGCACGATCAAAGCCGTTGTGATAGGCAAAGTGCTCGGGCGAAAACCTGAGCTCAATGTAGAACAGACCGTCATTGGCGAAATCTCGGACCGAGGCCGCGGTGATCTCCGCCACGTCGTCCAGACTGCGGTACCAGTCGTTCTTGAAGAGGGAGAGGAATTTCAGGAAATCGGGATCCGAGTCTTTGGGGAACTGGACGTGCGTTCGAAACTCCTCAATGTTCTCAGGAAACGACAGACCGTTTCGGAGCGCCATTCTGTGGAGCGTCGGGAGGGAGAAGGTGCCTTCAAGATGTCGGTGTAGCTCGATCTTCGGAAAAGCTCGCAGAGACTCTCGAGTGAGAAGTCCGTTGCCTTGATTCATTCTTTCTTCCCCAAGTGTAACAGTAATCTAACAGAATTCCCCAGGTTTTCAACCTGACACCGCCGGAGAGCAAACGCATGGAATATGAGGTCGCGTAGAACAAAAAAGATTCACAGAAAAGAACCGTGAAGCCGAATAGTACTGAGAAGGGAGAGTTCTGCTCATGGGCGGGCTGAAGCCTTACATAGCTTCCATTCCGAAAACTGAAATTCACCTTCACGTTGAAGCGTGCGTGAGCTCGGTGTCATACCACCAGCTGATGGACAAGTACGACATCCCCCACGATTCAAAATCGGACAAGCTGATCGACTTCTCCAAGATCAAGAGCCTGAAGAGCATGCTCGAATCATTCTACTTCGTGCAGTCGTTCTTCCGCGAGCCGGCAGACTTCCTCTTCGTCGCGAAGGACGTCGTCGAGTATGCCAGGCGGAACAACATCTACTACATTGAGGCCTTCGCGTCTCCGTCGATGGTCCTGAATCGAGGGCTCATCTCCTTCGATGGCATGTTTGAAAACCTCATAGCCGGTTTTGACGATGCCCGGAAGAACGTTGGCGTTGATGTTCGTCTCATTGTGGACGTGTCCCGATCCTTTGGCCTCGAGAATGCAATGAAGAACCTGGACCTGCTCATTGCGTTCCTCAAGCGCACACGGATCGATACGATTCTCGGGATCGGTCTTGGCGGCCAGGAGATTGGTCATCCATGTGCCGACTACGAGGCCGTGTTTGCGAAGGCACGCAACGAAGGACTGCACGTTGTATCCCACGCCGGGGAAGAAGTCGGACCGGAATCGATCTGGGATGCCATCAAGCTGCTGCACTCTGAACGGATCGGTCACGGGACAAGCGCCATCATGGACCCCGCACTCATGGAGCACTTGAAAGAAACTCAGCTGCCCCTTGAAATCTGTCCCACGAGCAACGTGATCACCAAGAAGTACGTCAAGCGGTACTCCAAGCACCCAATCCGCGCCCTCTTTGACTATGGCATCAATGTGACGGTCAATACCGACGACCCGGTACTATTCTCCGTTGATCTGAACGACGAGTATGACAATGTAGCGACCGAGCTGGAGTTCAGCCAGGCCGAGATCAATCAGTTGATCCGAAACAACCTGATGGCGACCTTCATGCCGGAGAAAGCAAAGCAGGCCCGGTTGAAGAAACTCAACAAACAGCTCCTCGATTGATCGTCCCCGGCATGCACTCCCCCTTGATATCCTCCCGCATATCTGCCCTACTCATCGTGTGAAAATCAAAGTATCAAACGTCACGAAGCGCTACGGCGAGCTCGTAGCCGTTTCCGATCTCTCATTTGAGGTCGGGAAGGGCGAGATCTTCGGCCTGCTGGGACCCAACGGATCCGGTAAGACCACCACCGTGAAGATGATCCTTGGCCTGCATGACGCCGATTCCGGGTCAATCAGCGTGGACGGTACTGATCCGGCTGAAGATGCGCGGCAAGTGAAGGCCCGTATTGGCTATGTTGCCGAAGACTCGATCCTCTACGCGTCAATGACCCCCAGGGACACCTTTGAGCTGATTGCGGCCGTCCGCGGAATTGGCGAAGAGCAGCTCAATGAGCGGATAAATCAGTATGTGGTGAGCCTGGACGCGCGGGAGATCATGGACAAGCCGATCAGCACGCTTTCACGCGGGAATCGGCAGAAGGCTGAGATCATCGCCGCGCTTCTGCACAAGCCTCCCATCCTGATACTGGATGAGCCACTCTCCGGCCTTGACGCCAAATCTGTGCGGGTGTTCAAGGAAATCCTCGCACTCCACGTTGAGGACGGCGGGGCGGTCATGTTCTCAACGCACATCCTTGAGGTTGCAGAGGAGTTGTGCCATAGGATTTGCATTATCAACGCCGGACGTGAGATAGCCACGGGCACTGTGGACGAACTCAGGGAACGAAGCGCATCGGCCGGTGGGAGTCTGGAGGACGTGTTCCTCAAGCTGACTGAGCAGGACACCTCTGTTGACGAGGCCGTGCGGGTCCTGCGCGCGGGCCGCTCGTGAGTGCCACCGGCTCGTCGGCTGCCATCGCCCCCGTCAAGCTCTGGCGCCTGGCCGGGCGGATCTACCACGAAGCGATCTATCAGGGTTCGCTCTCAGCGGCAGGGAGCAGCACCCAGCGGCTGCTGGAACGAATGACCAAACAGTCCCGGTACATCACGCGGCAGGCGCTCATGATTCAGATCCTGAGCTCATTCTACCTGCTCATTGTGACGTTCCTCCCCGCAGTGACCATGGCCCAATTGTCCGGCGGTGCAACGCATCAGTGGAACCTGTTTGTCACCACCCTTGCCGGCACCACCCATCTGTTCGTGCAGACCGGCTACCTGATGGTCCTCACACTCGTTGCGACGTCTGAGATCCTCGCCCCGGATCTGTACCGGTGGCCCGAGTCCCTTCCGCTTCGCCCCGAACAGGCCGGGAGCCTCCGCGTAATGGCTCTTGCCCGGGAATTTCTCCTCCCGCTGAGCGTCATTGTCGTGAGTTATCCCGTAGCCGCGGCCATCGCAAGTGGCGGCCTCGGTGTTGCGGTGGCAACTCTCTTCGTTTCGGCCATCCATGCCGTCATGACGCTGTCGGTAATCGTCCTCGCATCATGGCGACTTCGGCGGACACTTCGCCTGGCGTCCGGGAATGATCGTCGGGCAACGACTGTACGGGTTCTCACAATGGCCGGCTACGGGATTGGGATCATCGTTGTTGTGGCAGTCATGCAGTTCGGAATGAATTTCGTGGCGAGCCTGTTCGACGATCCGCGAATGACGGAGGTCAAGAGCCTTTCCATACTCCGCGTGATTTCCGTCCTGCCGTTTCCCACCTCCGCGGCGAGCTTCGTTTCCGCCCTCGTCGCCCGGCGTGCCGCGCTGCCGAGCGCGCTTCCCCTCTGGATTCCGTTTCTCGGGACCTGTCTCTACGGTGGTGGCGCCCTCCTCCTTCTCAGGAGCGCGTGGCGCCTGATTGGCCGACGTGACACGGACGGTGACGTACATCCGCGCACCGTGGAACCGCTTTCTCGCGCAGGCGACCAGGATTCGGCATCCACGACGCTTTCGGCGCCGCTGGTCGTGCGGACCCCTCGGGCAGCCTTCCGAAGGCAGCTCTTCCAGGCCGCAACGCGAGATACCGGGGTTCTGCTGGCGCTTCTGTTTCCGCTCGTCATTCCGGTGGCGACATTGACCGGACCGAAAGTGTCCGGCGTGCCGATCAACATCCTTCTGTACGGTGGACCGATCATGGCCGCCGTGATGGGCGGCTGGTTGCTGGTGCACGGCCTGACGCGGCTTCAGGTTGGGACCGGCTTGATGGAGGCAAGCCTGCCGCTGGTCGAGCGCGACCGTGCCTTTCCGCGACTCACCCTGTGCGCCATCATTCCGGCGGCGGGCGTCGTCATCGCCGGGCTTGTCCTTCTACCGTCCGGCCTGAGACTTGAGGTCTTCCTTCTCAGTACAATCCCGGTGATTGCCGTTCCAGTCGGGTTTCTGGTGAAGACCTCCTTGTTTGGCCGTATTCGAAGTTCGAAACCCGGCCGGGGCTTCACGACTCGCGTGGTCGTGGAAGAGGTGTACATCGATCATCGCTTCTTCAAGTGGGTTGGCGCAATTACGGCTGTCCTGATCGTCGCCGGCGGCTTCATTGCGCTTCGGATCGTTCTCACGAAAGTCATCCCCGGGCCGATTGGAACCGGGATCTATCTCGCGGCCGCCGCGCTTGCCGCCCTGATTCTGAGATTCACGGCGGGCCGGGTGTTCCCGGCCGCGGCCCCACCCAGGGATCGGCATCAAGGCGAGCCTGAAGACAGGCCGCAATCGGGCGATCGGCCGGAAGCAACGGCAGGTCGGTGAGGTCTTTGGCGGCAACCCACTTGAGCTCCGCGTGATCAAGTGGACGCGGCGTGCCGGTCATGATATCGGCCCGAAGAGCAACCAGACGCACACGGGCGTGATCGTAGTCCCACTCCACCGTGCTTATCGGCGGTTCGGGACGAATTGAGATATCAACCCCGAGTTCCTCCCGAATCTCGCGGCGGAGCGCAGCTTCTCGCGTCTCACCGGGCTCAACCTTGCCGCCCGGGAACTCCCAGAGCCCGGCAAACCGTGACGCGGCGTTACGCTGTGCAACCAGCACCGTTCCGCGACGAACGATGACCGCGGCGACCACCACGCGCCGGGATGTTGCGTCCTGCCGGGTCTGATCAGAAGGTTCATCCGCCACCTTGTAGATTCTATCCTGACGAAGGCGTTGACACCATTGGCGTGGTTCAAGAGACTGAGCCGATTCATGCAGATCTACGGTCAGTTAGTCATGGCGATGCTCTTCTACGGGGTGTCCTTCGTCTCCACCAAGATCGTCCTCGGCGCGTACGGTCCGGTAACCGTTCTCGCCATTCGGTTGATCCTCTCGTCAGTGTTTCTCGTCGTGCTGGATCGATTGATACCCGTCCGGGGCCCGGGTCGGGCTCCGGCGACTCGCGCCGCGCCTGCGATACGGAAGTGGCCGACCCGGGGAGATCTCCCGGCTATCCTTCTCGTCACCCTTTTTCAGCCGCTGCTCTATTTCCTTGCCGAGAACTTCGGCCTGCAGTACGTTTCCGCCTCAATCGCATCAATCATCATTGCGACAATCCCTGTCTTCACGCCGTTCGTTGCCGGCCCGTTTCTCGGCGAGCGGATCGGTCCGTGGGGAGTCGTGGGACTGGCGCTGTCGCTTGGCGGTGTGGCGATCATCGTGCTGGAGAGGCGGCTCGAGGCGCAGTTCACGCCTCTCGGCCTCGTGCTCGTGTTTGTCGCGGTGCTCGCTGCGGTAGGATACTCGGTGGCCGTCCGGAAGGCCCCGATTCGATACCGACCGTTGACGCTGGTGAAGTTTCAGAGCCTCATTGGCATGCCGATCGTACTGATCATCGCCCTGGTAACCGAAGGTCTCCCGCGCGAGCTACCTGCGACCGAGGTTGCTGTGCACTTGGTCTACCTTGGGATATTCCCTTCTTCCGTGGCATTCATCTTTCTCTCCGCGGGGATACGCGCGCTCGGAGCGAGTCGCGCCAACGTGTTCACCAACCTTGTGCCCGGATTCACGGCCGTTTTCGCGTGGCTGCTCATCGGTGAGGCCTTCACGCTACAGAAGGTGCTGGGGATGGCCGTCGTTATTGCCGGGGTCTTTGCCGCCCAGCGCGGCAGACGGGTTCAGGCGGCACTCCCCGGCTAAACCTCCGAGCGGACGATCACGCGTCGATAGACCTGGTACCGCTTGTAGCGCACCGCGCCCACCCTTTCGGCAATGATGGGCGTCTGCGGATTGGCCTCCGAGGTCAGCGACAGATCGATCCATTCATACCCCTTCGCCCGTGCCCGACGGTACAACTCGTCGGAGAGAAGGGCTATGGCTCCGCTCAGATGATACTCCGGAAGAACGAGCACGCTCTTGGCGGCCAGGCATCGCGGCCGTCGTTTGAGGTTCAGGAGCAGCGAGATGTAGTTCCAGGGATACCGGAGGCCGTTGACGTGGGTGAGGATCTCATTGACGTCTGGAATTGCGGCAAACCACCCAATGGACCTGCCGGCTTCGGCTCCCTGGGCGACATCTGCAAACAACACCAGGTCCGGGTCCGCAATGCGGAGAAATGGCTTCACCAGGTCTTCCACCGCCTCTTCAGGCCACGGGGTTCCGCCCTCTTCTTCCGGATCCAGGCTGTTGTTGAGCAGATGATGAACCCGTTTGGCTTCGCCACGCCAATCGCGGAGGTTGGCTGTGCGAATGGTGAAGCGGCCTCGCTTGCGCGCGAGTTCGGCCGCCCTCGCGATGCGCTTGATCTTCTCACTCGATTCGTCAATGTCGAGGGCAAGAGCGATGTTGCCGGCACGGGCCGGAACGAATCCGGCGTCCTCCACGATGCGCTGGTAGTAGGGAGGCGTGTGGCCGCAGAGTATGACCGGCCGCCGATCCCGCCCATCCGTCAGAATGCCGTAGCCGTCCTCGTAGTCCAGGTTGAACGGGCCCAGGAGCGAGTCCAGGCTGCGTTCCTGTGCCCACGTTTCGGCCGCCGCGAAAAGGGCGTCCGCAACGGCCGGGTCATCAATCGTCTCAAAGAAACCAAAGACACACTCCCGACGGCCGAACTGCTCAATTGCGGCCGGATCCTGCGCGGCGCAGATTGTGCCGACCATCCGTCGGTCGCGGAATGCCGCGAAGAACTCTGCCTCTCCCCGCTCGAAGAAGACACCTCGGCGGCTGTCCGTCACCTTCAACCGTTCAGGGATGAGCGGCGGTACCCACAGGGGGTCATCGGCATAGATCTTCCACGGGAAGGTGAGGAACCGGCGTCGCTGGGCTCGCGTTCTCATGGGGCGAATCTCAATCATGTTTCCTCCCGACCTCGGCGCGCCTCGAGTTCGGCAACGATCCTTCGATGCTGGTCTCGGTCAAGCGGATAGAACAG
>JAHOYX010000062.1 GCA_019038705.1 Spirochaetales bacterium
GCCCGTATCCATCTCGATGGATCTCGTTGACGAGATCCACGAAATTCACCGCCATATTGTCCAGACCCTGGATCTGTCCCCGCACGTCCGAGTCCCGGAGTTCCACCAGGGCCGCGAGCTTGCCGTCTGAGAATCGGGCGGTCTCCCCGCCCTCACCCCAGACCACCTTGGCGAACCCTTCATTTTCCCGGTCGTCCACGGTATCGAAACGGTGCGCTACCGCGCCCTGCACCAGTTGGTAGCCGCCGCTATGCACGTTGAACTCATCAGGGTCGCTGGTATCGATTGTGATGTTGATGTAACCCGAGAGCTGTTCAACCAGGAAATCACGGCGATCGAGCCAATCGTTCGGACTATCGCCGGCGGCCTGCACTTTGACGATCTCCTCGTTCAGAGCTGCAATCTCGGTCGTCAGTTGGTTGATCTCCGCTACCGCAATCTTCACCTCGTCCTCAAGCATTGTCCGAATCTGCTCGAGTTCCTGATAGCGCAACTGAATGCCCTCGATCAGCGCCGTTCCACGCGTCAGAACCGATTGCCTGGCAGCGAGCTGCTCGGGAAACAGCGAAAGCTCCTGCCAGGAATCCCAGAATCGATCCATGAGATTCCGCACCGAGATGTCCGCCGGCTCATTGTAGACCTGCTCCAGCATCAGCACGTACTTGTCGCGGGCTTCCCAGTAACCCTCACCGCTCGCCTGACTGACTATACGGCCCTCCAGCAGCATGTCCTTGATCCGCTCAACCCGCGCGATGTCCACGCCCTGACCAATCTGGCCGGCTGTCTCGGCACGATTCAGCTGCGGGCGGTAGAGAGGGTCTGTCGGCTGGAGTTCCACTCGCTGCCGACTGTAGCCGTCAACCGACGCATTGCTGAGATTATGTCCTACGGTCTGAAGTCCGCGATTCTGAGCGAAGAGGCTTCGCTTTCCCAGCTCTATGCCGGAGAATGTTGATTGCATCTCACTCTCCTATAGCTCGTGATTGAGCACCATCGCGCTTCCACGAACCGGTGAATGCGCACCGCTGCGCGAGTAGATCGTGCCTTTCCGCTCGGGGAAGAACTCGCCGAGTACGGTGTTCGCCGTGCGAACGCTGTTGCGAACATACGAATCGATCCCACTCGTATGATTCTTCACTCTGAGGACCGATATCTGAAGATCCCGATAGAGAGAGGTGAGTTCCGCCCTGTCGCGGGGCTTCACCTTCAGCACCAGCTCCGCGAATGGAGCACTTTCCTCGAGACCTGCTGCCAGCTTCAGTTTGGAAACAACGGAGTGCCTCCGCCGCTCCACAGCCTCGAGAGTTGCGCTCAGCCGTTCCAGTTCCGGCATCACCGAATCCATTGCGGGCCAGTTTCTCTCAAGTATTGCCTTCTGCAGATCAAGTTCTTTCTTACCGAACTCACCCAACAATTCCGACTGTTTCTTCAATTGCGATTTCAGATGTGCGATCCCCATGTGATCCTCCGTTCACTTCCTCTCTTTGATTGTCGGCATCCCGTGGACGGCCGTTTAGGCACTTCCTGCATCGTGCTATATTGCTCAGCAGCGGTTGTCGCGCTTGACGGCGGGACCGGTTCTGTTTACTATATAGCTCGTCGGATATATACTGGAAACACGGAGGACATAGTGGATACTCGCTATGATATTGTTGTTGTCGGGGGCGGCGCCGCGGGACTGACAGCTGCTCAGTATGGCGCCCGAGCGAATCTGAAAACGCTGGTCATTGAGCAGACGGCTACCGGAGGCCAAAGCCTCCAGATTGAGGGACTGGAGAACTACCCCGGATTCCCGGATCCAATAGACGGTTACGAGTTCGCCGAGCGATTTGAGCGGCAGGCAAAGCAATTCGGTGCGGAGTTCCTGATTGCTTCGGCCACCCGTCTGGACAAGAGCGGCGGAGAATTCACCCTGGAGACATCAGAAGGCACCATCACCGCGAGTGCCGTGATTCTGGCGACTGGAGCCAGGCATCGGCATGTCGGCGTGCCGGGAGAACTCGAGCTGGCCGGACATGGTGTTTCATACTGCGCAACCTGCGACGGACCGTTTTTCAGGAATCGCCGGATCCTCGTGGTTGGTGGAGGTGACGCCGCCTGCGACGAGGCAGGTTTCCTCGCCAAACTGTCCGACAAAGTGACCATGATTCATCGCAGAGACAGATTCCGTGCTCAGCCTGCCCTTGCCGAGCGCGTCCTCTCCAATCCGAACATCTCCGTGCGGTTCAACACCGTGCTGACCGGGATAGCGGCGACCACGAATGCAATGGGAATCCAGCAGGTAGGCGGCGTAACGCTCAAGCGCGTTGATGCCGGTGAGACGGAGGAACTCCCGATGGATGCCGTCTTTGTCTTTGTAGGATCGGATCCTCAGACCGAGCTCGTTCCGACTGTTCCCAAGGATGAGGCAGGTTACGTTATCACGGACCAGCAGATGGAGACTGCCGTCGCGGGCCTCTATGCAGTCGGGGACGTTCGTGCCACACCATTCCGTCAACTCGTCGTGGCGGCAGGCGAAGGCGCCGTCGCCGCGCACGCCGCAGCCAGGCACATCGATGCCCTGAAGGGGAACGTTTACCAAGGACAACCCGCCTGATATACTCAGCGACTTGGTGAGAAAACCGGCAACTCTCCGCAGTGCGCCGACCTGCCGGCGGCTCGGCGCGCGTCTCTTCGCATTGCTCGGCGCAATCTTCTTCTTCGTAGCTGGCACGAATACTCAGGCCCTATCATTCTGGGACGACCTCCCTGATGAAGAACTGCTCGACGTACTTCTCGCCGAAATGCCGGATGAAGACATAATCGCCCAGACCTTCATGATCGGTTGGGTCGGTCAGGCGCCGAGCCCCGAGGTGGTCCAGTGGATAACCGAGCGGAATCTGGGCGGCGTGAAAATATTTGGATGGAATGGCGGCGATCTCATCGCCCTCGCCGGCGCAATTGGCACTATGCAGGAACTTGCAGGTAACCACGGGTTCTCCATCCCGCTGCTGACGGCAACTGACCAGGAAGGCGGCTGGGTTCGACACATCAAGGGCGACGACGACCTGTCAACTGCAACCACGCCGGGCAACATGGCAATTGCGGCAGCCGCGCTACCCTATGACGCGTATCGCAGCGCGTACTACATCGGCCTTGAGCTACGAGCTCTCGGCGTCAATATGAACTTTGCCCCGACAGTTGATGTCTACGTGAACCCTGACGCCCATGTGATCGGGCCTCGCGCGTTCTCCGACGATCCGGTCATGAGCGGCCTGCTCGGAGTGGCCTACTTCCACGGCCTCGAAGAAGCTCGCGTGATTTCAACGGCCAAGCACTTCCCGGGACACGGAAACGCAAGTGGTGACTCGCACGGAATACTGCCGGTTATCGAGGACAGTTTTGACGTGCTCTGGGAACGGGATCTCCTGCCCTATCGATTTCTCGTATCTGAAGGTCTACCGGCGGTGCTCTCCGGACACCTCAGTTTCCCGAACGTGACGGGAGACGGGCGCCCCGCATCGCTCTCGCCTTACTTCAAACAGACCGTGCTGCGGGATACCCTTGGGTTTCGGGGGATCGTTATGACCGACGATCTCTACATGGGCGGCGCCTGGCAGTACGGGGCGGAGCATGGCTGGGGAATAGCGCAGATTGTCGTGGAGGCGCTTCGGGCCGGCAACGACATGGTGATGCTCAGCCGTACACCGGAACTGAACGGGCAGATCTGGAACGCCGTTCTTGCCGAGTTTCAGGCGGACGCGCGGTTTCGAGAGCGCGTGACCGCCGCGGCACGATCTGTGCTGAGGATCAAGCTCCAGTACCTGAAGGACGACAACCGGGTACCGCTCCAGCCCGATCCGGCCCTTCTGCCGCGGCAGATCAGCGTCAACGGAGGAGCAACATACTTCCGCGACCAGGCCGCAAGAAGCGTCACGCTTGTCCGGAGTACCGACATCCCGTATCAGCCGGAGGATAACGAACGGATTCTCCTGGCCGGAAAGGACGGAGATTTCCTACGCATTGGTCGTGAGTTCTACCCCGACGCGGATCAGTTCAGAATCAGCAATCCCGTGTTCGAGTACGCATCCGAAACAGACAAGAACCGGTTCCGCGACGTGGTGCCGGGCTACGATACCGTTCTCTATTGCCTCTCGGACCCCAACTCCCTTGAGGTTCTCCAGGAGATTGCGGAGACGGACGTCCGGGTCATTGTGATGAGCATCCTCACTCCCGTATATCTCCTTGAACTGCCGTGGGTCCAATCTGCGGTGGCGGTATACGGTTGGGGAGACGAATCCTTCAGGGCAGGATTCTCCGTCTTGGCCGGACAAATGGATGCGGAGGGAACACTGCCCATCCGTCTTGACCACCCGGCGGCCATTCCGTCCGTATCGGAGTAGAATGAATGGCGTGGACTCCGCTGACGTCGGACCGATTGGGCGACCTGATCCGATTCCTGGGCCCTCGAGAGGCTCACTGCACGGCGGTCATCGAGAAGTTGCTCGACAACGGGAGAGCCATCATCCCCGATAGCAGCGATCATCGCGTCGTGATGAGAATTGATCCGGCCGGGAGGATTGACGGCGCCATCCTGCAGAGTAAATCGGGGCTCTACTACCCCGTGCTCAGCGATTCTGCCTGTCGGGTGGAGCAATCCGCAATTGACGTGCTTCGCAAGGGCACCCGTCGCGTCTATTCGGTGATGGGACGCACGAAAGATGCCGGCGCGATTGAGGCGGCTCTCCCGACACAGCCTGTCCAGGCTGTTGAATACTACCTTATGACCCAGGACTCACCGCCGCTGGAAAATCCCCACCCTCGACTACCGGAAGATCTCACCATTGTTCGGTCAGACGTTACGGATGGTAAACGTCTCGCGACGATCCAGAAGCTCTACGAAGTGGAAGAGGTGCTCTTGCCGGGCAACACATTTGACGCGGCGGCAAGCTTGCAGCATCTCAAGGCGGCTCTCCGCACACAGATAGTCATCCACGGGATGCTCGGTGGAGTACCCGTGGCAAAGGCGGCCACCAACGCCCGGGGGCTTTTCTTCGACCAGATCGGCGGGGTGTTTACGGACCCGTCCATCCGCAGCCGGGGGGTCGGGACCACCCTCGTACTCAGGCTCCTCAGTCTGATTGCAGCCGAGAAGAAATCAGCGACGCTCTTCGTCAAGACACACAATGGCCCGGCACTCAGCATGTACCGAAATCTTGGTTTCCAGGTGGTGGACGGTTTTCGAATCTCGTACTATAGGTAGTGTCATGGCTCGATCGAGAAAAAGAATCCATCACCGAATTCTCATGGTTACCACCGAGGCCGTTCCGTTTGCCAAGTCCGGAGGCCTGGCCGACGCCGTTACAGCTCTGGCACAGGAGTTGGACCGAGCCGGCCATGACGTGCGTCTCCTCATGCCCCGATACTACGGCATCCGGCGAGACCAGCTCTTCCGGTTTCCGTCACCGTTGCGCGTGCAGATTGGAGAAGAACACTACGAATCCGCAGTCTATGAAGGCCGCCTCCCCGACAGCGAGGTCGTGGTCTACTTCCTTGATCATGAAGAACTCTTCGGCCGTGATGGGATCTATGGAGTCGGAGGAGAGGCTTTCGACGACAATCTTCATCGATTCACCGTGCTCTCCCACGCGGCACTGACAATCGGCCCGCGGCTTGGATGGGAGCCGGAGATCATCCACTCTCACGACTGGCCCACCGCGCTCGTACCGATGCTTGCGCGCCGCGGGCAATCCAGTGCCCACCAACCGGCAACCGTTCTTACCGTTCACAACCTTGGCTACCAGGGGAGCTATCCGGTGGGCATGCTTCCGAAGACCGGTCTCTCCTGGAGCGAGCTGCCCGAGAGCGGCCTGCTGCATCATGACGAACTGAATATGCTCAAGGCCGGAATCCTGAACGCAGACATGGTGACAACCGTTTCGCCCACCTATGCCGCGGAAATCCAGACGCCTCTCCACGGGTTCTCCCTGGATCAGGTGCTGACATCCAGATCCGAGAGACTCGCTGGCATTCTGAACGGGGTAGACTACTCACTCTGGAATCCGGAGCGCGATCATCATCTGGACGTGAACTACACGGCGGAGACCGTTGCTCTCAAGGAACGTTCCAAGAGTGCGCTCCAGACCGAACTGGGACTGCCTGTCACGAACGATGTGCCGCTCATCGGGACAGTGTCCAGGCTGGTTTCACAGAAGGGCTTCGCGGAACTCCTGGCGCCCGGATACGGCGCGCTTCCGACCGTACTCACCGAGATGCCGATCCAGGTGGTTGTGCTCGGAACCGGCGAACCCGAATACGAGTACCAGCTGCGACGGCTCTCAGACCGTTTTCCGAATCTCACGGCAATCATCGGATTTGACGACGGCCTGGCTCATCGAATTGAGGCGGGGGCCGATTTCTTCCTCATGCCGTCACGCTACGAACCGTGCGGGCTCAACCAGCTCTATTCGCTCCGCTACGGAACCATCCCAATTGTAACCCGTACCGGCGGGCTGGCGGACACAGTTCGTGATGTCACGCCGGAGGGCGGAACCGGGATCGTGCTGGGCCATGCATGCCCGTCGGAGATCATCAACGGCATCCGCAGAGCTGTGACGATGTGGAAGGAAAGCCCGAATCAGATAGCTGCCGTCCGCCGCGCCGGAATGAAGGAACGTTATGCCTGGGAATCTGCCGCCGGGCACTATCTGGAGGCGTACGCCAGGGCAATCAGCTACCGAGCTTCCGTCTGAGTCGTGCAAGACGATGCTTCAGATGGTCGCGAGTCTGCTGATCGATTGATCGACCCAGGAGTGTCTCGACAATGCCCGCTGCTTCGCCCGCATTGCCGGCGCGATGTTCAAGATGCTTGGCAAATTCAATTCCGGCGCGCAAACTCCCTTCCGCCCAGAGGCGCTCCCACAACTCCGCGGTCTCACCGGCGCGGCCGTATCTGCGCAGAGCCTGAGCAAGGACCGCCGCGGCTCGTTCCCGATCATCCATTGACTCGCCCGCTCGAGGCTCGACAATCACCCCGCGGAGAAGTGCCTCCCCACCCGCCGCCCCGCGCAAAGCGAGGTATTTCCCGAGTCCAACCCGGTCCAGCCGCGGGACGTCGGCATGCATCGGAGATCGTGCAATCAGATCGAGTGTATTCTCGAGGTGAAGGAAGAGTCTCACCAGGGACACGATGTCTTCCAGGTGGTGCGCGAATACCGGAAACAGGCCGGCCGGGTCACCGGTCCGCAAAAATCCAAAATAGCGATCAGGAATTTCAAAGCCGGCAACATCGTTGACCCTTGATACTCCCAGTATCTCTCGCTCAATGTCGTCCAGGGAACAACTGCCGATGATCCGCCGCCAGAACCGGCGGGACCAGTAGAGCAGATCGAGTTGTTCGGGAATTGTCGCCTGCAACCCGTTCAGGAGGAATCGAGTCTCGATCAGTCGGGAATCAAAGGCCTTACCATTGTAGGAAACCCAGGTTTCCGATTGCCGGAGTTGATCATCCACGATCTGGAGAAAGGCCGGCTCACCGGGAAAATCGCTGAGGAGCGTCTGCTGGACTGTCACCACGCCGTCCCGGTAGTGTGCCGAACCAACGAGAAACACCGTAGTTCCCGCGCCGCCGGACAGGCCGGTCGTCTCGGTATCCATGAAGCACAGTTCCCGGAACGCAACGCGGCGGCCCAGCAATCGACTTTCAAGCCCGGCGCCACCCGGACCCGGCACATCAACCTGGGTATGTCTGGTGAAAACAAGCGGTGCGGCAGGGCTCCAGCCCGCGAGAACGCCGGGAACCAGTTTCTTCTCAGGTGATCTATCCACGTCCTGCCGGTAACGGTCGGAGGACTGGTACTGCTTCAGTCTCTTCAGTCGAGCGTACAGATCACGCGCCACCGGCCCCGACCCATCCGGCGAGAAATTCGGCCACAGCCTGTTTCGGGTTGCCGTCCACCTCTTCCTCAGGATCCCGGGGACCAACGCATGACGGACAGCCTTCGGCGCACGGGCACTTGCGAACAAGGTCCAGCGCGGCCGATAGAATCTCGGCGACCCGAGGAACAAAAGCTTCCGAGAGACCCGATCCGCCGGGATACGAGTCGTAAATGTAAAGCGACGGCACTGCGAAGTGGGGATCACGCAGTCGCTCGGCAACACCGATGTCCCGAAAATCGCAGAGCAGGAACACGGGGGCCACATTGCGGATCAATGACCCGATGCGTGAGATGGCCGGACCGACCGCGTCCGGATCGATGTTCTGGAGGGCGACACCCGCCGGAGTCTCAGGTGAGAAGACCAGAATGGCGCTCCTCGTGTGCATCTCCTCCTCCGGAAGGGAGATCTCTCCGAACCCGATGTTCTCGTGGGTTCGGTATCGGAGCTTCTTGAACTTTGAGACCTGGCTCCGCACCAGGACATCTCCAACAACAACCTCACAGCCCGCACGTTTCTCTCTCTCGTCCTCCAGCAGGACCTTGATATCCCGCTTGACGATGGCGTCGGTGAAATAACCTGCGGTCGTCGACTCCACGTAGCAGCGGCGGTTTTCCAGATCAAGATTGGTCACCACGAACTCGTCGCCACGGTGGATATAGACGGCGTTGGTGAAGATCATCTCCTTGGCCGACGGTCGGTCCATCTCTCCAATGACCTCATTCCGCCCTCCGGTGGTATCTACGATCACAACATTGTCGGCGGTTGCACTACGCAGTGAGACTTCCTCGGCGGGATAGGATCGATCGGCCCAGTAGTAGGCATCACCTGTCTTCCGGATCACGCCGCTCTCTTCGAGGTACTCCAGAATCGCATCCGCCCCTTCCGGAAACGGGTGCCGTTCCCTGAACGGCAGTTCGAAAACCGCGCACTTCATGTGATCCGTCAGGATATACGGATTGTCCGGGTCCACGAACCCGCTCTCAGGCGGGCGGCCCAGATAGTACTCCGGGTGTTGAACCATGTACTGGTCCAGCGGCGCAGACGAAGCGACCACCACAGCGACGCTCAGTGTGCTGCGTCTGCCCGCGCGACCGGCCTGCTGCCACGCTGATGCAATTGATCCGGGATACCCCCCCAGAATCGCCGCATCCAGCCCGCCGATGTCAATTCCGAGTTCCAGCGCGTTCGTGGAGACAACACCCTGGATGCTCCCGTCGCGAAGGCCCCGCTCTATCGCGCGGCGCTCGTTGGGCAGGTAGCCGCCCCGGTACGGTTCAACCCGAATGCGGCTGTTGTCGGTGTAGATGTTTGCGAGGCTCTTATTGATGTACGACGCGATCAATTCCGTCCGCACGCGGGACCGACTGAACACGATGGTCTTGATACCTGCCTTCAGAAACTTCACGGCGAGGCCCTGACTCTCATTGACGACCCCGCGCCTGATCCCCTGAACCCGGTCCACAAGGGGCGGGTTGTACAGAATGAGATGCTTCTCTCCGGCGGGCGCGCCATTCTGGTCAATGAGCTGCATCTCTTCCTCAACGACCTGTGAGGCGAGCTGCTGCGGGTTGCCGATTGTCGCCGAGCAGCAGATGAATGTGGGATACGAACCGTAGAACGCGGCAATTCGTTTCAACCGCCGAATGAGGTTTGTCAGGTGAGACCCAAAGATGCCGCGGTAGGTGTGAACCTCGTCAATGACCACGTAGCGCAGATTCCGCAGAAACTTGATCCACTTGGGATGATTTGGGAGAACCCCCGCATGAAGCATGTCCGGGTTCGATATCACGATCTGCCCGGTGTCTCGAGCCGACACCCTGAGAGAAACGGGCGTGTCGCCGTCATAGGTGACAATCTTGACCGGAAGATCCCCCGCCATCACAGACTCGTTCAGTTCGGACTGCTGATCCTGGCTGAGCGCCTTCGTTGGAAACAGATAGAGGGCCCGACTCTCCGGATGTTCAAGGATCGATTGGAGCACCGGCAGGTTGTAGCACAACGTCTTGCCCGAAGCCGTCGGTGTGACCACAACGAAGTGTTTGTTCGCCCTGCCGGCCTCGTACGACGCGACCTGGTGCGTGTAGAGTTCGGAAATGCCGCGGTCGACAAGAGACCTCTTGACCATGGGATGGAGATCATCCGGCAGCGGCGCGAACGAGCCCTCCCGCGCAGGGATTCTCTCCCATCTGCTCACGCACGATTGAAATGCGCTATCCTTCTCCAACTCGCTGATCAGCTGCTGCAGCTTGTCCACGGCGTTGGATACTACCACATCAACTGCCCTTCGGTAACAGACGGTACCCGTTCAGCACAGGCGATTCCGGCACCGCTGTTCCTTGACCGCACGAAACTCGTCGCTTAGACTCAACGTGTATGAACGTGCGCGACGACAACGATGTCCTTACG
>JAHOYX010000079.1 GCA_019038705.1 Spirochaetales bacterium
CCATGCTCTCGGTCGTGTCCAGGGCAAGTACTATATCCAGCGATCTTCCGGTCGACTCTGCAATAAGTCGATCTATTGTCTCGACCAGCCCTTCGTCTTCCTCAGGAGCCACTGCATCACCACCGGCTTCCTCAGCAATCTCAGTGAAGGTTTCAACCGCGGCGGGCATGAGTTCTCGGCTCTCCGGCGGGCTCGGGCGTTGACTCACTCTCAGGATGAACGGGTTGTCGCGATAACCACCTGAGTAGTCCGCATATGTGTTGGAGAATGCTCGGATGCTCAGATAGCTCCCGTCCAGCACCTGCAATTCGCCATTCCGGGTCCACGAGTATCCGTACACGACGACGTAGGGGATGAAGATCCGGAAGGCCTGACCGAACTGCTCGTCGGTGATCGGGGTTGAATCAATGAGGGAGTAGAGGCCACCAGACGTGTCGAGGAATTCTCCGTCGAGCATTCGTCGTTCGTCGCCGTTCTCAGGGTGATAGGAAGGATTGCGGAACGAGTACGTTGCGACTCCGCGATCGGGGGCCTCGGTTGATTCGGTGATCAGGATCGAGTTGATTCCGACCGTCTTTCGGACATAGAGATAGTAGCCGCCCTCGAGCGTCTGCTCAATCCGCACACCCTCCGGACTGATGGCGAGGGACGGAGGATGTCCGGGCGCACCCTCCTCCTGACCGAACACGACTCCGGCAGTTACGAGGGTGATCAGAGCAATGAACTGAACGATGCGTCTGGCGCTCATCACTTCTAGTATCGGAGGCCTCGGCAACCTGTTTGAGCGCGACGCGACTATTGGGCCCTGGTGCGATTCCGCTATTCCACCGTGACACTCTTTGCGAGGTTCCTTGGCTGGTCAACATTTCGGCCCAGTTCCAGGGCACAGTAGTACGAAAACAACTGAAGAGGCACGACCATGAGGAACGGGTAAGTCAATTCGTGCGATTGAGGCACATAGAACACGTCATCCGCAATACCAGCGATCTCCTGATCCCCATCAACGGCCAGGGCGATGACCGGCCCCCGGCGCGCCTTGACCTCTTTCATGCTGGTAATCACCTTGTCCCGCAGACTGTCCTCGGGAACCAGGAACATGCTCGGTGTAGTCTCGTTGATCAGTGCGATGGGGCCGTGCTTGATCTCCGCGGCGCTGTACCCCTCGGCGTGGATATAGGAGATCTCCTTCAACTTGAGGGCTCCCTCAAGAGCGACCGGATAGTTAATTCCTCTGCCGAGAAAGAGGAAGTCTTTGGCGCCTGAGTACTTCCTGGCAAGAGCCAGGAGCTGGTCCCGGCGATCAATGATCTCCGCAACTCGTTCCGGAACCGACTCCAGATTCTTGATGAACGACAGTCCGGTGTCCGTACCCATATGTCTCATTCGCGCCATTATGAGCGAGAAGAGGTAAAACGCAGTGAGCTGACTGGTAAACGCCTTTGTACTCGCAACGGCGATCTCAGGTCCCGAGTGGATGTAGACACCGCCGTCCGACTCCCGAGGTATTGTGCTGCCCACCACGTTACAGACCCCGAGCACTCGCGCGCCCTTCCGTTGAAGCTCGCGCATCGCGTACAGCGTATCAGCCGTTTCACCGCTCTGGGACACCGCGAAGTACACCGTGTTTCGCTCGACGATCGGGTTCCGATACCGAAGCTCGCTCGCCAACTCTGCGGTGGCCGGCAACCTGGCGATGCTCTCGAGGAGGTAGGCCGCAACCATTCCAGCGTGGAAGCTCGTTCCGGCCGCGATGATCTTGACGCGCTCAATATTGATGAGTTCCTGGCTGGTCATGTTGAGCCCGCCGAGATGCCCGGTCGCAAACTCGAGGTCGATGCGTCCCTGCATGCCACGCCTTATGGACTCCGGCTGCTCGAGGATCTCCTTCTCCATGAAGTGGGAGTATCCTTCCTTCTCGATCTCCTCCAATTCCCAACTGATGAACTCGATCTTTTTGTCGACTGGCCGATCTTTGAGATCCGTCGTGGCGTAGTCATCGGCGGTGATGCGCACCACTTCGCCGTCTTCAATGTAGATGACCTGTTTGGTATGCGCGATAATCGCGGTGACGTCGGAGGCAAGGAACATCTCCCCATCGCCGACACCAAGAACGAGGGGAGAGCCGTTCCGGGCCCCCACGAGCAGGCCAGGCTCATCCGCATGCATTACTATGATGCCGTAGGTGCCCTTTAGCAGCTGTACCGCCTGCTTGACCGACCGCTCCAGATCGCCGTCGTAGAGGCTGGATATCAAATGAGCAATAACTTCGCTATCGGTCTCTGACTTGAATTCGGACCCCTCTTCAACGAGTTTCTCTCGCAGAGACGTGAAGTTCTCGATTATTCCGTTGTGGACTATCGCGATGCGACCGGAAACATCGGTGTGCGGGTGGGCATTGATGTCGTTGACCTCGCCGTGGGTGGCCCACCGCGTGTGACCGATGCCACTCTTACCGTTGATATGATCCGGCAGAATACTCTTCAGGTCGTTGATCTTACCCTTCTTCTTGAAAACGGTGAGGTTTCCCTCTTTGAGCACGGAGATGCCGGCCGAATCGTACCCACGATACTCGAGCCGCCTGAGACCTTCCACGAGCACGTTCGCGGCGGGTTTGGGCCCGCAGTAGCCGATGATCCCGCACATCCTATTTGTCTCCCAATTCCGCCAGCTGGCTGAGTTTCTGACGGTCAATCAAACGGATGGCATTGCCCTTGATATCGAGAATACCCGCCGACACAAAGTCCTCCAGATACGATGAAACGAGCTTGGCCGGTGTCTCCAGATTAAGCGAGATCTGCTCAACGGTCTTGTCCAGGGGAAGGTGCTGCTCGTCAGCGGGCCGGGCGCGGAACTTCGAATGGAGATTCAAGGCCATCAGGCTGCGCTGGTTGCGTTGGAACATGAGTTGGATCTGCGAGTTGGCGTTCTCGAGCCGCCGACACAACTTGTCTATGACGTTGAGGGCGATCTTGGCATTCTTCTCGATCATGCCAATGAAACCCTGGCGGTCAAACGCCAGCAACTGAGTGGCGTTCACCGCAGTTGCCGTCGCTGTTCGATCAATTCGGGACACAATTGCCATCTCGCCAAAGAAGTCGCCCTTGTCCAGGGTCGCGAGTTCATGCTCTCGGCCATCAATCATCTTTGAGATCCGCACCCGGCCGCTCTGGATTATGAACATGCGGTCGCCGGATTCACCCTCGTGAAAGATTGCCTTCCCTGCGCCTATCGTCTGACCATATTTCTCAAATAGGGGGTTGTCTGCCATCTGCCTCTCCACATTGCGCGATGCAGGGATTATATCGCGCACCCTCCGGATCGTCAAAATCCCGACGCTATGAAGCAGGGGTGCGAAATGGAGTGTATTGGTGGCAGGGGGTCTCATGAAACTGTCTGGATCGATACAACGGCTCGTCGTCCTTCTGGCGCTGGTCGCACCGGTGGCGTGCACTCCGTTGCCTCAATTCCCGTTTGCGGCAAACGCGGATCTGGCGCCACCTCGAATAGTGGGGCTGGGATTCCGGGGGCCTGCTCAGCTGAGCGTCGGGTTTGACGAGCAGTGTGAGCTGGTTGCCGAGTCGCTCCTCCGTGGTGAAACGCTCCGTGAGACGGAGGTCACCGTTGCCAGCACGTCGGTCCACGAACTCCTCTTCTCCTTTGCCCCGCCGCCGGATCCAGGCTCCGAACACTCCATTGAAGCGCAGGTTGCGGATCCAGCCGGCAACAATCTTCGTTTTGTCGCTCGTTTCTACGGTCTGAATGAACTCCTGCCGGCGATGATCATCAATGAGTTCACGACCCAGGGCTCGGGCACACATCCGGACCTGGTGGAGATCCGGGTCCTGACCGACGGCAATCTTGCCGGGAGTTGTATCTACGAGGGGATTCCCGGCGACTGGGACGAACGATTCGTCTTCCCGGATATCGCCGTGTCGGCCGGTGACTTCATTGTGGTTCATTTCAAACCGCTGGGACTTCCCGAGGAAGTGGATGAGTTGATTCGTCCGAATGAATCGGGCGGCTATGACGCCTCACCCGAGGCGTGGGACTTCTGGGTTCCTGGGGGGACTGGTCTCTCCGGGAACAATGGCGTTCTCACGCTGTGTGAGAATCCCATCGGCGGCATCATCGATGGGGTGCTCTATTCCAATCGGACGAGCGACTCTGATGATCGATACCGGGGATTCGGAAGCACAAAGGTTATGGAACGCGCAGACTACCTCGTTGCTGAAGGGGCCTGGTCTGCGAGTGGTCTTGTTCGGCCGGAAGACGCGGTCAATCCTGAAGACAGTACGGCCACGCGATCCATGGCGCGGAGTTCGGACGGTTCCGACAGCAATCACCGGGATGACTGGCACATCACCCCGACTCGTGGGCTCACGGCGGGATCAGAGAATCTGGACGAGATATATGCTCCGGATTAGTCACGCCTGCCCGACTGTGTTCAGATCAGCTCTTTGAATAGAGCCTCAATTGCCGACCGCGGCACCGCCCCGACGCGCTGTCCGACTACTTCACCGCCGTTGAACACGACCAGGGCGGGGATGCTCATGACATTGAAGCGCGCAGCGAGGTCGCTCTGCGCGTCCACATCTATCTTACCGACTTTCAATTTGCCTTCATACACCCGGGCAATTTCTTCCACAATGGGGGCGACCATTTTGCACGGCATACACCACTCGGCCCAGAAATCGACCAGGACCGGTACGTCCGATTGCTCTACTTCGGCCTGGAAGTTGTCGTTCGTTATTGTCACCTGGCTTGCCATGGATCCTCCTGACGGATGACTCATCTTAGCGGATAACCGGAATATGCTGAACCGGCGCTCTCCGGTCAACTCCCGCCAACAAGACCCGTCATCTGTTCGGTGAGCAGCGATCGAATCTCGTCGGCCGACTGCCGAATCGACCGGTCCGACGTTCGGTCTGCCGCTTCGGCCACGGTTCGCACCAGTGCACTTCCCACGATTGCTGCATGTACATGCGGATCCAGCGTCTCCACCTGGGCGCGCTCGGATATGCCGAACCCCGCCATGACCCTGGCGCCCAGAGGTTCCAGTCGATCCAGGAATCCAAGATTCTCCGCGCCAAGTTCGGTCGGGTTTCCGGTGATGCCATGACGGAGCGCCACGTAGACGTAGCCGGGATGTCGCTCCTCAAGGAGTTTGAGTCGATTCTTGCTCATGGAGGTCACAATCACGGGCATCACGTTGGTCCGGAGATCTTCCGCGACCTCGCAGACACCTTCGTCATAGCCAAACGTCAGGTCCGGAAGGATGAAGCCCAACGCACCAGCGTCACACCCGGCAGAGATGAACTCACGGACTCCGCGGGCGTAGATGAGGCCGGCATAGGTCATAATGAAAATTGGGACATCGAACCGTCGCTTCACTTCGGCAACGAAGCGGAAGCCCTTGTCAACGGTGAATCCGGCCTCCAGTGCGCTCCGGCACGCAGTCTGAATGGCCGGCCCGTCAGCTGAGGGATCGGAAAACGGGAACTGAATCTCCAGGTACGATGCGCCGCCGGTCACAAGCCCCTCAGCTACCGCCATGGATCTATCCCTGTCCGGGAAGAACGACACCATGTGCGCCATGATCTTGCTCACATCATCCTCCGTCCCCGCGACTTCCGCGATCCTCCGTCCCCGCGATCCTGCGGAATCTGCCCGGCCTCCGCAAGCAGGAACGCCTTCCATCGCTCGGGGTCCAGCTCCTTTGCGGTAATGAACAGGTCTTTATCGCCCCTGCCCGACATGTTGACCACGATTGCACCCGTCTTCGGCAGTTGCGGCGCAAGCTTGATGGCCTCGGCCCCGGCATGGGCGGATTCCAGCGCGAAAATCAGTCCTTCATTTCGGGCAAAGAATTGCAGCGCCTGCAGGGCTTCTCTGTCGGTCGCACGATTGAACTCAACGCGGCCCGAGAGCCCCAGCGCCGCAAGCTGCGGGCCGATTCCGGGATAGTCGAGCCCCGCGGATACTGAGTGGGTGTCCTGGACCTGCCCGTCGGCATCCAGAAGGAAGAGGCTCTTGTAGCCGTGGACGATTCCGGCCCTCCCGAGGCCTCCCATCCTGGCTGCGTGCTGACCGGGTCCTGTCCCGGTGCCGCCGGCCTCAACGCCGATCAAGCGGGGTGTCTCCCGGTCCAGAAACGGGGAGAAGAATCCGATTGCGTTACTTCCGCCGCCGACACACGCAACGAGGGCGGCGAGATCCAACCCGGCCTTGATGATCATCCGATCAATCTGCGACTCCGACTCTCTGCCGACCACAGATTGGAACTCGCGAACCATATCGGGATAGGGACTGGGACCGAGGGCGGAACCCAGGAGATAGTGGGTATCGCCGTAGCTGGCGGCCCAGTCCCGCAGTGCCTCATTCACGGCATCCTTGAGCGTCCGCGAACCGCTGGCAACCGGGCGTACTTCGGCACCGAAAAGCTCCATCCAGAAGACGTTCGGTTTCTGTCGGGCAATGTCCACCTCGCCCATATAGACCGTGCATTCAAAGCCAAGCTTCGCACAGACGGCGGCTGTGGCCACTCCGTGCTGACCGGCACCGGTCTCGGCAATGATCCGTGTCTTCCCCATCCGCCCGGCAAGGAGAATCTGACCAACCGCATTGTTGATCTTGTGCGCACCGGTATTTGCCAACCCTTCCAGCTTGATGAAAACCTCCGCGCCGCCGAGTTCCCGGGAGCTGTTCGCCGCATGTACCATGGGAGTTGGCCTGCCGGTAAAGGTGGCTGACATCTCATCGAACTCGGCGCTGAACCGCGAATCATCCATGGCTTCGACAAAGGCAGCCTGCAACTCGTCCAGGGGCGTTCGCAGGACCTCGGCAACGTACCGACCGCCGAACTGTCCAAAGTAGTCGTTGTAGACCTCAGGCATCCGTAAGCTCCTTGAAGAATCGTTCCAGGCGCTGGTGATCCTTCCTGCCCGGAGAGAGCTCCAGCCCGCTCGATGCGTCAACCAACTCCGGCCGGTAAGTGCGAACGATCTCCCCGATATTGTCATCGTCGAGGCCGCCGGCAAGCCAGAGCGGACCGACCTCGGCTACCGCGTTTATCAATTCGGGCGCAAGCTGCTTTCCGGTACCGCCGTACGCGTCTGCCACCCGCGCGTCCACGAGGACCCGGGGACTGCCGTAGGTGCGAATCATCGCGACGTCGTCGGGAGAGGAGAGACGCAGGGCGCGGTAGTAGGGGTAGGCCCACGAGGCGCATTCTTCCGGCCTCTCGTCACCGTGAAACTGCACGGCATCCACGAACCCGGCCGCAAGTAGAGCGGCAACGGATTCCGCCACGGCCCCGTGGTCGCCGCCGGTGACGACAACCGCGGCCTTCAACACATCCAGGTCTCCGAGACTCTCTACTACCTGAGGATCCACTCTGCGCGGCGAATCGGCGAAGACAAAGCCAAGGATATCAGCTCCGAGAGCCACGGCGATCTCCGCGTCCTCCCGATTCGTGATGCCGCAGATCTTCACGAGGGGACGGAGGTTCAAAGCCGCGTCGCGGGGACGGAGGATTGCAGCCGCGTCGCGGGGACGGAGGTTCACAGCCGGGCCGCGAAATTGGCTATTGCCGACGAAATTGCGACCGGCCAGGCGATACCAGAAGTCGCCGACGGGATGGACCGTCCGAACGCCCTGGCGCGGGTGAAGAAGACCGGCAGTGATCTCGCGGATGCGGTCAGGCTCGCGGACAACGGCCTCACCCACCAGAACTGCGTCGAAACCGCTCTGTGCCACAAGCCGGGCATCCTCTCGACCGAAGATCCCGGACTCAAACACTGCCCGGTGCTTCCAATCGATCAGGTGGCGCAGTCGCAGCGGCGCGAGGAGGTCCACGGCAAAGGTGGAGAGGTTCCGCGCGTTGATACCGATGACCTCCGGTTGGAGCGGGCGCGCTTTGTCGACGTCGTCCGCGTCATGAAGTTCAACCAGCGCGGTCATCCCGCATTCCTGCGTTGCCAGAACGAGCGCCTCCAGTTGCGCATCCGACAGTACTGCCGCAATGAGAAGTACGGCATCGGCGCCCGCCCGGTAGCTCACCTCGATGTCCTGGCGGTCCACGAGGAAGTCCTTCCGCAGAACGGCGCATTCCGGATGAGCTCGCTTGACGGTGATCAGATCGTCCAGGCTGCCGTGGAAGTAATTTTCCTCCGTCAGTACTGAGATCGATCTTGCCCCGTTCGCAACGTATGTTCCTGCCAACTCCACCGGATCCAGCGTCGCGTTGATCTCTCCGCGCGACGGGCTGCGGCGCTTCACCTCGCAGATGAGCGGCGGATCACCGAGAAGAGGTACAAGCGGCACCTGACGGCGGCTCGGCACCCGTGCACCAAGGGTATGGCCCTCGTTCGCGATGCGGGAACGCCGGTGAGCAACAATCTCATCCCGGATGTTTGTCATCGTTCGGCCTCGCCTGTCCCCGCAACTGCCTCATGAGCGAGCCTCTGCGACTCCGCAATTACCGACTCAACAAACCGGGCGACGGTGCCGTCCGCCAGGGCCGTGCGCGCCAGGCCTACGCCATCTTTGATGTCGGAGGCGGTGCCGTAGAGGGCGAGGCCGGCCGCCGCGTTGAGCGTCACCGAGTCGCGGACCGCATCGGGGCCACTGCCCGCCAGGAGGTCCCGGGCAATCGCAGCGTTTGCGGTCGCGTCGCCTCCGGCCAGGTCCGAGATTGAGTGGCCGGCCATTCCGTACTCCTCGGGATTGATGATCTGCTCGGTCAGCCGGCCATCCTCGTTGACGGTGACGGCGCGGGATGGGGCAGAGACGGAGAGTTCGTCGATTCCATCAAACCCGTGCACGACCATGGCCCGCTTGATTCCCAGAAGGTGGGCTGCCTGAGCGACCGTCTCCAGGTAGTCGTCACTGTAGACACCGATGAGTTGGTAGCCGGCACCCGCCGGATTCACCAGCGGTCCGAGGAGATTCATCAGTGTCTTGATGCCCAGTTCCCGCCGGGGTACGGCCGCGTGTCTCATGGCACCGTGATAGATCGGAGCAAAGAGAAATCCGAATCCGGTCTTTCGGATCAGTTCCTCGGTCTTGCCGGGCGGCAGGTCCACAACGAGCCCGAGCTCACGGTAGAAATCGGCACTGCCACTCTTTGAGCTCACAGCTCGATTGCCATGTTTGGCGACTGTTGCGCCGCAGGCCGCGGCAATGAGCGCGGAAAACGAGCTGATGTTGAAGGTGCCGAGGCCGTCACCGCCGGTGCCGCAGGTGTCCAGCACCGGCCGGTCGACTTTGATGGGTGTGCGCTTTCTCTGCAGGACTTCGGCGCAGCCGGCAATCTCCTCCGGTGCCGGACCCCTGGCTGCAATGGCAACGAGGAATCCGGCGATCTGGGCCGCGGAGAGGTTGCCCTCGGTCAGTTCCTCCATGAAATTCGCCGCCTCGTTCCGGGAGAGTGTTCCTCCCCCGATCAGCGAAGAGAGCACCGAGCTCGCGACGAACGGCTCCCGGCGATAGTGGAGGAAGTTGGCAAGCAGCTTCTTCCCGGCTTCGCTTGCCATGCTCTCCGGGTGGAACTGGACGCCCTCCACCACGTGCTCGACGTGCCTGATGCCCATGATCTCGCCGTCCTCGCTCCGGGCGGTGACCACGAGCTCGGCGGGAAGGCTCTCGGGATCAACGGCAAGGGAGTGGTAGCGGGTGAACACCGCCGGCGACGCGATGGACCTGAACAGCCCGCGGCCGTCCAGCGAGATTGGTTCAGCCTTGCCGTGGACGATCCGTCGGGCGGGGACAATGCGAGCGCCGTACGCGTGGGCTATGGCCTGGTGTCCGAGGCAGACGCCGAGGATGGGTATCCTGCCGGCGAACTCCCGGATGAGATCCACGGTGATTCCCGCCTCCTCCGGTCTGCCCGGGCCGGGCGAGATTACGATGCAACCTGGATCCAGTCGATCGACTTCATCGACAGTCGTGCGGTCGTTCCTGATCACCGTGACCGGCTCGTCGGTCAGTTCCCGCAGGTACTGGTAGAGATTGTGCGTGAAGGAATCGTAGTTGTCGATGAGAACGATCATACGTCCACCCCCACCCCGACTGCCCGTGCGAGAGCCGCGAGTTTCTGTTGGGTTTCCTCGTACTCACGGTCCGGCTGCGAATCAAAAACCACGCCTGCCCCGGCCTGAAGAACCATGGTATCGCCGCGTTTGAGGGCGCTCCGAATGGTGATACAGGTATCCAGGCTGCCGCCCGGCTCCATATAGCCC
>JAHOYX010000222.1 GCA_019038705.1 Spirochaetales bacterium
TTCCACGAGAATCTCCGCGTGGGATGGGATCCAACAAAGGCGCCGTAGCAGCTAATACCCGTGGCGATTTCGCCCGAAACTTAAACTGAAGGGCACTATGAAACCAGAATCCAGCGTCGAACGCTGCTCTGTATGCAACTGTGAACTCCGCAAGAAGGGTCAATTGGGGTACGAACCGCTGGCGTTCCCCGAGCGCGACAAGGAGATCGTGCTGCAACACTGCCCGAATTGCGGAACATTGTTGATACACGTCGAGACAATCCCTGCACATACGCGATAGAATTCGAATGAGATGAGCACCCACCCCGACTACGCGAGCTTTGAACCGAATGCTCGGGAAGAACTCCTTTCGCAAATCGGCAGTTTCTCGCCGCTGGAACGGACATTGTTCCAACGCCTTTGTGAATCGTGGGAGCCAATTATTGATCGAGATCGATTCATATCCCGGGTCGGAGGGTCGGAGCAGGAAGTCAGCGCCCTGGATCGACTCATGTCCAAGCTCAGAGGCGCCCAGCTCGGACTGGTTACGACCACTGTAGTCGACGAGAAACGCGTCCCTGCGGGAATCGTGCTGACAAACAAAGGGGACCTGTCGTTCTACATGAATCTCCTGGAGGAGGAGACCAACAAGCTACTGGGCGGCGGGTACCGCGTATTACCGTCAATTTCCTGGTTGGAGCAACAGAAAGCCGTACCGCCGGACTATCACATCACGGATGCTGACTCAATTGCCCTTGCCAACGCCTACCTGGCGGAGTCACCGGAAGAGGGCATCTTGAGGGTCCGCTTGCTCGGTGAGTTTCGCATCCTCACGTCGAGCCGGTTCGTCCGCACGTTCATTGAGGCTGCGGTTGGCTGGCTGCGGACGAATCTGGACGAACGAGGATTCCTCGAAGAGATTGCCCGCCTCAAGGATACGAGCATCATGGAGCTCAAACAGCGCCTTCCGGACAGCACTCCCGACCTCTGGCTGGATCTGACTCGCAGCATCGTTCAGGAGCGCTCAACGATTGCCTTCAGAAAGAACATCCAGGAGAACGACGAGCTCTTTCAGACTGCGTTTCTGATCATGAACTTCACCGACGCGCAGATGGGTGCAGAGAGGGCTCGAAAGGAAGATGACGCTCGAGTTGACGAGGAGCTCACCGTGCTCGCAGAAGCGGTGGAGAAGGTTCCCAGTGGGCAGATGGCGCCGGAGGACTTCTCGCTGCTTGTCGATCAGGCAGAAGATCGATTGAAGCGCGCGTCGACCGAGTTCACGCGGCGCATGACCAACGAGACAATGACTCCCCGGCCACGCCGTAAGTTGCCGACCATTGTGAATCTCGCCGGCATGTACATTCACCGAAACCGGGTGCGAGGCGTCTTCGAAACCGCACGGTCTCTTGCGGCTGAGCGACTACGGGACGAATACATCGACATTCTCGAGGCGTTCCTGCGCGGCCGAACGCCCGAGGTCGGTCAGATTTTCGTGTCCCGAGGAGATCTTGATCAGGATGTCCAAAGCCGAGCCACGCGCCTGGATCCTGTCCTCGGAGAGCTGCTTGTTCGGCCGCAACTCCTCGCCGAGGCGGTGATTCGCGACGCAAGACTTCGTCGCGATGACATCACAACGGACGAACTGAAGGAGATCCTCGCGGTCTACTTCAACATCGCCAGCTCGGAGTTGCTTCCGGCAACCGAGATCTTTCGTCTGGACCTCGTTGCAATGCTTGACACCGCGTTCGGCAGAATCAACGTCTTCAGGCAACTCATCCTTCGACTGTCCGGACGCCACGACAGCCTCCGACGGAATTACCTCCGCCGATTCGGCACCCGAGGCGGGCGATTCTCCTATGCGAATGATGGCGGCCCGGTGGCCCCCGGCGGCGGCAGGACCCGAGCCGAGAGCCAGGAAACCCCGGGGCTCAGAACCCGAGGCACCGGCCCCCGGGGGCATGAGCCGGAAACCGTCACACCTCAGCGCCGATCCTCCGTCCCCAAGCCTCCGCCCAAGCCGAAGATCAAGTCGCCCCACGAGCTTGATAAAGCGTGGCAGGATTTCGACGAAGCTCTCCGCATCAAACCTGAGTCTCCAGAAGACGAGTTCTCGTAGAATCTCTCCACGCGGCTGGTCAGGCCCCGGCAAGCTCCTCAAGGTCATCTATTGACCGCTGTCGTTCGAGGATGCTCGTCTCGATACTGTCGAAGACGAGCGGATAGACCACGTTGAAGAAATAGGCTCGCTGGACCATCCGGTTCTTCGTGGCGTCGTATTGGTCCTTCACCTGTCGAACCCGGTCAGCCATGTAGGCGTCGTAGGAGATGAATTCCGGCGCGTCCCCGGGGGGTCGTCGCTGTTTCACGATATCCTGGAACTTGCCAAGTCGGTCCAGTAGATCAAAGAGTGTAAACTCGGAATCCACATGGGCAGCGATCTTCGCAGCATCCCCGTCAAACCGCTCCTTGATCTTCTGGAATTGGGACGGGTACATGGTCTCCAGGATAAATCCTTTCCGGAGAACAACCTCAAGCTTCCTGAAAGCATCCTCAATGGCCGATATCACGTACTTGTTTCCTCGATAGTAATCGAGAATCTTCATGATCTGCTTGGTGTGGTGCGGCCCCTTCGTGAGCAGAAGCTCCACCTGTTTGGCAATGGCTTCCGGAAGCTGCGCGGCAACCTGCACCTTGTAGGTCGGAAAGGTGACGTTACCTTTGTCCTTCAGCAGAACTTCACTGAACCGGAAGAGATCGCTCCGTTCAATGTCCCGGTAGTGGCTGGAAAAGGCCAGAGCTTCGCGCCTGAACCGCTGATAGTACTCATCCACCTTGCCACCGGCATCGAGTAGATCGTAGAGCGTCTTGCTGATCCTCAAGCCACCGATGGGGGCGGTTGATTCCATGCGCTTTGCCTCAATGACCGGCTCGCCGATGACGTCCCACTGCTTTGCTCCGTCAGGACCGAAGTTGCCTATGGTCACCGTGCCGATGCTGGCACCAATTCGCACACGTATCTGATAGAGCGCGCCGAACACCGCTGAGAGCGCCTCGTCATTCCGGAGCCCGGAGATTATGTCAAGCGCCTTCTGCATCACCTCTCTGGATTCAGTTGTGGCGCCCTCGGCGAGAAACTGCCGTTTTGCCGCGTTGAACAGCGCACACTTGCGTTGCATTTCAACGCAGGTATTGAAGAGCTCCCGCGCAATGTATCGCCTGGCTTCTTCCTCTTCGAGGTTCCGAACATGGGGATCAATGATCCCGCCGTAATGGAACATGATGCTGTCACCCTCAATCTTGTTGAGGTAGCCACCGTGTTCCTTGAGCACCTGGTTGAACGCGGTGTAGAGCCCGTTCAGAACGGCCTGGTTCTCTCGGGGCGCGAGGAAGCGTGACAGCAGGCTGTAGTCCGCGATGTCAAGAAAACCGATACCGATCTCGGTCTCAATACTTGCCGCCGGTATGCCACCAATCTCCATGATGGCATCCACGAGTTGGGTTGGGAGGTAGTAGTCCTCAATCTGTCTTCTGAGTGCGCTCTCGTTGCCCGGCTCCGCCGGGCTCGCAGATTCGTGCGGGTTCATGTTGTCGTCATTCATACGCTCGATGCTTCACCGTCGGCGCGAACTGCGAGGCGGATCGGCTACTCTCCCCGAAATCTTGTCTCCCGAAAGCAGTGTAGTAGGCAGGCACGGCAAGTGCAATCACTTCTCCCGCCTGACCAGGGCGAGAAACTCCTCCTCGCTGAGGGTTGAAATTCCAAGTTCCTGAGCCTTCTTCGCCTTGCCGCTACCGGAATCCGGAGAGTTCGTCACCAGGTAGGTCAAGTCTTTCGTGACCGAGTTCCTGGTTGTGCCTCCGTCCCTCCGCACGAGTTCCTCAGCCTCGTTGCGCGCTATGGAATTCAGGGCCCCCGTGAAACAGAAGCTCACGTCGGACAGAGTACCTGCGGTTGCACCCTGAATCTTCACCGTGCCGACTGCCAGCACGGCTTCCATTTCACCTCGCAACTGTGCAAGGCCGTTCACGATGGTCGTTCCTGTGATCTCACCGATTCCCGGCACTGCGGCGAACTCATCCGCGGTCGTCGCCAGCAACTTCTCCAGGGTGTCGTATCCGGCATCGACGGCCTTTGCCATGATCAGTTCGCCGACCCCTTCAATATTGAACCCAGCCACAAACCGGGCGAGTGGAATCTCCCGAACCTGGGTCATGTTCCGCAGAATCTTGCGCGCGAGTGTTTCGCCCATCCGTTCGAAGTCCACCAGGGCGTCGATGTCAAGACGGTAGAGATCGGCGATAGTACGAACTCTTCCGGCGTCGAAGAGCTTACCGAGGATAACATCGCCAAAGTCGCGGATGTCCAGCACGTCCAGCCACCTTCCGAGACGGAAGAGGGCCCGCTTCGGGCAGGCCTGGTTTGGACAGTAGAGCCGGGTATCGTCGTCTACGAGTGGGGTGGAGCACTTCTCGCAGATCGTTGGCTGCTCGATGGGCCTGGCGCCCTCCGGATTCTCCAGCAGTCGTTCGATCTTGGGAATGATCTCCCCGCGTTTTGTCACCGCAACTCGCGATCCGATCCTCAGATCCATTTCACGGATCAGCCGTGGGTTCACCAGGTTGGCCCGTTTCACCATTGTCCCCGCGAGCCGCACCGGCTCCATGACCCCGATGGGTGTGTAGAGGCTGCCGGACGGGTTCCAGATCACCTCCAGGAGTGTGCTGGCCGCCTCCTCGAGTTCAAACTTGAAGGCAATCTGCTTCTCAGGGCGAGAACGTCGCATGTCCTGCGGATCGATCTCCGGTCCCTTCACAACGAGTCCATCTATGTCGAACTCCAGTTCGTCCCGGCGGGCCGCAACCTGGGCACGGTAGGCGATCACCTCCTCGGGATCGACGAAAATACGATGTTGCACCACTCGGAATCCGGCCCGCTCAAGCCACTCGAGTTTGGCAATCTCCGTATCGAAGGAGGAGCCGGCGGCCGTTGCGGTCACTGCATCGTAGCAGATCACGATCAGATCCTCCGTCCCCACCCCGTCCTTGCGCTTCATGAGGCCGTTGGCGGCATTTCGGGTATTGGCCTTGTCGCTGTACTTCTCGCGGTGCGTGGCTTTGCTCATCACGACCTCGCCACGGACTGACCCGGTGAAGCGGCCGGGAAGATCGTGGACGATACCCTGCATTTTGCGAGCATTGCGGGTGATGTCGTCACCGACGGCGCCGTCGCCGCGGGTCACACCGTAGGTGAGCCGTCCTTCCCGGTACTGGAGCTCCAGGCTCGCTCCATCCATTTTGTGCTGAACGATGTAACGCTCATGCCCCACCCTGGCAGCCCACTTCCGAAACGCCCAAGGATCAGCCGCTTTGTCCTGGCTTCCCATGGGCATGAGGTGCGCCCGCTTGGGATAGCCGTCGGCCCGATCCACACCGACGTCCGAGAATACTGCCCTTTCCGGGGCAATCCGCCTCAATTCATCCCACAGGAGATCAAACTCGGCATCTGATATCTCGGGCTCTCCGTTGTAGTAGCACTCCTGGTGATGACGGACAAGCGCTTCCAACTCGCTGACGCGGGAATCCATGGCTATACTATACCCGGAATGGAATTCTTCAGGCTATTCACCGCCGTGCTTCCTCCGTCCCCAACTCTCGCTGCGATTGAGAAGATTCGAGATGAACTTCGGGAACGGATCGATCCGGGCTCCATTCGTTGGACCGCGCGCGGAAACATGCACGTGACCCTCCAGTTTCTGGGCGACACAGCGAAAGATCGTGTTCAGGAAGTGATTGCTGCAATGACAGGCGGCGTGTCACGGGCGGCCAAGCAGCCTGAGATCGATCTCACGGTGGGCGGCGTTGGCGCCTTCCCGAGTGCGCAGCGGCCGCGGGTGGTGTGGATCGGTGTCCAGGATGTTTCGGGCGGACTGGCCCACGTACAACGAGCCATCGGCAGGCGGCTACGCGAGAGTGGGTTCCAGCTTGACAACAAGCCGTTTCGCCCGCACATCACTCTGGGCTATGTGCGGCGCCGGGCGACACAGGGCGCGATCAGAGCTATTGCCGAGGTGGTGCGGGGGTCCCACTCGGGGACGGAGGATGACCCGGCCGGACATGCCGCCGGCCGCGTACCCACGAAGTTCACCGCGTCAGATTTGCTACTCGTTCGCAGCACACTCTCACCGTCGGGCGCTATCTACTCCGTTGTTCACTCGGTTCCGTTGTCCTCGGCGAGCGACAAAATCTCCTCGGGTGAGAGCGCGCGCGAGTAGAGCCGCAGATCATCGATTGCCCCGATTGCATTGTAGTAGGTGAAAGGATCTTCCGCCTGTGCCTGCGCGGTCATGATCAGAATAGGTGAGGTGTCCGCGAAGAGACCGGCGAAGTCAAATCGATCTGAAGCCGCCGGCGCCCCGTCCACGTAGATGTTTGCGCGCCCTCCCGCGAAGGTGACCGAGACCGCGTGCCAGATCTGCGACTGGAGAACCGCCCGCGCTGTCACCCAGTGGTAGGTCCCGGCCGGATCAACGAAGTAAGCGGTCAGGTTTCCGCCGCCGGTCTGGACGGTGAACTTGCCATCCGCGGTCTCGCCGTCGGCCCGGTTCCACTTGGAAAACAGATACTGCGTGGAGCCCAGATCCTCCAGTTGCACCCAGAATGACAGGGTGAACTGCTCAATTGAGTTCAACTCTCCCGTCGGCGCAATGGACAGGTAGGTCCCGGTTCCGTCGGAACGCAGGGCGGCGGCCGGCGAGCCGTATCGGTCGGCAACGAAACGCATCCCGTTGTTGGTCGCCAGGTTCAGGCCCGCAGAATCATCCACGCTGCCGCTGAAATCGAACCGGAAGAGGAGTGAATCAATCACCTCCCCGTCGGCCACGCCGAACTCGCCACGGAGCACTGCACCGCGCTCCACCTCCATGATCCCGTACTCGGTCTGGATGACAATCCGCTCCGCATCCATGAGCTGAATGGTCCCGGTGATGACGTCACCATTCCGAAGCTCCAGCCGATCGGCACTCGCACTCACCAACGACGCGACGAGCATCGCCGCCACGAGCAGCGTTGTTGCGATCCCCAGCACTCGGTGCCGATTGTATGTTGCGGGATGGCGCACCTGATACCTCGTGCCGCTATTCTACCGATGCCTGGCCGGAGCTGTCCAGCAACCAGGTTCGAATGTACGCCTTTGGGTCTCGGCGCGCGAGTCTGCGGAGGTCACGATCCGGAATGCTGCCCGGATCTTCCAGGACGCCGAGCGTGTCGATAAACACCGACAGATCCGAGGAGAGCGCCTCATAGAGCTCGCGGAACAGATCGAGGTCCTCGGTGTAGCTCACGTAGAGATCGATGAAGGCATTGTTGATCGGAATCTCGCTCAAGCCTCGAAACGAGTCGGCCCGGAAGATCGATTCATATTCATCCCGGATGCGATCCTGGAATGCGCTGATTGCGGCGGCCTTCGCCGAGCGCTTCTCCTCCGTCCCCAACTCAGAGCCGTAAAGCTCGTCCAGCTCGGTACGGAGACCGAGAATGAGCAATCGAGCGGTCTCGCGGTCCGCTGCGCGAGCTGTGACGAGTCCGACCTCCTCATCCGAAGCGCCGGACGCGATCATGTAGCCGTCGGCTCCCACGTCACCCACAAAGGTGGCAAACTCCTCGTTGAACTGGGCGTGGCCCTGCAGAAAGAGTGTGGCGTGGGCCTGCTCGTGGATGATGAGATTGGCGATCATGTGCCGATCGTAGTCCGTCATGAACTCGTAGAGAGGGTCACGGAACACTCCCAGCGTGCTGAACGCATCAACGCGCCGAACCCAGACGTCCAGACCCCGGCGATCGAGGCGTTGGGCGAGACGTGTCGCGTTCGCGGTGTCGTAGTAACCCTTGTACGGTAATCGGCCTACAAAGGGCCACCACCACTCGTGTCGCTCAAAGGCGAGTTCCGCGGCCGCATTGACCACATCCGCAAGGTAATCTCGATTGGTCGGGACAAGGGAGGTGTAGTTCCGGGAGGCCGCAAGACCGAGCGCGGCTGAATACTCACGGATCTGCTCTACCTCCGCAATGAACGCACGAGTCTGGTTGTCGACCCGTGAACCGTCGGAGAACGTGCCGCGCTCCAGAATCTCGTCAATCGGCTCCGCCGCTGCTTGATACCTGAGCAGCGACGCACCCTGATTGAGGAGGTAGCAGGACGAGAGCATCAGCAGTGTGGCGGCAATGATGACGACTCGGGCGACATCCGCGGGGGGGACGTCTCGGGGACGGAGGACGTCTCGCGGGGACTTCAGGGATTTCGGGGTGCGCGCTTCCACGGTCAATCGCCGGCGTATAGCGGGTGGACACGGCGGCGGTAGTGGTCGTACTGATCACCCGCGTGATAGGACGACCTGACCAGCGGTCCGGACTCGCAGTGGACGAACCCCTTCTCCAGCGCGCGTTCCTTCAGTTCGGCAAACTCCTCCGGCGTCCAGTATTTCTGGACCGGCAACTGCGCGCGCGTCGGTTGCAGGTACTGGCCGAGGTTCAGCAGGTTGACATGGTTCTCCAGGAGATCGTCCATCGCCTCCAGGATCTCGTCTCGCGTCTCCCCCAGCCCCAGCATAAGACTGGACTTGGTGGCAGATTCCGTATCGATTTCTTTGACTAGCTTGAGAAACAACAGCGATCTCTCGTATGTCGACCGTGAACGGACCTGCGGGGTCAAGCGCCGCACCGTCTCCAGATTGTGACTCATGATCTCCGGTCGGCTCTCGCATGCAATGCGGATACTCTCCCGATCACCCATCAGATCAGAACTCAGCACCTCAACCGTAGTATTCTCCGACCGCGCGTGGATCTGGCGCACCGTTTCGGCGAGGATCCGCGCCCCACCGTCGGCAAGCTCATCCCGATTGACCATCGTGACGACCACGTGCGCGAGTTCCATGGCTGCGATGCTCTCCGCAACACGGCGCGGCTCGTCCTCGTCGAGGTCCCGAGGGAGACCGGTCTTGACGGCGCAGAACCGGCATCGACGGGTACAGGCGTCGCCAAGAATCATGAAGGTCGCGGTGCGGTGGTCACCCCAGCACTCGTGAATATTGGGACACTTGGCTTCCTCGCACACAGTGTTCAGATGGTGATCCCTCACCTGGGCCTTCACGTATTTGTAATTGGCATTGGTGTTGAGTCTTATCTTCAGCCACTCGGGCTTAGGGGTCACATTTCGCGGGCTGCCGGCGGGGTGTTCGCTCATGAGGAAATAGTAGTGCGTTGGAGCCAGTCCGCATAGAGTGAACCTGTCCCGTGACCTGGCCGTGCGTATAAGTGTATGTGGGGACGGAGGCTGAACCGGAACTGAAGCACAACGACGATTCCCGCTGTTATGTTGGGTATGAGAAGACCACGAAGAATAGTCGCCGGTGCGCGATATCACGTTGTAGCGAGAGCGAATCGAAGGGAGTTTATCCTGGAGTCGGACAGGGTCAAGGACATGTTTCTGTCCGTGGTCGCCCGCGGAAAGCGTCGCTTCAGATTTTCAATCGACACGCTTTGCATTATGGACAATCACATTCACCTGCTGCTGCGGCCAGGGAAGGGCGAGTCGCTCTCCAGGATCATGCAGTGGATCCTCAGTGTGTTTGCCGTTCGGTTCAACCGGTTGTTCGGGCTGCACGGACACGTGTGGTACGATCGATTCAAGAGCGTGGTGGTACAGACAATCGCGCAATTTGCACACGCGTATTGCTACATCACCGAGAACCCGGTGGTGGCAGGTGTGGTAGCGACTGCAAGAGACTACCGCTATGGCGCGCCGGGGATCCGACGATCCGGTACTCAGGGACTTCTTGGTCCCCCGGGACTTCTCATAAACCTCCTGTTTCCGCACGAGAGCGCCGAGGGACGACTGCCAACATCGTAAATGGATCGACATCGTAAGGAGATTGGACGAGAATCGGCAGGCTGTGATGCATCGCCGCTGCGCGGCGGCCAGTTCCGGCGGAACTCTCCGAACTCGAAACCCGCGCGTGGCAAGGGAGCCAACCCGTCGGCCCGCCTTCAAAGCGGGAGGATGGACTTCGTGCCGTGTGCAGACCGTAGGACACTCAGCGATACGTAGTTCCATGTTCGTGAGATCCCCCTTTGTCATGCGGGTGGAGAAGATCCCGTGGTCACTCTTGATTAAATCCCTCGGCAGGACAACTATAAGGGGTATGAAGCAATGCTTTCATAAACACTACTAAGTCAAACGGGAGAATTGCACATG
>JAHOYX010000173.1 GCA_019038705.1 Spirochaetales bacterium
CCGCGTACGCGGCCCTGTACACGCGCTGAATGTTGTGTCGTATCAGCAGCGAGAATGCTTCCCGCTCGCCTGCCTTGGCGCGAACGATGAGTGAACGTTCCAGCGCTTCATCAGGGTTACCCACGTCTAACGGCATCTATTCACGCCCCATCGCGATTATTGCATTGGTTATATGCCCGTGCTACGATTCATGAGGTGAAACAAGCACTGCGACTCCTCTCCCGATTTATCCTCACGTCGATTCTTCTCGTTCTTGTTCTAGGCTCGCTGGTAGTTCTGTTCCGATATGTTATCGGCTATGATCCGCAGCACGCAAGTGCCGCAGATGTTATGTTCCAGATGCTTGCCGCGATGCGGGAGGTGTTCGCTATCTCCCTCGTGATCAGCGCATCGGTTGCGACATTTGCCACGATCCGGCTCGCCGATCGGCCGTTTGTTCCGCTGGTCCTGCTTGCCGGTACGTGGACCGTGCTGCTCGTTCTCGGTTCCCTTCTCTGGTCGGCCCCCGGATTTGATCAGGCAAGAGCGGTCGCAAGTGTGCCTGAGGACAGGATCATCCGGGTTGCGGGTGCTCGAGTTTTCAGTCCGAGCGTTGAGGGGCTTCTGGCCTCCCCCGTTCTGGTGCACCAACTTGATCGGCAACCCGGCTTTGAGCTATTCACCGAGGGCATCGTGGATCCGGAAACTCGGGCACTCACGATACCGGGCCGGGCAGACATCGTTCTGGACCTCACAGCGGTGGATGCCTCCTACCCTGCCATGGTCGCAGCGCCGGACCGTCTCAACCCGCTCCTGCAGGATATCAGCGGTCTCAATCGATTGATTCTCGGAGCACCAACGCTCCTGCTTGCCGTGGCGCTCGGTGTGTTTCTGCTCTCGTGCTGGACACCTGCACGGCTCACTCGATGGCCTCTATTCAACGCCGTACTGGTGTTTCTCTCTGTGCGGGGAGCTTTGTGGCTCGTCAACTCCATCCATTTCGGTGAACTTGGGAGCCTCCTCGCCACGGTAGCGCGTCCGGATCAACTTGGTCTGGTCTCGGCAGGCGTCCTGGCCTTCATCTCACTCGTGTTCATCGTGACTCTCGTCTTGTTGCCGCCCCTGTCAAGCTGGAAACGCGAGGTTGGTGATGAATGATTCCTGGCGAAAACTGTTAATTTTCAGCCTTGTCTGCTATGCCCTGGCCTTTGGACTCATTCTGCTTTCGTCCATCTTCGCCTTCTCGCTGGAGAACACCCTTGAGGAGTTTCAATGGGGTTGGATCATGGCCCAGACCTGGTCCGAGTTCCTTGTCCTGGCCCCGGTAACTCAGGCTTGGGCTGTACTCATTACTTTCTCCCTGGTCATTCCGATTCAGAGCAAGGGTCTGACCGGGACCAGCTTTGAACGTTTCGGATCCTCGATCATCACGCTTCTCATGTTCACCCTCGCGTTCTCTGTCGTGTATGGAATTGCTCACCCGCGGGCGGCCAACAATCGGGCCACCCTTGAGTTCTCCTCCGACATTGCTCGATCTCTCTGGGGATCCGCACAGGATGCCATTGAGGCTCAGGACTACGAACGGGCGTTGATTGACCTTGATCAGTACGTCGGGGTTGTCGGTGAGAGCGATGAAGCCCAGGAATTGATGCGGAATGTGCGCAGGCAGGTGCAACTGGAGGCCGCGAGGCGGTCGGAAGGCGAGGCCGCAGAGGCCCGCACGGCAGTGAGCCCGGTGCGGGACGGCGTTGCAGGGGCGCAGGAGCTCATGGATCGTGCACAAGCGGCTCATGTGGCTGAGGACTTCTCCACGGCCCACTACCTGGCCACGCTCGCGCTGTCACTGGACAAGAACAACGACGAAGCTGCACGGCTCGCGGCCTCGGCGCTGCAACGGCTTGCCGAGGCCGCGCCTGACAAGGAGGAGGTGGCCCAGGCAGCCTTCTTTGGATCAATGCAGGAAGCAAAGGAGAGCCTGGATCGGGGCGACGTAATCCACGCATACGATGCACTTAGAGAACTCCAGGAGCAGTATCCCACCGACGGTGATGTCGCGCGTTATCTCGCGATTGCAACCGAGCAGTTGGCGGACCTCACGTTCTTCATGGACGATGTTCAGCACGCCCTCGAGTTGCCGGGCACAACCGCCTTCGCATTCATCAATGCTTCGGACGAATCCACCCGTGAAATCGTGTTTATTGGGAAGCTGGTTCGGGTTCCTTCCGGTCTCTACGCACAGCACATCGAGGTGATACGGTTCACCCTGGACGGGCGTCTTGAGTATCAACTCAGCAGCGACTACGGCAAGTTCGTGGACAGCAAGCCCGTAGACTCTGAGTCCGCGAACAACTACTTTGTCCTCACCGTTCTGGACCCCGATAATCCCGTTGCCATCCTCCGGCCCACCGTCCACCACGGAATGGAGGATCCTGCGACGGAGAACCGGCTGAGAATCTCACCGAGCGCGGATGAGTTGTGGTTGCTTGCGGTCGTTTCAGCCGATCCGGCCGGGGCGTCGATCACCGATCTGGTCCGAACGGCCGGGTCGTTGCAGGAATATGGGCTCGTGACCGAGCCGATCGAAGCCGAGTTGCTCTTCAGGCTGTCGTTGCCCTTCACTTTCCTGATTCTCAGCATTCTGGTTCTTGGATTTTCCTGGCGATATCGCAGCCGGTATCTGGCCAGACCGCCGCTCGGGACCTTCATCGTCGTGCCGTTGGCACCGGTTGTTCTCCTTCCCGCATATCTGCTTCTGCAAGCTGCGCACCGAATTCTCTTCTCGGCCCTGCTCCTGTGGGCCGGCTTCACGCTGGCCATTGTGCTGCTGGTCGCGGTGGAGGGTATTCTTCTCGCAGTGGCTCTGATGTATCTGGCGTTGAGCGTTCGTAAGTGAGCGTTCGCAAATGATCGTTGTCTGGGGAAAGCTTGTCGGTCTCGGGCTCGGCGTCTTTGGCGGTCCGTTCGGCGCCGTATTCGGCCTGTTTGTCGGACATCTGCTCGATGTTGTCGCCGCCGAGTTTCTGCTGCGCCGATCCCTGGCCCGTTTCCTCATGGGTCCGCAAGTCCGGGCTTCGCCACAATTTGACCCGGCCGCCGCGGTTGCCGCGCTTGCCGTTGCCTCAGTAGTCGACACCGCCTGGCGCCCGTCGCCTGACGACAAATCAGCGTTCAAGCTGGCCGTTGACGAGCGGATCTACGGGCCCGAGACACGGCACTCCGTGCGGCGTTTTGCATGGCCCGCCGCGCTGCGTTGGATGCGGATAGGTCATGGACAACCCGGCCAGTATCTCGACGCGGCTCTCCACCTCCGGCCGAACATCGATCTGAAATTCTTCGCATCACGGATGACCGCGGAGATTGCCGCCGACGATCGGGCGAGGGTAATCGAGATCTGTCGCTCTACCCTTGATTCAGAAGCTCGCGGTCCGGTCCTCGAGAGGCTCCGCCGTCTTGCGCAGCTGATTGGTCTGCCCGACGACTGGATTCGCGGTGCCTTGCCCACTCCCGTGGGCTCGACAGGAATCACCCCCATTGATACCGAGGCGTGCGCAATCCTGGGAATTGAACCTGACGCGAGTCTGGCTGAGGTCAGAAGGGCCTACCGGAGACTCGCGGCACAATTCCACCCGGACACGGCCATGGGGCTTTCTCCGGAGCAACAGGAGGCGAGTTCCGCGGCGTTTGTCCGGATCAGGAGCGCCTACGAGAGGGTTGCCAGTCAGCTGACCGAGGGCCGATAGTCCCGGCGATTCAGTCGTTCTTCTGTGAGATCCGTGCCCCGAGTTTGTTCAGTCTTCCGACCAGGTCTTCGTACCCGCGCTCAATCTGGTAGACGTTATGGATGACGCTCGTGCCCTCGGCGCAGATCGCTGCAATCACCATTGCCATTCCCGCCCGGACGTCGGGTGAGGTCAGCTCCGTGCCGGTCAGTCGCGAAGGTCCGCTGACCACGGCGCGATGCGGGTCGCAGAGGACAATCCGCGCGCCCATACCAATGAGCTTGTCCACGAAGAACATGCGCGCATCGAACATCTTCTCGTGTATGAGCACGGTCCCTTCAACCTGCGTCGCGACTACGGTGATGATGCTTGTGAGATCAGGCGGGAAACCGGGCCATGGCGCATCGTCGATCTTGGGGATCATCCCGCCCATATCCGGGATGACTTTCAGGGCCTGCCCCGGCGGAATGCGGATGTCCTCGCCGTCGCGTTCCCAGTGTATTCCGAGTTTGGCGAAGGCCAGCTTCGTCATCTTGAGATGGCGAGGGGAGGCGTCCTCAATCTCCAGTTCACCTCGGGTCACCGCCGCCAGTCCGATGAAGGAGCCTACCTCCATGTAGTCGGATCCGATCTTGAACTCGGTGCCGCCAAGTTTCTTGACTCCGGTAATCGAGAGAATGTTGGAAGCGATCCCTTCTATCTTCGCCCCCATGCCGTTCAACATATTGCAGAGATCCTGAACATGCGGCTCGCTCGCCGCGTTCTGGACGACTGTCTTGCCTTCCGCCAACACGGCAGCCATGATCGCGTTCTCTGTTGCGGTAACCGATGCTTCGTCCAGGAAGATCTCCACCCCGACGAGCTTGTTCGCACTGAGCGTGAACACCCCGTCAACCTCAACCTGGGCGCCAAGCGCACTGAGAGCGAGGAAATGGGTATCCAGGCGGCGCCGACCAATCACATCACCACCCGGCGGCGACATCTGGATCTTCCCGGTCCTCGCAAGGAGAGGCCCCGCGAACAGGATTGACGCTCGAATCTTTTTGGCGAGCGCCGGCGGCAGCTCACTCGATGTGATGTCCGTCGCGGAGATTCGGTATGAACCCCTGGTCTTTTCTTTCTTGACCGTTGCGCCGAGTGACTCGAGCACCTCGAACATGACGTGAACATCCTCAATGTCAGGGATGTTCTTGAGCACAATCGTCTCGTCGGTCAGCAGCGCTGCCGCGATGCAGGGAAGTGCTGCGTTCTTATTTCCGCTGGCGCGCACCCGACCACGAATCGGAAAGCTGCCGTCTATGATGTATTGATTCACTTCGCACCGATGCTACTGTTGCGCTCCGGCGTGTGTCAAGAAAGCAAATCGTGGTTCGCCAAGCGGATTCGCCGAAAGCTCAACAATAGCCGAGTAGAAGCGGGGATATGTATCGCAGCACTCCACTCGGAATACCAGGATGAAGTGGGTGCCGAGGTAGGGGTAGGGGTAGGGGTTCTCCATAATGCCGGGAAACACGACTGCCGATGCCGATTCCCCCTTTTCTGAATAGTCAAAAACCGACACCTCCATCTCGTCGTCGTCCGCGACCCCGGGAAAAGCACGGGAGAGGATGTTCCCGCTATCGATCTCGTCCGCGCGCACCAACTGCGTGAGCGCATCCCATCGACCGGCCAGAATATGGCCGGTGGCAGCACTCAGGAAACCCTGCAACTCCCTGACCAGGCCAAACGACGCCTGAGAACGATAGTTGTTGCCGTCAAGTGTGAAGAACTCCAGAAAGGTCTCGTAGCCGCGCCCCGCCTCAGGCAATCGGCGGGTCACCACGATGTCCAGCGTCCCGTTTTGGTCCAGATCAGCGAGTTGATAGCGCTCCCGCTCGGTCTCCTGAAGCTGCAATCGCTGAATCATACCTCCCGGTGAGTAGATGAGCAGATTGGTTTCGCCCCCTGCGGCGACTCTCATTCTCACGGTGATGGCTACCGGAAACGGTGCGCTATCGGTGAGCTGAAGCAGCTCCATCCCTCCCAGCACAGGTTTCCGACCCAGCTCAACGGTCTGCACGGCCTCATCGCCGGCGAAGTAGGTCTCGAGGACAAAGAGCGGATTCGGGTCACCCGTGCGGAAGAGCCGCGATGTTTCGCGAAGCTCAGCGAGCTCAGTGGGTACTCCCGGCTCGGCGAGTACCGTGAGGATGGCAACGTCCACGAGTCCGTCGCCGTTCAGCTCGTGATAGACGGCAACCGGCGTCCCGTCTGCGCTGACGACCGGGTGGGTATACTCGGGCGAGTACCGAAGCGCCGCCTCCACGAGCTCGCTTCGACTCCGGTCGGTCGTGTCAGCGCCCGCGTGTGCGGCCACGAAGGCGAACATGAGGCTCAGCAGGAAGCCTGGCAGAAGGGGTGAACGGTTGCTCTTCACGCGGAGTTCATCATACTCTGTGGCGTCCGTTCTGGCCATGAAGAGGACACAAATCCAGCCGGTGCTGTTCAACGGAGAGCGTGTGAGAGTCATGAAATTCGGCGGCAGTTCGGTTGCCGACGCGGCGCGCATTCGGGCCGTGGCCGAGATAATTGTTGACGCCGCGGCATCGGATCGGATTGCGCTGGTCTTCTCCGCAATGAAGGGGATCACCGACCAGCTGCTGTCCGTCGCGGACGAAGCGGCAACGGGAAGCGCTACGTTCGGGCGACAGTGCGACGAAATCAGAAGCCGGCATCTGGAAGTCATCCGCGAGCTGATTCCGGACGGCGAGTCAACCGCGGCGGCTGTTGAGGCTCTGTGTGATGAGCTTGCGGAGTTGCTGCACGGTGTGTCCCTCGTCCGGGAGTGTTCCCCGCGTACTCGGGATCTGATCGTCAGTCATGGAGAACGGCTGAACTGCACCATCGTCACTGCTGTTTTATCCAGCGCAGGGCTGAATGCCCGGATGGTTGACGGAAGAACGATCATCCGGACCGACACCACCCACGGCAGCGCCGCCGTGGATTTCAAATCGACCTACAAACTGATACGAGACACGATCTCGCCCGACGACCCCATCGCGGGCGATGTCCCCATCGCCATCATTACCGGCTTCATTGCATCCGACGCACACGGCGTCACCACCACGCTCGGGCGGAATGGGAGCGACTACACCGCCTCCCTCGTGGGCGCGGCGATAGACGCCGATGTCATTGAGATCTGGACCGACGTTGATGGAGTTTACAGCGCGGATCCCCGCTTTGTTGACTCCGCATCGGTGCTTGGCGCGGTGAGCTACCGGGAGGCCATGGAGCTCTCCTACTTTGGCGCCGAGGTGATTCATCCATTCACGATGTTGCCGGCCGTGGAGAAAGGCATACCGCTTCTCATCAGGAACACCATGAATCCGTCGGCCCCGGGGACCGTCATTGCCGAACACACCTCCGCTCAGGCAGGTTTGATCACCGGCATCGCCTCAATTGAATCGGTGGCGCTGGTCAATGTTGAGGGAGGCGGCATGGTTGGTCTGCCCGGGATTGCGGGCCGCATCTTCGGCGCCCTCGCCGACGCAAAGATCAATATCATCATGATCTCTCAGGCATCGAGTGAGCACAGCATCTGCTTCATCGTGCGGGACCACCACGCCGATCCCGCGGTATCCGCGCTGGAACGGGAGTTGGAGCTTGAGCTTCACCAGAAGAAGATTGAACGGGTGCAGGTGGAGCGGGATCTGGAGATCGTCGCGGTCATCGGCGAGAATATGCGCGGCCGGCCCGGGATCTCGGGGCGACTGTTCAGCGCACTCGGCGAAGCGAAGATCAACGTGCTTGCCATTGCGCAGGGCTCAACGGAGATGAACATCTCGTTCGTCGTCCACCGCAGCGACCGCAAGACGACACTCAATGCCGTTCATCGTGCGTTTTTCCCGGGAGAAGTGCGGTGAGGTTTGCAAGTACGAGGAACCCATCCCTTCAGGCAGACTTCAGGGAGGCAGTGCTCACAGGGCTCGCCCCGGACGGGGGATTGTATCACCCGATTGAGCAGCCTGATCTACACTCGCTCTTCCTCGGTCTGAATCCCGACTCTCCCTTCGTCGAAACCGCGGTCACGGTCGTTGAACGACTGTTCGGTGATTCCTTTGGTGCAGATACCGACGACGTTGTCCGGCGCGCCTTTCCGTTCTCCCCGAAATTGGCGCCGCTCAATGACCAGATTGACATCCTCGAGCTATTCCACGGACCATCCTGTGCGTTCAAGGACTTCGGAGCATCCTTCCTGGCCTCGGCAATGGAGACCTTTCTTGCCGACAGCGATGATCGTGCCGTGATCCTCACTGCAACATCGGGAGACACCGGAAGCGCCGTCGCGCAGGCTTTCCACAATCGACCCAACATAGAGGTGGTCATTCTCTATCCCTCAGGGAGGGTCAGTCGGCTTCAGGAACAGCAACTCACCACGGTGGGCGACAACGTTATCGCGCTGGAAGTGGCGGGGTCGTTTGACGATTGCCAGCGATTGGTGAAGGAGGCTTTTGTGGACTCCGAGCTGCGATCAGCGGTCTGTCTCACCTCCGCAAACTCCATCAACATTGGTCGATTATTGCCCCAGGCGCTCTACTACATCTATGCCTTTCAGCTCCTGCGGGCCAGGATGATCAGCGAGTTCTACTTCTGCGTACCGAGCGGTAATTTCGGGAACCTCACGGCCGGGATTCTGGCGTGGAGCTGGGGACTGCCGGTGTCGGGATTCGTTGCGGCAACCAATGTCAACGACGTCGTGCCCGACTATCTGCGGACCGGAATCTACTCACCACGACCCTCCATCCAAACCGTGGCGAATGCCATGGATGTTGGCGATCCCAGCAACTTCGAGCGATTGCTCGCCATCTTTGACGCCGACCACGATGCGCTGTCCTCGCTCGTGAGCGGGGTTGTTGTGACCGACGAGCAGATCCGGACGACGATGCGCGAGGTTCACGAGGACAGAGGTCTGCTCATTGATCCTCACACGGCGGCGGGCGTTTTCGGCGCACAAACCTTCCTTGCCGAGGAAGGGGCGGGTGACGCGACCATCGTGACGCTGGCCACGGCTCACCCTGCCAAGTTCGTGGAAGTCGTGGAGCAGGCGTGCGGTGTCACCCCTCCGTTGCCCCAGGCACTCGCGACAGCCCTTGAAAGGCAGAAGCACAGTGTGCCGATTGCCGCGGACGGCACAGCCCTCAAACAATACCTTCTGGAACACTATGGTTCTCACGATTGACGCCGGCAATACAAACACCGCGATCGGGCTGTTTGACGGTCAGCGCCTGGATCAACACTGGCGCTTGTCAAGCCGCACACAGCGGACCTCGGACGAGTTTGCACTGCATCTGTGCGAGCTCTTGCGGCTTGTCGATCTGGAGAGGTCGATTGTAGAACGGGCGGTTGTCTGCAGCGTCGTCCCCGTGCTCACCCGAGCCATCATGGACGGTATTGCCGGCGCATTCGGCGTGGAGCCCCTGCTGGTGAGTGCTCGCGCAAAGCTGCCGGTGACGATCGGTACGGATACCCCCAGCGAACTCGGGGGCGATCTCATAGCCAATGCGGTCGGCGGGTATGCTCGGGTCCAATCGGCCTGCGTCATTGTGGACTTCGGAACTGCCCTCACCTTCACGGCAGTTGACGAACGTGCGCGCATCCGGGGAGCGGCAATAGCGCCCGGGCTCAATACCGCGGTGCGCGGCCTCGTAGCCCGCACGTCAGCCCTGCCCATGGTGGACCTCGCGATGCCTGAATCGTTCATTGGAACGAACACCGCCGGGGCCCTTCGGTCCGGCATCATGAACGGATACGCCGGCCTCCTTGATCGGATGGTATCCGGGATTCGCTCCGAGCTTGGCCGCGAAGCGACCGTGCTGCTGACCGGCGGTGAAGCGCGGGAGATAGTCCAGCTGACGGAGACGGAGTTAACCGTTGTGCCGTGGCTCACCCTCGAAGGGCTCTACCACATTGGTGTGGGGACGGCGTTCAGTCCACGTACATCCTGACCAGTTTCTTTCCCTCGGCGGTCCGGTAGGGATTACTGCTGTTCTTCAGGTAGGAGCGGTAGATCTTGCACGCCCGGTAGTACGAGGACGGACCACGATAGGCCGATTCCAGGTCACAGCGGAAGAGTTCCAGCAGGACTGGAAAGAGTGGGTCGGCCATGAGCCGCTCCGTTCTGAAGGTCGGCAGAAGGTGGAGCGCCCCGGGGAACATGTGCTTGTGTATGAGCCAGCGGACGCCTTCCACAACCGACTCCCCGAACTCAAGGCGTCGGAGAAACCGCGTGGCAAGCGTTGCGCCAATCTCGGCGTGCCCGTCGAACTTCCGCCCGGCCGCAGGAGTTGCATGCGGCTTCCCGGAATCGTGGAGGAGCAGAGCGAGAGTGAGCACCATGTCGCGTGAACGTCGATACCTGAATGCTTCGAGTGAATGGGACCAGACATCGCCCTCAGGGTGGTGTTCCTTGGAC
>JAHOYX010000067.1 GCA_019038705.1 Spirochaetales bacterium
GGGACATCACAAACATGCCCGCTACGCGGGACGTTCGTGAAATCCTTTTCCGTTAACCGAACCACCCCAAAAAGCACGAATTCTCAGACTCAGAGACAGATATCGGGCTCGTTTGGCGGAGTTGTGTTAACCAAGAGAATATTAGAATCGCCTCACCCAGGGACACGCCCGCACACATCCCTTTACAACAACGGCTTATAGGCACAAAAAAGACAGGTCCCAGGACCTGCCATTCTCCACCCACATTTTTCCCCTAAAACAAATTTGGCTCCTCGGGTAGGACGCGGAAACCAACTTTTTCTGAGAGAAATATTCCGGCCGCCAGTCCTCGTTGGGCTTGGCGACCGGATAGCGGAGAAAAAGTGGCCCGCTACTTCAAAAGCACCGATTTAGAGGTCCAGTGACCATCTTCGGTCTGCAGCCGGGCTAGATACACGCCGCTGGCCACGGCCCCCCCCTGATCGTCCACTCCCTGCCAGGTCACCGACTGCGGTCCTTCGCCCAGCCTGTCGTCGATGAGGACGGCCACCTTGCGGCCGTTCACCTCGTAGATCGTCAACTCGGCATGCTGCGCCCGGCCAAGTTCGAAGCGGAAGACCGTGGCGGCATTGAATGGGTTGGGGCTGACCGACAGGTTCAGGGAATGCTCGTTAGGGACCTCGTCATCGCCGTCCATGTCGCCCACTGCGGAGACATCGTCAGCCGCCCGATCGAACCACACGTCACGCATGGCTGTTCTAGTCAATTGTCCAAATTCCTGATCCTGACAGGTTGCGTCCAGGGTCAAGCGGTATTGGCCTGTTAACGTGTTCTCGATCACACCCTCGAAAATCCCCCCTCCAAGGTTTGTAAGCGTGACAAGACCTAGATCAACCGGAGAGGTTGAACCTGGACTCGTCAGAGAGGCCATCAACTCAAGACTCAGGTCCAGGCAGGATTCCGAGCCGTTGATTGTGATTTGACAAACGAGGCTGTCTCCCGCGGTGTGGGAAGGCCCCAAAACAGACAGGTTCGTCCTGAACCCGGCATACAAGAAGGCATACACTTCGGGTGCAAAAACCGAATCATCATGGCGGATCTGCCAAGTCCCATCCACCGGATCGGTGATGAGGTACTGAACCGGCCCGTACGTCGTGTTCTCGAAGTAGCCAAAGGCAGGATCGGCGGCGGCTACGACGGGATCGATGACTCGCCCTTGGGGGTCCTCGAGGCTGAATTCGTGCTGGCCGAAATCGGTGGACGACACGGAACTCGACAGGCTAAAGACGAGAGTGTCTACAGTGGCATCGACACTGAACGCATAGTTCAGGGTCGCCGCCTTCATCGCCGTTAATCGACTCTGGTTGGGCGCGCTAATAGCCAGGCAACTGATCTCATCCAGCTCAATGGTCGTGCTGGCCGTGCCTAGCCATTGGAAATCGACGGCATTCTCGAAAGTCCCCCTATGTGTGCCGAAGTGTTTGACGCGAATGTCATAGGTTCCTTCGGCCCCCCAAAAAGCAATTTCCTTCTCAAGAATTTGGCGTTGTGTCATAGAAAAATACTCGTCCCCGTCTGCGGAGACCCTCTTAAGATAGCGGTTGCCCTCGCCGAGTTCCACTCCCGCCTCTGCCACTAAATCCATCACGCCGGGTTCGTCGGTAGGAAGTTCGATGAGATAGCGATCGACACCTGTATTGTTGAGAATCCGGAATTCGAGAATACCTAGTTGGTCGTCAACATCGTTCTGGCGACTACAGTCCACGTTGTCATCGTTCTCCATGAAACAGAAGACCCCTTCTGGGAAATTGGGAGTGCTGATCGTCGGATCGTAGGAGTCGGCTAGGAAGGTCTCAATGATGCCTGCGGCGTTATTGTCTTCATCCTGCTCTTTCATGTTGATATGGTGGCGGTTCGTAAGAGCCAGGGGTACGCGGTGTTCCAATAGACTGGCACTCGCGGCGGCAACGAAACCATCGTCCTGTCTATAAATTTCCCGGTGTTTGAATATCCATGGGTGGTAATCCTCCACGCCCGCCACAACCAAATAATCTCTCGCAGGAGTACCCGTAGCGAGATCCCGCAGTGGTGTCTCGTTCAGGTCCCAGAGAAAGGGGGAACCCGGGACCATCATTTTATGTGCTGGGGCGTGTGGATCGTTCTTATCAAGAACGTCCAGCGAAAAAGTCAAATAGTCTGGATCATAGGCAGAACGATATGCGCTATGTGAACCATGATTAGGCGTACCGAACATCAGCAACTTTTTCACGGCACCTCTCTGGAGATAATCGTCACCCTGGATGTAGGATCGCGATACTAGACCGCCCATGCTGTGGGCCACGATCGAGATACTGTCTGAGTCGTAGCCGGAATGATTGGGGATTCCGCCCGTCAAAACTCGTTCAACAGCCAGCCCCAACAGGTGGGAGCTTCGATCGATGGCCTGGTCGTGAGGGTAGCAGAAACGCCAGCAGTCATAGATGTTCGGTGCCACCAGACCAGGTACTTCCTGCCAGGTGTCGTCGAATTGCGTGTTTATGCCGTGAACGAAAAGGACTGGCTCTTTCGCCGCATCGCCTATGCTCAAGGCTGACATATTGGGTGGCACGAGCATCGATACCGGGAACTCGCCTTCCGCATAGTATTCCCACGGATTTCCAGGTGCCATCGGTAGTTCGTCGTTGTGGACAAAAACGTAGGCATCAACCTTCCGATTGTCGAAATAGTCTCCCAGAGTATAGCGGAACTCAATATGCCCAACGCGTTGCGAAGGCGTCATAGCGTCATACAGATCAATACGATCTATGTCTCCGAATATTAGAGCGTACTCAATCAAATCTGCTTGACTCACCACGGCAAATCCGTCTTCGATTTCGACATTAATGAGGCTTTGCGTATTCGATTCGGATTTTGACAACGGCGTACCCGTAAACTCAGCACGGGCGCACATAGAAGCCATGGACTCTTCGATCCGCAGGGTGATGCTGGGGCCGGGGTTGACGGGCCATGTAGGCGATTCAAGTGATGTATTACTAAAATATGCAAATGGCTGTGAGTGCACGTAGAATCCACATCGACCCGCATCAATTCCAACGTCCGTCACGACCTGGTCCCATAGAATTGTCTCACCCTCGCGAACAACTACTCGAGCAGAACCTGGCCGCACAGTAAGACTGACATTATACTCATGGCCTCGAACCCATCCTCGCCCAGGCCCTGTCAATTGACCTAATATTGTCATGTGCGCAGTATCCACGCCAGGATATAGATCGTCGGGCGATAGTGACTCAACTGACGGGGCAGCAACGTGCCGAATTATAAATCCCTCTGGACTATCATCCTGGGCACTCGACTTCCAGTCGAAGATGTAACAATGAGCAGCATCATCGTAACTGAATACAAGACCGATCAAATCATCATCGGTCCCTGTAACTCCGCAACTCACATTGAGTGTAAATTTGTCTTGAGGAACTGGTGCGAGCAGGAAGGATGACTCCCTGTTATCAAGCGTGCTGGCCCGCGTTCCGTCAGCTGTGAAGTCCCACACCGCATATCCAGACTCTCCTCCGGGCAAATCTAGTGCCACTAAATCCCATGTTGTGAGATCCAGACCTGTCTGTGCATTCACGGCTGGCGCACTGGAGCAGATCACGACCACTATCAGAGCCGAGAATACAAATGCTTTCATCATCATTCATCTTCCATGTGAGGCCGTTATGTTCGTGACCCTGTGAGATACATCAGCGATTATTCTAGCATTGTGCCTACCAAATAATCCGTCCGCCTTGTCCCAGTTGCGGTTATGACTGAGCAATAATCGCCAGACGGCTATCAAATCCGGGCGTCAACAGAACATTTTGTGTTCATCCATGAAATTGATTGGGCGAGTGAGAGCATGGTATCACAAGTCCGTAACAGAATCTATCGTTTTTTCAATTGATTTTCAAAATCATACAACGATCCCTAGATTACGCATGAATCGTCCCTATCAGTCAACCACATGCAAATACCTAGACGTCACCAAAACACTGGAATGGCCCAGGCGGTCTCGAAGGCGATGTAGGGGTTCGCCAGCATCAATGGCAAGAGACGCTGCAGTATGGCGCAAGGCGTGGGGATGGAGACTGGTGAGTTCCACGTGCTCGGCCAACGGCCGGGATACCCTTTTGCTGTATTCCTACCATCGATGTTTTCTCCGCTCCGACCAAAGTGGGGTGCTGTAATCAGCCAGCAATCCGTCATCATAATCATCGCACGATGCAGAGGCTGCCTCCACTTCATTCAACGCTCGTGATGCTGCGAGAAAATCAAACACGTGTGCGTGGTGGAAGTTGTCCAGCGGACCAGTTTCGATCCAGCTGTACTTCAACTCTCCAGATGCAATGTCTCGAACTCGGGTAGGAGCCTTCAGCTGGGCGTAAAATTCACCGCGTTCGATTTTCGGAGCCGACGCCGGAATCCACCAGGTCTGGCTTGCGATCTCTTCGAAGGCTGAATTGAGAGCAAACGTGCGGTCGACCTTAATGACGTGCTTTTCATCGTCCCAGGCGGGCTCCAAACTGGTGCCATTTACATAGCGCACCTGAAAGACCGCAGCAGTTCGTTCAGTGCTGCACCACTCCTGCACGAGGTGCGGTTCCGGCTGAGTAGAGATGAGACATGTTTTGACTCCGTACTGATCGATCAGGGCGTCCAGTTCCTGCCACTGCCTCACCTTGCCGATATAGACGGCCTTTCGGACCTGCTCATCTTTTGTCAATTCACGAGAGGGGACCAAAGAGATCACAACGTAGTGCCCGTTTGGAGATACGGAGACTCCCATGCTGCACCTCTCACCCTCCTTAACTTCGCGGGGGTAGTCGCGGACACACGCATCGAGCAGGCTGCTTGTGATCTTGAGTCGCTCTCGGTCCGTGCCCGCGAGCAGCTGAGAGATTGCAGCATCGAACTCGTCGATGAAAGGGAAAGGAAGCATGGCGCACAGCAGGGCGTCAGGGCCGTGGTCATCCTTCTTAACGATTCGGCCGCTCTCGTCACGGTGATAGCGCAGCAGTTGGCGCACCACAGTCTGCAACGCACCCTCGTCCGCGATCTTGATCTTCCCGTGCTCGAAATACCGGGCCAGATTTTCGATTCCCTCGTCTTTGAATCGGTTGAATGAAACGGGGACGGTTTCAAATCCTGCGTTGCGGCAGTCTAGATTTCCGTAGGCGTTCTCGGCGTCGGCGTAGACAACGAAGTCACCGACACGAGAACGGAGTTCGACCAAATACTGCACGAGATCGCTGATGGGCCGCGAGTCAAAGATCCGGCCCTCGGTAATTGCAATGTGGTCATCGGCGCGTTCAGCCAGGACAGCGACGGCAAACCTACCCCAGTCGATCCCAACGGCGCGGCGCACAGTTCCGGCAGGACGAACAATCTCAGTTACTGGAACTACCGCCTCCTGCACTTTCTCGGGGTTGTAGATCATCCCTGAGGCCGTAGGTCGCTTGCACTCATGCTCTACTGCCCAGATATCGGTGCCACGGTTGAGCAACTTCGCCTTGATGATATTGTCACGGCTCAAATGTCCGCAGGTGATACGCGCTCTACCGCAGCACCCATCAATGTGTTCGCCGACGTGCTCGCCGTTGGCATTGTAGTCGGGAATCACCTCAGTGAGCGGACACTCGCTCTGGCAGTAGGAAATTGCTTGTGGGTCGGAGTCAGTGGCGGAATCGAGCCCCACATCACACCGGGCCATGCAATCGTACACATCCCATCTGTACCGCTTGAATCCACGCTCCTCGGCCAGGTCCCATGCCTCTTGGAAGAACCCGAACGGGACATGGAACGTCGACAACAGAACGATGGTGAAGTTGGGTTCGCTCAGTACACCCTGAATCGCCGCCTGAAGCACACGTCCAATGCGAGGGTCCTCTTGGCAGGATTCGTCAGCCACGAAGCCCGGCGTGTGCTTCCCACGCGCGGCTTTCTCACTGGCGGGAACACACGACAACGTGACGCCATTCTTCAAGGCCGTGAGCGACTGGAGCGGGTCCTTGAGAAGAACGGCCTCGGCAAGGCCAGGAATGCAGAACCAGAACTGGGTAGTGTATTCGTAAACCCTCTTTGCCTGTTCGCCTGAGCCCGCCATGTCGATGAACGATTTGTTGCGGTACACCATCATCAGCCAGATCAACACAGCAGCTGCAAGTGACCCACCGCCGCCGCGTGGCTTCCACAAAATGGCCTGCTGTACTCGCTCAAAGAACAGGTCGCTCAGAAACTCAAGCATCGGGGGGATCACGATGATCGGAAGCTTACGGCCGTCCTTGTAGATGAACAGGTGCCTAGTCACCACCTCGAGTAGGCGGCGGTCTTGTTCGTTTTGGTCGATGCCATCTTCCAGAAGATCAGGCAGACCAAAGTCAGTGGGGTCGGCACCCAGGCCGACCTTTTCCATCAGTGATGTCGCCGTGGTCAACACCTGGACGTCGTCGCCCACGGTTTTCATTTGAGATGTGTTGGTGTTAGCCATCACCAAACTCCCATCGCCACCTGATCGCCTCGACAAATCGTTTGGAGACAGTCAGATATCACTTGATAGGGCTCCCCAATAGAGCGTGAATGAACACAGCCATATGCTCGTTCTCGCGTCGAAAGGAGAGCCCCATGATTATCACAGAAGCCGTCGACCAGTTCCTCGCCGACCTGGCCAGTGACGGTCGATCGCCGCACACCGTTGCCGCCTACCGACGAGACCTGAAGGTTTTCATTCGGTTTGCTGGTGATACCATCATCACAGACGTCACACCGGCCGTGCTCACCGCCTTCATGGCCACCCAGGGCGTCCAGGTTCGCCCGTGTGGTGCATCTCGCGCGAAGGCCAGCATCAACCGCTACCGGGTCAGTCTGAAGGCACTGTTTGCCTGGTGTGGCGACAGGTGGCTGATCGAGCGCAATCCCACCTCGATACTCAAGTGCAGGCGTCATCGCGCCTTGCCGCCTGAGATTCTGACCAAGGCTGAGGTCGCAATGCTCACCGAGTTCTCGTTTGGCGGAAAGTGGGCCGAGCGAGACCGGACACTGATCCAGTTCATGCTGGCAACTGGATGCAGGCTGGGGGAGACCGTCACTTTGAGCGTGGGCGACATCGATTTCGAGCGGAGTCGTGTGATCCTTCGCAACCCCAAGGGCGGTGAGCCCGAGACCGTGCCGATGACGCGTGTCATTCTCGACCAACTGTGTGTCACGACTGGTGACACAGAATTGACACACCCTCTGTTTCGAACGGGGACCGGCAACCGATTGTCCTGCCGCCAGGTCCAGAGGATCGTTGCCAGAAGGTGCATTGAAGCTGGCATCAAAAAAACCATCACGCCCCATAGTCTGCGACACACTTTTGCTACAAAGCTCTACAACCAAACCGGCGACATCAGGCTCGTCCAGGTGGCCCTCCGCCACGAGAGCATCGCGACCACGCAGACCTACGCCCAGCTGGACCACAGCAGGCTGCAAACGGCCCTCGGAGCGAATTCTTGACCATTGTAAGTTGTTGCAGGGGGTCACATATCTCCTAGTATGCGACCCTCTGGGGCCCAAAGACTTATTATTTTCGTTGTTTTTCCGTGTGTTTTTGGCCATTTCCAAAAAAACCCGATTAGGCATATTGTTGTTATTTATGCAGTTAGTTCTCGCCGCCTCTTTTATTTCCGTGGGTATTTCCACGGTTATTCTGAAACGGGGGTTGCGTACCGAAATGGAGCTCCGTTGACCTTCTCAGCGAATACTTCAGCGAATTCCTTTGCCGATCTTTTGTCCATCCGGCCTTGATGGATTAGCACCTTAAGTACATCAGCGACAACAAGTTCAAGAACTTGGACATTGCTCTGCATTAGAGCTCGGACCTCTCGAACTTCCGTTGGTTCGCCCCTGACCAGCCTTTCTCCCTTGATCCCCACATCGATCATGGCAGCCGCCTCGCTGGCTCTGGCCGGATCCAGGTTCTTTAAAGCCTGGATTCCTTTGGTTTGCATCAGCTGAAATTCCTTAAGATGGCGACTGTTCGTCTGACTGATGGTTTCAGCTACTGCCTCACTGACCCGCCGTTCAGTTTCTTTCTGGATGAACTCTCGTTCGAGGTCCCAGTCCTCCGCCCGCCGCCAATCACCTATGGTCTCACTACGCGGGATGCCCAGCTTGTCAGCAATCTGTTGGTCGGAGTAGTTTCCGACTATCCACATGGCTTTGGCCTTGGCTTTGATATCAGGCCCGTATCCGGTGCGCCCCATCATTTAGCCTCCTCAGCTGGAACCCTGATCGCCGTCTGACCTGTGTACTGTTCCCAGCGTCGCACGATCACGTCACAGAACTTGGGCATCCGCTCGACGGCGAAGCACCGACGGTCCAGACGTTCTGCAGCCAGGACCTGGCTTCCACTTCCGGCGAACGTCTCCAGGCAGATGTCCCCGGGCCGCGTGTGCTTCAGCATGGGGAGTTCGAACAGACGGACTGGCTTCTGGGTGGGATGCTGGCCATCGGTGCATCTAGCCTTTCCCTCCCAGTCGATCTCCCAGGCATTGGAGTATTCATCGGTCACGGGCAGGGTCTCGGGCTTGTGGCCTTGCTGCCATCCCATCAAACAAGGTTCCACCCTGTGGTTCCACATAGCGAATCCCAGGACAAATGTCGGCTTGATCCAGCTGATGGTCTGGTGGTAGCGGATCCCGGTGGTTTCCCAAGCCTTCAGGAAGCTGCCTGAAGTCGCCGATGCATACCAGCAGTACCAGGCGGCACTCTTCCCCACGTAGGGCTTCGCGTTGAGGAATACCCGGATCAGGAACTCTTCGAACTGTGTCCGATCGTCGAAATGATCCCAGGCGTCGTGATCGTGGTAGTCGCGGCTCCAGTCCTTGTTCTGACTACCCGCCTTGCGACCGCGCTCCTTGTCCCGCGCATTCTGCGGATGACTGGTTCCATCGTACCCAACTCCGTAAGGTGGGTCAGTACAATAGATTGCGGCTGTTTGGCCATCCATGAGAAACTCCAGAACTGCTGGATCTCCGCTGTCCCCGCATACCAGGCGATGATTTCCCAAGATCCACAGATCGCCTGACTGAGTGATCGGTTCATCCAAAACTTCCGGAACAGCGTCAGGATCGGTGAGGCCATCATTGGGGGTCAAATCCGAAAGTAGTTGTTTTGTTTGGTCGGCCAGGTAGTCGAAGCACAGCAAATCAGTAAGCTCTGGCATCGAGCTGTTTATTTCGGCCAAAAGGGTGTGCAATTCGGGAGTGAAGTCCCCGGCTATCGCAGGATTGTTCAAGGCAACATTCAAGGCTTTTTCTTCGGTATCATCTAGATCTACGACAACGACCTGAGTTTCGGTTTCTCCAAGCCCCTGGAGGACCTTCAGTCGCTGGTGACCGCCCACAACATTCCCTGATCGTTTGTTCCAGACTATGGGCTCAACCAGGCCGAAGCGTTCCACGCTGTGGCGCAACCCTTCCAACGCTACTGGCGATATCGTCCGAGGGTTATATGGGGCAGGATCAAGTTCCAATAGCCTCTTCGTCTCAATTATCAGATCGGTCTTTGACATCACAGACTCCTCCTGGCTGCCCAATAGGATTGGCGGGGAATTGGCCCATATCTGCTGGAAGCCTGGGTGTGCAATTACGTAGTCCCAGAAGGGCGAGCGAATCCCCAGCAACAGCAACAAAAATTGTAATTTCGTAGAAGTCGGATGTCCCACTGGACCGCAGGACTTGTAAGGCGGGTCAAGGTCGAATAGTATCAGAATCGATCTACTTGCGTCAACAAACTAGACTTCGAACGAGGTACTTTCTTTGGACAATCCTCGAAAATTCATTGCGGCGTTGCGCGAATTCAAATCCTCTGTCGGCGATGATGCATATCGATTGGGTATTCCGGCCAACTCGGCCACCGATTCCGGCAACACTCGGCCACTGATTCC
>JAHOYX010000220.1 GCA_019038705.1 Spirochaetales bacterium
GCTCCGTACACCCCGGTGATCTCATGGCTCCCCAGCGCAGTTTGAATGACTCCGCACGCGCTTGCGTTGATGACCGCTGTGGGGCCGCCGCTCTGCGCTACAATGCAGTTACCTTTCATGTGACAAATCTCCTGTACCAGATCTACACCGATTCCGGTTGATCGGCCAACAATACCTCAATGCCCAGTTCCCTCAAACTCGCGGCGTCTTCAAAATCGTGCTCCGCGATGATGACGTCCACATCACCGGTCCGTGCAAAGATGGAGAATGCGGCGGTGCTGAATTTGCTCGTATCCGCCAGCACAATCCGGCGCCGGGAGACGTTCAGGATCTCGCTCTTGAGCTGAGATTCCAGAATGTTCTGGGACGAAAAGACTCCCCGCCCGGAGACTCCGGTGGCGCCGACAAAACAGGTCTCAATCTGAAATTCCTTGACGTTCTCCAGGGCGAGAGGCCCGACAAACGATCCAGCTTCTCGTCTGTAGCTCCCACCGATGCTGAACAGCGTTATCCCGTGGGCACCGACCAGGGCATTCATGACCGCAATTGAGTTCGTGACCACCCGGAGGCTCATTCCGACGATCTGCTCGGCAAGCAGCGCACAGGTACTTCCGGAGTCCAGGTAGATAGTGTCACCACCTGAAACCAGCCGGGCCGCGAGAGAGGCGATCTGCCTCTTCTCTGACACATGGTCGCCGCTCCGCGACTCGAGATCACGCATCACGGTGATATCCTCGGCGAGTTGAGCACCGCCGTGGGTTCTAACCACAAGCCCTGCTTCCTCAAGAATCGTCAGGTCTTTTCTGATCGTCACCTCGGAGACTCCGGTCCGTTCGGTCAAATCCTGCACCGATACGTTTCGCAGGCGTGAGATGATTTTCAATATTTCGTCGTGCCGTGGAATGTGCGCCATTGAGTTCCGTTTTCTTTCGAATCCGAGCCTACTGCGTAAGTCGAACTGTGTCAACCTCGCGGCCGCGACCGGCAGGCGCACCTTGACGGCCGTCACGGATCGTGGTATCAATTTCGTATAGCATCGATAACCGAAAGAAAAGGAAAGACGAACATGAGCGATATTGCACAACCACTCAAGGAGATGACACCGGAAAAGGAGTTCTTCATCGGGATTGACTCGGACGGATGTGCCTTTGACACCATGGAGATAAAACACAAAGAGTGTTTCTGCCCGAATTTCGTCGAGCATTTCAGCATGCAGGCCGTGTCAAAGTACGCCCGGGAGGTCTGGGAGTTTGTCAACCTGTACTCCAAAACCCGCGGGTGCAATCGTTTCCACGCCGTAATGCGAGTGCTCCATCTCCTTGGGGAACGTCCGCAAGTCAAGGCACGAGGCGTGGTGCCCCCCGCCATGGAAGGCGTGGCGGCGTGGATTGAGCGGGAAACAAAACTCGGCAACCCGACACTCATCGCAGAGGTTGAGCGGAATCCTCATCCGGACCTCCAGCACGCGCTCAAGTTCTCCCTCGCAGTCAATGAAACCATTGGACGCGTGGTTCACGGCGTACCGCCCTTTCCTCTCGTGCGGGAGACTCTTGAGAAGATCACCGAGAAAGCGGACGCCATCGTGGTCTCCCAGACCCCCTATGAAGCCCTGAAGCGAGAATGGGAGGAGCACAGCATCGATTCTTTCGTGCGGCTCATCGCGGGGCAGGAGATGGGAACCAAGACCGAGCACATTGCGTTTGCCGCCGGCGGCAAGTACCCCCGTGAGAAGATGCTGATGATTGGCGACGCGCCCGGGGATCTGAACGCCGCGAGCGGTAACGACGCCCTGTTCTTTCCGATCAACCCGGGTGCGGAAGAAGAGTCGTGGAAGAAGCTCTACGAAGAAGGCCTTGGGCGATTCTTCGCCGGCACCTATGCAGGCCCGTACGAGCAGGAGCTCCTGATCGAGTTCAACACCTATCTGCCGGAAGACCCACCGTGGAGGATTCAGTAGTGACGTATTACGCAAATGGAAACAGAACGAGCGACCTCTCCAAGGCCGACCTTGAGAACGCGCTTCGCACCGCCCTGGATGCCATCGGGCAGCGAGATCGAGTCCTCGCCGTTCCCCCGGATTTCACGAGAGTCCACTCGCAGGCAGGGCCGCTGACCGAGGCAGTGTACCGATACTACGGCAACCGGCTTCGGGGCGTACTGCCGGCAATCGGAACACACACGCCAATGCCTCCCGGACAGCTCGATGCTATGTTTCCGAGCATTCCCAGGTCGCTCTTTCTCGAACACAACTGGCGCAGCGGTATCGCGACGCTTGGGCGGATTGAGTCGGAGACGATTCACTCCCTGAGCGAAGGCAAGCTCAACTATGACTGGCCGGCCCAGGTGAACGAAGTAATCGCGGATGGGAGCCACGACCTCGTGCTCTCAATCGGTCAGGTAGTACCGCACGAAGTGATCGGAATGGCCAACTACACAAAGAACATTCTTGTTGGTACCGGCGGCAGTGAAGGGATTGGCAAGAGCCACTACCTTGGCGCGGTGTACGGATTGGAACGGATAGTCGGTCGGGCAGACTCACCCGTCCGGGCAGTACTGGACGAGGCAGCAGATCGGTTCTGCAAGGACCTGCCCATCGTCTACGTCCTGACCGTGGTAGAGGCCGTCCCGCAACCCGATGGCGCTGGCGCACGGATGGTGGTTCGAGGGTTGTTTATCGGGGACGACTCGGACTGTTACTACCAGGCCGCCAAGCTCGCCCGGGAGGTCAACGTCAACCTGATGGACATGGCCCCGCAGAAGATCATTGCGTACATGGACCCGGCCGAGTATCACAGCACCTGGATAGCGAACAAGGCCATCTACCGAAGCAGGATGGCGATTGCCGACGGCGGTGAGCTGGTCGTGATCGCTCCCGGGGTGCGGGAGTACGGGGAAGACGCTGAACTTGATCGTCTGATTGGACGCCACGGATACTGCGGCACCCAGGCGGTGCTGGATGCGGTGGAAGCCGACCCGGAATTGGCAGGATCACTCGGCGCCGCCGCCCATCTCATCCACGGTTCGACTGATGGACGCTTCGCCATAACCTACGCAGCTGGAGGACTCGCCGCCGACCAGATTTCGGCTGTGGGTTTTGACCCCATGAGCGTGGACGACGCAATGGCGCGCTACCGGATGGATGAGCTCGAAGACGGCTGGAATACCCTTCCGGGCGGTGAAAGCGTGTATTTCATATCAAATCCGGGTCTTGGGCTCTGGGCCCATCGTGACCGGTTCGTTGACTGAAAGGAGCACCACAATGGAAAAAAAGGCCGATATCGGACTGATAGGATTGGCGGTAATGGGCCAGAATCTGGTTCTCAACATCGCGGACCACGGCTACACCGTCGCGGTCTACAATCGGACCATCGAAAAGGTAGACACCTTCATCAAAGGCCCGGCGGCCGGAAAGGCCATCATCGGAGCGCACACTATCGAGGAGTTTGTGTCGTCTCTGGAGCGGCCTCGACGCGTCATTCTTTTAGTCAAAGCAGGGCCGGTCGTGGACACGTTCATTGAACAGCTGCTCCCGCATCTTGAGGCCGGTGACATCGTTATTGACGGCGGCAACTCGCACTTCCCCGATACGATCCGACGTGACGCGGCGCTCGCCGAGAAGGGAATACTGTTCATTGGTACCGGAGTGTCCGGTGGAGAAGAGGGAGCGCGCCTCGGACCGGCAATCATGCCCGGCGGCAACAGCGCGGCGTGGCCCCATGTGAAGGAGATCCTGCAGTCGATTTCGGCAAAGACACCCGACGGAACGCCGTGCTGCGACTGGGTTGGCGACGGCGGATCGGGCCACTACGTGAAGATGGTCCACAACGGCATCGAGTACGGCGACATGCAGATGATCAGTGAAGCCTACCAGCTGATGAAAGACGGGCTGGGCATGAGCAACGCGGAGATGCACGAAGTGTTCGCCCAATGGGATACAACTGAACTGGATTCCTTTCTCATTGAGATCACCACCAATATCATGAAGTTCGCCGACGATGACGGGGAACCGCTGGTGGAAAAGATCCTGGACGCCGCCGGTCAGAAAGGGACCGGCAAGTGGACAGCCATCAGCGCGCTGGACCTTGGCATGCCGGTGACGCTCATCGGTGAAGCGGTCTTCGCCCGCGCCCTGTCGGCCCTGAAGAATGAGCGTGAGACAGCCTCTGGCCAGCTCCAGGGACCGGAACCCGATGCTGTCTACGGCGCGTTCAACGGTGACAGGAAAGAATTCGTTGAGGACATCCGCAGGGCACTGCTGGCGAGCAAGATCATCTCGTACGCGCAGGGATTCATGCTCATGAAAGCGGCGGCGGCTGAACATGGCTGGGGCATTGACTACGGTGCGGTGGCGAACATGTGGCGCGGCGGGTGCATCATCCGGAGCGTCTTCCTGGGCGACATCAAGAATGCCTACGACGCGAACCCCGATCTGGACAACCTGGTCCTTGCCGACTACTTCAAATCCACCCTCCACGCGTGCCAGCGATCATGGAGGACGGTGGTTGCCAATGCTGCTCTCATGGGGATACCGGTCCCTGCCCTTTCAACGGCACTCTCCTTCTACGACGGCTATCGAAGTGCTCGGCTGCCCGCCAATCTTCTGCAGGCACAGCGGGACTACTTCGGAGCCCACACCTACGAGCGAACGGACCGGCCGCGCGGTGAGTACTTCCACACCAACTGGACCGGCACCGGCGGGGACGTCTCGTCGTCTACCTACAACGCGTGAGTTCAGCCCGGCTTGCCGCCGGGCAAAGCGTGACCAGACTCCGCTTCACCAAGCTCTCCGTACGCCCGGCGGAGAGCTCGTTCGGTCTGCTCCCACCCCATACACGCATCGGTGATTGAGATCCCGTACTCGAGGTCCTTGAGAGCCGCCACCGGCTGATTGCCTTCCCGCAGATTGCTCTCGAGCATGAACCCGATGATCGCGGTCTGCCCTTCCCCGCGCTGGCGGATCACCGATTGAAGGACCTTCTCCTGCCGCGTGGGCCGGCGAAGCGAGTTCGAGTGACTGCAATCGATCATGACCGTCGATGGGAACCCGGCGGCGTTGAGCAATCGGCATGCATCCTCCACGAACTCGTCGTGGTAGTTGGGCCCGTTCCTCCCGCCCCGCAGAATAATGTGCCCGGCAGTATTGCCCGACGTGCCAAAAACCGCCGTCTGCCCGTCCTGATCAATGCCGATGAAGCTGTGGGGTCCCCGCGAGGAGGAAAGCGCATCAATCGCTGTTTCAATGCTGCCGTCGGTGCCGTTCTTGAGTCCAACCGGCATGGACAGGCCGCTTGCCATCTCCCGGTGTGTCTGGCTCTCCGTCGTTCGGGCGCCAATTGATGCCCAGGCGAGCAGATCGGAGGTGTACTGTGGCACAATGGGATCAAGCATCTCGCTCCCCACCGGAAGTCCCATGCCCGTGATCTCGAGGAGGATGGACCGCGCCGTGCGCAGGCCGAACTGAACGTCGTAGGTTCCATCAAGGTGAGGATCCAGGATCAGCCCGCGCCATCCGAGTCGGGTTCGAGGTTTCTCAAAATAGATGCGCATCACCACGAAGATGCGATCCTCTATCTCCCTGCGCAGCACGTTGAGGCGCCTGGCGTAGTCGATGGCGGCAGCAGGATCATGGATTGAACACGGCCCGACAACTGCGAGCATGCGGGGATCACGGTGATCAATGATTGCGTCAACGACGCCGCGGCTCTCCACGACCGTCCGCGCCGATTCCTCGGTCAGCGGCAGATCTGCTTTCAGTGCCCGCGGCGAGGTGAGTGGCTGAATTCCCAGTATGCGGAGGTCGTTCGTCCGATCCATTCCGCGAATTATACCGGTCGCGGAACTACGAAGAAAGAGGCGCCCGCCTGATGGGCAGGGTCATGCAACGCGGGCCGCCCCCGCCGCGCGCCAGATTGATGCCCGGCATCGCAACGAAGAGTCGCTCGTAGCGGTCCGCCCGGTCATCCCCCTCAATGAACCCCTCGATGGGTCGGATTGCGAAGCCGGCGGAGTCCAGAGCGCCCACCGTCGCTTCATTGCAGTCGTAACCGATGATCTTCCCCGGCGCGAACGCAAAGACATTGTTTCCCGAGAGCCACTGCTCCCGCTGACGAACAACATCATCCGCGCCGCCACAAGGCACGGTCTCCAGAGAGATCCCCGCGCGGCCAAGAGCCGGGATGATGCCCTCTTCGGGGATGATGCGGGGATCCTGTCCGGCAGACAACTCGATACTCAAGACCTCTCTGCGACCTGCACCGGTCACGTAGGGTTCGTAGATCAGCGCTGCTTCCCTGTCGATCATGGTGAAGATCATGTCCAGGTGAATGGTCGATCGTTCCTCGGGCAGCACGACGGCGATGACCCGAACAGGCTCGGGCCACGCGTCTGCAATCCGGGTCACCAAGACATCAATAGCTGTGCTGGACGTACGCTCCGAGATACCGACCATCAGGAGATCGGGCCTGAGGACGAGCACGTCGCCCCCCTCAAGGCGAAGCGCGGGCCCGGGCCGACGGTTCACCGGTGAATACTGCGGCGAGTCACTCCCGTCAAATACAATCCCGCCGCTTGCAAGTGTCGGCGAGAACCCGAACGCCGCCTTCATCAGGAGAGCCTCATTGGACCGTACATCGTAGGCCATCGCGCCAATGACCACCTTGTCTCGAATGACCACCGACGAATCCCGCATGAAGTAGAGGTTCGGCAGCGGCGGAATGTCGTACTGCTGTCGGGAAATGTAGCTGGTCACCGAGTCGTTGCGCGCGGGCAGCCCGCCGATCAGCGTGGCCGCGAGAACCGGCGGCGGCAGATCCAGGAGCTCACGCTCTCGGTCCCGGCACCAGTAGGCGTCACACACCCGTCTGACAAGTTGTTCCCGGGCCGTATCGACTTCCAATGCCTGAGCGACCAGATCCGAGATCTCGTGGACCTCACATAGCCCGGACAGAAACTGTTTCAGCCGGAGATGCTCATCGCGAACAACCGGGATGGGAATGATGTCGTTGTACAGGACCTCGTGGGCCGTCTTTGGGGTCATGGACTCGATCTCGGAGCCGGGACTGTGGATGACCACGGCCTCAAGCTTCCCCACTTCACTTCCGATGGAAACACTCATACCGGCGCCTTGTCGGCAGAAGCCTCATCAGCAACGCCGCGCCACCCTGCCTCGTCTTCGCCAACCACAATCGTGCGTCCGGCGCGTACGATGGGGGTACGGAGAAGGCCCGGATCCTCATTGAGCTTGTCTACCGGGTCAAACTCCATGTACTCGAGCCCGCGACTGCGGTAGGTCTTGCTGTTCTGATCGATGAGGACCTCGGCGCCGGCGACCTGGATGAAGAGTTCCATCTCCCGCTTGCCTGGTGTCTTCTGGTCAAGATCGATGCTCTGAACCTCGACTCGCCGTTCGCTGAAAAATCGCACTGCTTTCCGCGTGGCGGAGCACTTCTTTCGCCCGTAAATCTGAATCACGATGGCATTGTAGACGACGAGACAGCATCTGTGCTACTTCTCCTATCACACCATTGGAGGAAGCATGGGGAGAACCCGCGTCCGAGAGGCGTTAGGCAGTGAGCCCGGCGGCCAGAGTATCACCGTGGCCGGATGGGTTCGAACAAAGAGAACCGGGAAGAACGTCGTGTTTCTGGAAGTGAACGACGGTTCGTCGCTCAGCAATATCCAGGTCGTCGTGGATTCCGAGAATACCAATCTCGGGCAGACCGCAGAGCTGATTACCACCGGAGCAAGCGTTCGCGCCACCGGTGAGCTGGTTGAAAGTATGGGGAAGAACCAGAAGGTGGAGCTGCACGCCGCGGAGCTGGAGTTGGTGGGGGAGGCGCCCGGGGAGAACTACCCGCTCCAGAAGAAGCGTCACAGTTTCGAGTATCTCCGGGAGATCGCGCACCTCCGACCGAGAACCAATACGTTTGGGGCCGTTGCGCGGGTGCGGAACTACATCAGCTTTGCCATCCACCGGTACTTCCAGGAGCGTGACTTTCTCTACGTCCACACTCCGCTGATCACGGCAAGCGACGCCGAGGGTGCCGGCGAACTCTTCCAGGTGACGACTCTGGACCTGGAGCGCCTCGCCCGCGAGCAAAGTTCCGGCGCAGGCCCCGACTACACAGGAGATTTTTTCGGTCGCTCGGCGTATCTGACAGTCAGTGGACAACTCAACGCTGAGATCTACGCCTCGGCCCTGGACCGTGTGTACACTTTCGGACCCACCTTCCGGGCGGAGAACTCCAACACCACGCGCCACCTGTCCGAGTTCTGGATGATTGAGCCCGAAATTGCCTTCTGCGACATCCACTGCAACATGGACCTGGCCGAGGACTTCCTCAAGACCATCATTGCGGGGGTGCTGACAGATTGCGGTGAGGACATGGAGTTCTTTGACAAGCGGATTGAGCCCGGAATCATCGAGAGCCTGTCAGCGATCGCCGACAGCACGTTCACCCGAATCAGCTACTCCGAAGCAGTTGAAGCTCTCCAGAAAAGCACCGTGAAATTTGAGTTCCCGGTCAGCTGGGGAGTGGATCTTCACAGCGAGCACGAGAAGTATCTCACCGAAGAGGTGTTCCACGGGCCGGTCATCGTCACAGACTACCCGAAGGAAATCAAGGCGTTCTACATGCGCCTCAATGACGACGAGAAGACGGTTCGTGGAATGGATGTTCTGGTCCCGCGGCTCGGCGAGATAATTGGCGGGAGCCAGCGCGAAGATCGCCTTGACGTACTTCAACGAAGGATCAAGGAGATGGGCCTGCCGGAGGAAGACTACTGGTGGTATCTGGACCTTCGCAGATTCGGTAGCGTCCCCCATTCGGGATTTGGCCTGGGTCTGGCACGATTCATTCAGTACTGTACCGGCATGGCAAATATCCGGGACGTGGTCCCGTTCCCGCGCACCCCGGGGAATGCGGCATTCTAGGTTCCTGAACAGGTGGCCCCTTGTTCAAGGGGCCACGAGCCTATGAAGACCGCTGTCAGGCAGCCTTTCCAGGAGCCATTTTCTTCACCAGACCCCAGGTATACGCCAGTGCCATCACGAGCAGGATCGGCGCAAGAAGCGTCATCGTCAGATCTGCAGTGAAGAACAGCAGCTGCCGTCCGGACTTGAGGAAAGCCAGGGCCATACCTCCCAGACTGATCACAATCCCGCCCACGCTGACCAGTACGAAACTGCCGGGCGCCTTGCCTTTTGCGGCAACCACGATTGGCAGGAGGACAATGGTCAGACCGAATACTGCGTGCACGCAGGCAAGGATTATGGTTGCTATATTTGCCGGTCCAACAAAGCGCGTGATGGCGATGGCGACCAGTCCTGCCAGAGCAAATGGAACCATGGCTTTTTCCCAGGACGGCGCAAATTCCGCGACCAGCCCCAGTGCCAGGCCTGCCGGGATCAGCACGCCCACGATAACAACGAATTCGGATTCCAGCGCGTCATAGGTGAAGATGATCAATAGAAGTCCGGCCACCAGGAGCACCAGGAAGGACACCATGTAGTACAGGTCATAGCGGGCGCTCTCCGTGCTCTGTTTCTTGTGGCTGAGAAGACGCCACAGCAGGTAGATGGCCACCAGGCCGGTAAGCAGCAGGATAACACGATCGATAATGGGCATGAGGTTTCTCCTTTGATCTTTTGGAGCATGCTATTGCCTTATAGGTGAGCTTGTCAATCAGCAAACCCCTTCGGGACAGGGCAAACGCATTTGGGCACCCGCAGCTCGAGATGGTTTGGTGCAGACTCTGGTTCGACGGACTCTGTCTCTCACGGAGGCCCGAAGACACCGACCTTCTTGCTCAGAGGTGTCCATTGATGATTCTGGTGATTCCGTCCTGTGCAGTTCGCCGCAGGCGATACTGCGGGATCGTCTTCGATCCATCATCAG
>JAHOYX010000065.1 GCA_019038705.1 Spirochaetales bacterium
CGTTCAGGCCACCGGCATCTCTCTGGCGTACGGTGACAGGGATATACTGCGGGACGTGACGGTCAATCTTTCAACGGGAGACCGCTGCGCACTGGCCGGCGCCAACGGAAGCGGGAAGTCATCACTCATGAAGATCCTCGCCGGCATCTCTCAGCCGGATTCCGGGTCGGTCACGACCACCGGCGGTTCCAGAATCTCCTATCTGCCTCAGGCCGGAATCACTCACCACGGCCGAACACTCGACGAGGAAGTAGAGACCGCATTTCGTGAGGCCGGCAGCAGGATCGCGGAACGGGACCAGGTCGCCGGGATGATTGCCGGACTCAGCGAGAGTGACCCATCGGTGCACGATCTCGTTGAGCGACACCACCTGTTGGAAGAGGAGATCCTGCAGAGCGGGTACTACGAGAGAGAGGCTGAGATCAGTCGCGTTCTGACCGGTCTCGGCTTTGCGCAGGAGGACCTGGGCAGGCGAACCGACGAGTTCTCCGGCGGCTGGCAGATGAGGATTGCCCTTGCCAAAGTGCTCCTCGAGCAACCCGACTTCCTGCTTCTGGATGAACCGACCAACTATCTGGATCTGGAAGCGCGGGTCTGGCTGGGAAGATTCCTGGGCACCTTCCGCGGCGGAGTACTCCTGGTCAGTCACGACCGTCGATTCCTTGACGAGACCGTGCATATCATCTGGGAACTTTTCCTGGCCGTGCTTCGGAGATACCGCGGCACCTACACGGATTACGAGCGTCGGCGCGCGATGGAACTCGAACAGACAATCGCTGGGTGGGCGCGGCAACAGGAGGAGATCCGACGTGTAGAGGATTTCATACGTCGATTCAGAGCGACCGCTTCCAAGGCCAAGCAGGTCCAGAGCCGCGTCAAACAACTCGAAAAGATGGATCTTATTGAAATCCCGGAACATCTCAAGAGGATGCGATTCAGGATCCCGCCTGCTCCGCGTTCCGGGCGGGAAACCGTCACGTTGACCGACCTCAGACGTTCTTACGATGCCAATTCTGTGTTGGAGCATCTTGATCTGACCGTGGAGCGCGGTGAGAAAGTCGTTCTCGTCGGCCCGAACGGCGCCGGAAAATCCACGCTCCTTCGCATACTGGCAGACAGGGACGGAGGTTTCACGGGATCTCGCCGGTACGGGGCCGGCGTCGCACTGGGATACTACGCGGAGGACGACAGCCGGCCGACAACCGTCCACGAACCGCAAGACAGAAGAGAATCCGTTCTCGAAGCGGTGAGTGAGACAAAGACCGGCCAGACCGAGCAACAGCTGCGCAATCTTCTGGGTGGATTCCTGTTCCACGGTGATGATGTTTACAAGCAAATGTCCGTCTTGAGCGGCGGCGAGAGGAGTCGTGTTGCGCTCCTTCAGTTGCTGTTGCAGCCGCTGAATCTGCTGATCCTCGACGAACCCACGAATCACCTGGATATGACGAGCAAGCAAGTGCTGCTGGACGCACTGACCGGCTACGACGGGACGGTCGTGTTCGTCAGCCACGATCGTAGTTTCATTGAATCGCTGGCCACGCGAGTCATAGAACTCAAGCCGTCGGAAGGCGGGGACATCGAGCCATCAACGGTGACGGACTTTCCGGGGGACTACAGCTACTATGAGTGGAAACTCGAGCATGGGGCCAACCGTGCGTCCGACGCGACGCGCACGGGGACTGACCGGAAGAATGAGCCGGCAGCTGTATCGGATCAGGAAGCCCACAAAGCGCGCCGGAACCGGATTCAGAAGCTTGAGCGATTGATGGAAGAGCTCCTCGAACAGATGGGCGTGCTCCAGAACCGCCACCAGGAGATCCAGCGTGAGCTCACCGACCCGCTCATCTACGGCGTTGGGGCCTCGGTTCGAAGACTGACCGGTGAGCTCGGGTCACTGGACCATGAGATCGCGGAGGTCTCCGCGCGGTGGGACGCCGCGGAGGTCGAGCATAGCCAACTCCTTTCCGAGTGAACGACTGCGTCAGTACCTTCAGCACCATGAAGCAGATCCTCTCCTGGAATGTGAACGGAATCCGCGCAGCGGCGAAGAAGGGCTTTGGCGAGTGGCTCCATGAGACGGACCCCGACATCCTGTGCGTGCAGGAAACCAAGGCCCAACTCGATCAGGTGCCGCCCGAGGTGGCGAATCCCGACGGGTATCACGCATTCTGGGCGTCGGCCGAGAAGAAGGGCTACAGCGGAGTCGCGGTTTTCTCGAAGGAGGAACCGGTTGCCGTGTCTCGGATGGGAATTGACCGGTTTGATGACGAGGGAAGAGTGCTCCAGATTGAGTATCGTGATTTTGTGCTGATCACCGCCTACTTCCCCAACAGCCAGAGTGCCGGGAAACGATTGGATTACAAACTGGATTTCTGCGATTCGCTCAGAAAAATCTGCGACGGCCATACCGCCGCCGGCAGGAAGCTGGTGCTCTGCGGCGACTACAACATATCTCACAGGCCAATGGACCTGGCTCGTCCGAAGGAAAACGAGAAGAACGCCGGTTATCTGCCCGAAGAACGGTCCTGGATGGACGAGTTCATCGGCGCCGGCTATGTGGACACCTTCCGGATGTTCAACCAGGAGGGCGGTAACTACACGTGGTGGAGCATGATCACCAAGGGCCGCGAACGGAACGTTGGATGGAGGCTGGACTACCACTGCGTTAACCCGAAAACGGCGGAGCTGGTTCGTTCCGCGGAGATCCATTCAGACGTCATGGGTTCCGACCATTGCCCGGTCTCGGTTATAGTGGAGATCTGAACTATGAGAATCACTTACAACGCCCCGGTCACATTGACATTCGCGCTCGTCGCTACGCTCGTCCTGATCCTTGACCAGTTCACCGGCTCCGCACTGACCGAACGATTCTTCTCAATCGGCGGCACGATGGACTGGGGAAACCCGCTCGCGTACCTCAGACTCGTGACCCACGTCATCGGGCACGCGAACTGGTCCCATCTGCTCTCGAATTTCGCCTTCATTCTGCTGCTTGGACCGATCCTTGAGGAGAAGTACGGCACGGCGAGTCTTCTCGTTATGATGTTGATCACCGCTGTGATCACCGGGCTGTTGAATGTCCTGTTCTTCTCGACGGGATTGCTCGGAGCGAGCGGCATTGTGTTCATGACCATTCTCCTGGTTTCATTTACGAACTTTCGAAAGGGTGAGATCCCGCTTACGTTCATACTGGTGGTTGTCCTGTACCTCGCCCGTGAGGTGATTGTGGCTTTCCAGGATGACAACATCTCGCAGTTTGCCCACATTGCGGGCGGCTTTTGTGGCAGTCTCTTTGGATTCCTGAAGCCGCGGCACACAGCATAGGTACGATCATGATTGACAAGCTCAGGCAGTTGGCGGACCGATTCAAGGAACTTGAGTCGCTTGTCATGGATCCCAATCTTCCGAAGGACCAGAAGCGATACAAGGAGGTGATGCGGGAGCACGCTTCGTTGTCGGAAACAATGGCCGCCTACGACCGGTACCGGGAGACCGAGGCGGCGATTGGCGAGACCAGGAACCTGTTGGAAGAGGAATCCGATTCAGCCATGAAGGAGATGGTCCGGGACGAACTGACATCGCTCGAAGAACGGTTCCAGCAGCAGGAGCAGACCCTCCACCAACTCCTTGTTCCAAAGGATTCAATGGACAGTAAGAACGTCATCATGGAAATCCGGGCGGGCACCGGCGGAGATGAGGCCGCCCTCTTCGCGTCCGATCTGTTCAGGATGTACCAGAAACTATCGGAGCGTCACTCCTGGACCATCGAGGTGATGACGAGCAATCCGACTGAGATAGGCGGGTTCAAGGAGATCATCTTCTCGGTAAGCGGCAAGGGCGTTTACGGGGATCTGAAGTACGAGAGCGGCGGCCACCGGGTGCAGCGCGTACCGGAGACTGAGTCCGGAGGGCGGATCCACACTTCGGCGGTCACTGTGGCAGTTCTCCCGGAAGCCGAGGACACCGATATCCAGATAAATCAGGAAGATCTCCGCATTGACGTCTACCGCTCCTCCGGCCCCGGAGGGCAGAGCGTGAACACAACGGACTCGGCGGTCCGTATCACGCACATTCCAAGCTCCCTCGTGGTTATGTGCCAGGATGAGAAGTCTCAGCACAAGAACAAGGCAAAAGCCCTCCGCGTGCTCAAAGCTCGGCTCTATGACATGGAGGAGAAGAAGCGCCAGGAAGAGAGAGCGAGCGTCCGTCGTAATCAGATCGGGAGCGGTGATCGCAGCGAGCGGATCCGCACCTACAACTTCCCGCAGAACAGGTTCACCGATCATCGCGTCAATCTCACTCTCTACCGGCTGGAGGCTATCCTTCAGGGAGAGTTGAACGAGGCCATTGAAACCCTGAAAGTCAATGACCGGGATGCTTACCTCAAGGAACATGGATCGTAAAACTGACAATCGATTCCGTTCCGTACTTCGCGCGGCAACCGACCGCCTCCGCGCTTGCCTGGCCGACGCGCCGGCCGGCTCCGGGGAGACGCCCTATCTGGATGCTCTGGTCCTCCTGGCCCATGCGGCCTCAATGACATCCGAGCAGCTTTTCGCTGCCTTCGAGGACCAGGTTCCTGATCCGGTTCTTGCCGAATACCAAAGTTTCGTTTCGGATCGGTGCGACGGCGCCCCCGTGAGCTATATTCGCCGGGTGAAGGAGTTCTTCGGCCGGGACTTTCTGGTGGGCCCCGGGGTCCTGGTGCCTCGGCCCGATACGGAAATGCTCGTAGAGTCAGCACTCGACGAAATAGACCGATTGAGAGGCGGCAGTCCCCATGTTCACGATTGCTGCACCGGATCCGGCTGCGTTGCTATCACGATAGCTCGTGAGCGCGATTGCACGGTCACCGCGTCGGACAGTTCCGAGGAGGCCCTCTCCTACGCTCGCAGCAACGCCGTCGCCCTCGACGCTACGTCAGTCGCATTTTGGAATGGCGATCTCCTCGCCCCGCTCCGCACCCGGATTGCCGGCGGGCAAACAACCGGACCTGCGATCATCACTGCCAATCCCCCATACGTTGCCGATAATGAAGTAGATCACCTCATCGAGCGCGGCTGGCCCGAGCCGGCACTGGCGCTTGCCGGCGGGCAGGACGGATTGCTCTTCATCGGGCGCCTCATCCGCGAAGCAGCGGCTTGCCTGCCTGACGGTGGGTGTCTTATGGTTGAGATCGGAGCCGATCAGGGCCCGGCCACTGTGCGGCTCTTCGAGGAGGCAGGATTCGGCGAGGTGTCCCTGATTCGTGATCTAGGGGATCGCGACCGAGTGTGCAACGGACGATGGTACAGACGATAGACGAGTTCAAAACACTAGTCACCTCGTATGCTCCCGAAGACCGGGAGGCAATTGAACGTGCCGCGCTGAAGAGCGAAGCGTTGCACGATGGACAAGTGCGCGAAAGCGGCGAGCCCTATCTGGTCCATCCGCTCCAGGTTGCTGAAATCCTGATCGGACTCCGACTGGATGCAGCCGCAATCGTCAGCGCTCTCCTCCACGATGTGCTCGAAGATACCCGGATGACGCGCCAGGAACTCAGAAAGGAGTTCGGCAAAGAAGTTGAGCAACTCGTGAACGGTGTGACGAAGATCGCAACCGTGAAGGCCCAGAACAAAAGTGTCCAGACAACGGAAACGATCAGGAAGATGCTCTTCGCGATGGTGAAGGATATCCGCGTCATTCTGATCAAGCTTGCGGACAAACTGCACAATATGCGCACGCTCGAATACAAGAAGGAGCCACGCCGACGAGCAATCGCGCAGGAGACCCTGGACATCTACGCGCCGCTGGCGAGCAGACTTGGCATCGCGTGGCTGAAGGATGAACTGCAGGACCTGGCGCTGAAGCATATCAACAAGGACGCCTACGACCAGATAAAGGCGTTCGTCGCGCAACGACGCGGGGAACGATCAGACTATCTGGAACGAGCCGAGCAGGCCATTCGCGAGGCCGCAGCAGCCGAGAAGGTCAAGGTTGTCGTGGAGACGCGTGCCAAACATTTCTACTCGATCTATCAGAAGATGCGGAAACGTGGCAAGGAGATGGATGAAATCTATGATCTCCTTGGCACCAGAATCAGGTGCAAGACGGTGAACGATTGCTACACTGTCCTCGGGCTCATTCACAGAATCTGGCCCCCCATCGAAGGCCGATTCAAAGACTTCATCGCCATGCCGAAGGCAAACAGGTACCAGAGCCTCCACACGACGGTGATGGGGTTTGACGGCAAACTCCTGGAGATTCAGATTCGCACCGAGGAGATGCACCAGACGGCGGAGTTCGGGATTGCGGCTCACTGGCTGTACAAGCAGGGCCTCACGCGAGAAGAAGCTCGCCGAGAAGATCTGGCCATCCTCAACCGGGTTCGAGCCCTCGGCGGAATCCAACTGACGAGCAACGAGTTCCTCGATGAGATCAAGCGCGAGATTCTCAAGGACTGCATCTACGTATTCACTCCGAAAGGAGACGTCATTCAACTCCCCCGCGGGGCCACGGCAATAGACTTCGCCTACCACATCCACACGGAGGTCGGGAATCACACGATGGCCGCCAAGGCGGATGGCAACATCGTCCCGTTACGGGCGGAGCTGAAGAACACCCAGGTCATTGAGGTGATCACCTCGCCGCACGCGCATCCACATCTCAACTGGTTGCGATACGCACGTACGACGCGCACAAGACAGAAGATCCGGCACTGGCTCAGCACGAACGACGAGAGTCTGATCCTGGACAAGAGTATCGTTGCCAGGAAGCGCACCCCGCCATCCGCGTCCCGGCGGAAGGCACCGGCACCGGGACCATCCGACCAGGCCACAGGTCCGCCGTCGGGACCCTCAACCATCATCGATACCGGCAAGGTCGGCGTCCGGGTTGGCGATGAGCGCAATATGATGATCCGTTTTGCTCTGTGCTGTCACCCGACAACCGGAGACGACATCGTTGGCTACATTTCCCGCGGCCGGGGGATCATCGTGCACAAGAAGGGATGCAGGAATCTCCAGTACATTTCCGACTTCAACGCGCGAAAGATCGAGGTTGAATGGGAGACTATTTCTCCACGGGAGACCCGACGTTTCAAGGTTGTCGCGCGGCACACTCGTGATCTGTTCAGTGAAATTGAAGGGGCCATACGCAAGTTCAAAGGCGCCCTGATTGAGGGCAAGGTGGAAGAGAATGAGAGCGGGAGACTTGAGGCCGTATTCACCGTGGAGCTGGATCGGAAGGATGACTTCAAGAAGGTCATAAAGAACGTGAGAGCGATTCCACAGGTCATGAACATCGCCTCGGCGGACAAGTTCAGTATTGACCACTTGGAGTAGGGACAGAATGGATGAATCAGAAGTCCGAGAGATGATCCATGACATAAACAACACGCTGGCGGCGGTTCTTGGATCGGCGGAACTCATACTCGCTGGTGTCGATCAAGGAAGCCAGACCGCCGAGGACGCCCGCAACATCTGCAGCGCGGCAATACGCGGTCGCGAACTGATTGGAGCATTGCGTAAGCAGCTCGACCTGAAATGAGACTTCACGTCGTCCTCGTGGAGCCGGAGATTCCCCAGAACACCGGCAATGTCGCCCGAACGTGCGCCGCGGTCGGCGCAGACTTGCACCTGGTCCATCCGCTGGGCTTCCGTGTTGACGATGCCGCGGTACGTCGGGCCGGGCTTGACTACTGGAATCTGCTCACCATCCACGAATATGACTCGCTGACCTCCTTTCTCGGAAGGCACGCCGACAGCCATCTCTACCTGTTCAGCGCTCGCGGCTCGGTTGCTCACACGGCGATCACCTACGCGGCCGAGAGTTATCTGATTTTCGGGAAAGAAACAGAAGGCCTTCCGGAGGAGCTCATTCGCGGCGGGACCGGAGAAGTCGTGCGGATTCCAATCCGCGAGGACGCCCGATGCCTCAACCTCTCAAACGCAGTTGCCGTCGGGGTGTTCGAAGTCCTCAGGCAGTGGGGCTATCCCGGGCAGGCTGCGATGAAGCTGTGAACCGGGTGCGATTCACCGCAACCGAATTCACCTGGCTGCCGTCTAATAGAAGATTAGTTGATGAGTGACGGAATGAACGGAGGGACCACATGAGGCGATTGATTGCTCTGACCGCGTTGATGCTACTTACGGGCATGGCCTTCACCCAACCACTTACGACATCACAGGCGTACACCCAGCGAGGTCTGGAGCTCCTCGGACTTGCGCCGGATGAGATCCAGGAAATCCTCCTGATCCAGGAGGAGGCGAGCGCCGAGACCCGGCGGCACCGGGCTGATCAGGAGATCAGGAAGGCGGAGCTGGCGCGACTCCTTCTGGACGAGGACCCGAACATGCGGCTTGTTGGGCGCAATCTCCGGGGAACCGCGGAGATCGAGGTTCAGATCAGGATGGTCGAGATCAGACGAGAAATCGCCGTTCGGCAGATCGTGGGCACCGAACGTTGGGCCCGGATCGTTCAGGCTCTCCGCGCCAGAAGGGATCAAATCGCTGATGACGTGAGCGAACAGGCGTCGCAGGAGTTGCAGGAGCTGCAGCAGGCGATCACAGAAAAGCAGCGCGAGCTGACTGATTTGATCCAGAATCGTCGCGATGCCCTCTCGGATGAAGACATTCGTCGACAGTTCCAGGACCTCCAGCAACAGTACCTGGAACTGCAGCGCCTGATTCGGGAACGATTGTAGCGCCGGCCGTGACTGGAGTCCCGGTCGACTTGGATAGTGATGCACGGGCGCCCACGGATGAGGAGCTGGTGGCGGCATACGCACAATCGGGAGATCGCGCGGCCGTCGAGATCCTGATACGGAGGTACGCCCCCCGGCTCAGGAGGATGGTCATTACGCTCATCGGCGCGGATGAAGCAACGGTTCTCGACACGGAGCAGGAGGTGTTCATTGCACTCGTCCGACGACTGGGGCAGTTTCGCGGGCAGTCCCGATTCTCCACGTTCTTCTATCGGCTGTCCCGAAATCGCATCCTGGATCTCATTCGGAGCAGAAATCGATACGGCAGACGGGTCGTCGCGCTTTCTGAGCCCGACCGTTCGGCCGGACGCATGAAGGGCCCGGAAGAAACGCTCATGGACAGCGAGCGTTCGGCGATGCTCCGGCGCGCGATGCAGACCCTTCGGCCGGAAGACCAGATGATCTTGTACCTGAAGGACGGCGAAGGAGAGGAAATCAGCGAACTCACCGCGCTCACCGGGTTGCCGGCGGGTACGGTCAAGAGTCGTCTGGCCAGGAGTCGGACGAAGGTCGCGCAAGCCCTCAAGGAGTTCGGATATGAGCACTGACCCAGACGATCGGGAACAGATCCAGGTGACGTCGTTGATACGCGACGCCGGCTCAGAGGCGGATGCCACCGCCGCCGCCCTCCCTCCGGTGAATGTCAACACGATCCTTCAGGGCGCCGCTGAACCCCATCGGACACCACAGACGCGAGAATTGCGGACCTGGATCCCGCGCGCAGCCGCAGTTGCCGCTGTCCTCGCCGTCGCCATCGGGACGCTGCTGGTCATCCGCCCTCACCCGCTTCCGGAGGGCCCGATACCGGTTCACATCACCAGCCTCGTGGATTCGCTGTATCCCGAATCCGATTACGTGCACGACGAGTTGGCTGATGTACTGTGGCCGCGTGAGCCGGAAGGTGCGAGCGAGTACCTCGACGGCGTCTGGGACACAGTGATCCGAGATTCGGGGATCGGCAGCGAC
>JAHOYX010000176.1 GCA_019038705.1 Spirochaetales bacterium
ACTGTCCTCATCCAGGCATGTTGCGGCAACGGCCATACTGTCGCCGGCAACGGCCTGCCGCAGGCGGGCTATCGCGAGGGCGGTGCAGGCCTGCATCATCAGTTCCCGGTCTGCCACAATCGTGCATCCCGTCGCGGATCGGGATTCGGAGGAGAGCGTAAGACCGGTATCGTGTACAAGACGGGAGACTCGCTGTTCAAGGTCCGACACGAACTCATCCACGTCCATTGATTCCGGAGTCATCCTTCGTGAGCCGGATCTGTAGGAGGAAATCAGAAAGAGGGTTTCCATTACGGCTTGAAGGTGCTCGCCGGCGGCCGTGATCTCCGAGAGGAAGGCCTCCGTGTTGCCCGCTGCCCCGGACTCCCGGGCAAGACGACTCAAGCCCAGGATCGTTGTCAGCGGCGTTCGCATTTCATGTCCGATTGAGTTGATGAACGTCTTCTCAGACTGTGCCGCTCGATATTGAGCCGCTCGATTCCTCATGTAGGAAACTGCAATCAGGATTGACGGCACCAGGAAACTCCACCCGGTTACGATCATGATCTGTCGAAAGGAGGTCGGAATGTTGAGGGGGCTGACGTGCAACGCGAGTGCCAGCGACGCCACCGATGAGACGACAATGACACAGGCCTGGCGTGGGCGGGTGGCGGCCAGTGCCACCAGAAACAGGTATAAGTGGTTGACCGCGACCACCGTCAGAATGGCCACCCCCGGCCCCTCGTTCGGGTAGGCGAATGTCGAGTACACCGACAAAGCCTGCGCCGCGACGCCCGCCAGGACCACCGCAATGTCAACGAACCAGGCGATGTGGCCCCGGGCGCCGGCGGCGGCGCCAACCAGGATTATCGCGGCGACAATGCATGTCCCGATGGCAACGTCGATCCGATGGAGTAACAGAGCGTTGACGGCGCCGACACCGATCACGAAGAAGAACGCTCCGATTGAGGCTTTCCTGGTAGCCGGGTGCACGGGAAGGGATTCACTCATCCAGGTGAGCGTCGGCCGGCGCGACCAACGAGGGCGTGTCATGGGTCTCAGCCGATCGCCTTTGGTAGTGCGATTGTCACAACCGTACCGTCCTCGATACTTCTCCGCACGCCAATGCGTCCGCCGTGCGCACATGTGACCAGTCTCGCGTATGTCGTTCCCAATCCGACACCGGACGGCTTTCGCCGGCGATCTGAATTGAACTTGTCAAAGAACGAGTCAATCTTCTCCGCGGGCACCGGTGTGCCCGGGTTGGAGATCTGGACGACATAGTCGCCCAGCTCCGTCGTCAGGCAGACATGGACAATGCGTTCATCCAGGTCCGGCTCGCTCGATACATGCTCAACGGCGTTCTGGATGATGGCGCGGAAGACCCGAGGGAGGAGATCGTAATCCATCTCCACCTGTGCGTCGTCCACGTCGTACGACGATTCAATCCGCACATCCTTCGCGGTCGGGGTATCTGCGACGCTTCGGACGGTGCTTCTCAGGAGTTGTGTCAGGTTTCCCGTCCGCGGTGTGAGTGTGCGCCTGCCGTGCTCCAGCGCCTGGATTTCACGGACGCGCTGCACGAGATCCCGTGCCGCCGTTGCCGAATCTCTGAGCGCCTTTGCGAGTCGTGATATCTCCGGATCGTCGGAGTCTCCGGCCCGGTGCATCAGCAATTCGGAGATTCCGATGACCGGCGTAAGAATGTTCGCGAGCTCATGCCCCAGCTTCTGGTCGCCTTCTTCCTGAGATTGTCTGGTCTGAGGGTTGGTTTGAGTATGCATACTATGCCCCTTCCAGCACGGGCGACAACTCTTCTATCTCGTTGCACTGTTTGAAGTGATCAACGATCTGATCGGCCGGCATAGGCTTGGAGAAGAGATACCCCTGGGCGAGATCACACCCGAGATGCTTCAGTTTGTCCGCCTGAGTCACTGTTTCCACTCCCTCCGCGACTGTAGCCATGCCAAGTTGCGCCGCCATGGAAATGATCGCGGAAACGACCGTCTCATCTTTGGGACTCTCGTCCATCTTGCTGACGAATGATCGATCAACCTTCAGGAACTCGAAGTAGAATCGAGTCAGATAAGAGAGAGAAGAGTACCCCGTGCCGAAATCATCTATTGCCGTGCGGATCCCCGCGTCTCTGAACAGTGCCAGGGCGCGGATCGTGGTATCTGTGTCCGAGAGAAAGATGCCCTCCGTGAGCTCAACGACGATCTGGTGAATATCCGGTAACTGCTCGGTCATGAGAGCAACCAGGCGGGCTGCATCGTCATATCGCTGCAGGTTGACCGGTGAGACGTTGAACGACAGGTGATAGTCCTGAAATCCAGCCTGGATCATATCGGTCTGCAGCCTGGCCAACTCGCCGACAATCCATTCAGTGACCGGGATGATGAGCCGAGATCGTTCGAGGAGTGGAACGAAGGCGGCCGGGGACACGTGCCCTTCCTGTTCGTCCTTCCAGCGAAGGAGGGCTTCACCCCCGTGCGGTGCTCCGTTCGCGAAGCGGTAGTACGGTTGTACACTGAGGGTCAACTGCTGTGATCTCACCGCAATTTCAAGACGGCGCTCCAGGTTGATACGTTGTCTGACGGTTCGGTCCTGACGAGATTCATAGAACTGATAGCCATCGCCACCGCGGCGTTGCTGGGTATCAAGCGCCGCAAACGCGTGACTGTACAGTTCCTGCGCTGTTCTTCCGTCTCCCGGAAACATGGCAATGCCGCAACTCAGGGAGAGACGCAATTCTGTTCCATCCGATGACCTGATGAGTTCCGGGATCTGTTGCACCTTCGACAGAATCATCATCACCGTGTCGGCCGAATCCATCTCGGCGACAATCGCGAACTCGTCGCTGCCTGGTCGCGCCAGCGTATCGCGGTCAAACAGGACATTCTGGAGACGATTCGCAACGGTCACGAGAAGGGCATCACCCCGCGCCACGCCGTCCACAAGGCTGACCTGGCGGTACTGATCCACGCTCACGACAATGACCGCAATGTGTTTTCGGGTTCCGGTCTGCCGCAGAATTGCCTGGTCCAGCCTGTCAAACAACAGAGACCTGTTGGCCAACCCGGTGACCGAGTCATAGAAACCGATGGACCCCTCAAATACCCGCGCGCGAACCGACGGGTCATCCCCGGATAAGCGCGCAACTTCGGTCTTCAATCTTCGGTGTTCGAGTGCTCGCTGGATTGTCAGGTGCAGTCGCTCGGACTCGATGGGTTTGGTGAGATAATCAAAAGCACCGAACTTCAGAACCCGAGTTGCATGTTCGCTCGCAGAATTGCCGGTCATCACGACCACTTCGGGGGCGTAACTCAGCTGTCGGGTCTTCTCAATGATATCGTACCCGGATAGCTCGCCCATCATCAGATCGGTGAGAACAAGGTCAAACTCGCCCTCTTCCAGGCTGCGGAGCGCCTCATCTTCGCTGGTTACTGTGACGACGTCGTATCCGTTGTAGGTGAGAACTTCTTTCAAGAACCCGCAAATCCAGATTTCGTCGTCTACTACCAGCAGGCGAGCCGGACCGTCTATCTGATCATTCGCCAACTCGGTCATCATCAATGTTCCCTTGCAAGATATGTGCCACGCGTGCGTGGCGACGGTCGTGCGGGTGAAGTCCATTCGCGGGGGGCGTCCATGGTACAAATTCTGGTTCACCACTATCGGCATGAACGGTCCCGGATGATGCAATAATGAAACAGTTAATGTTTCATTGATGGGCCAGATTGAAACATTGTTGCAACATTGGTCGAGTCCCGATGGCGTATGAGGTGAGAGTCTCGGCTCTCGGGTTGGCATGGAATGTGCTACCTGTATACGGCAGGGGGCGGTTTCTTTGGGTCGGACAATTGCCATTGGCAACAGAAAGGGCGGCAGCGGAAAAACGACGACCAGTGTCAATCTTGCCGCCGCATTGGCGCACAAGGGCAGGAAGGTCCTGCTCGTTGATGCCGACGCCCAGGGACATTCCGCTCTTTCTCTTGGTTCAACTGTGACGCCGGGGCAGAAGACGCTCTTTGACGTGCTGGTCAACGGTGTAGAACCTGAGGAAACCGTGAGAAGCACCTACCTTTCGACATTCCATTTGATACCCGGGGGCAGCAGGCTGGCCACCTATGAACGCGATCATGCGACCGACCCTTCGGCACGACTCAGGTTGGCGGAACGGCTGGATTCAATGCGTGAGCGCTATGACTATGTGCTGATTGACACGCCACCGACCCTCGGCCTCATGACAATCTGCTCGCTCATCGCGAGTACCGACGTACTGGTTCCCATGCAGGCGCACTTCCTGGCAATGGAGGGCCTGGCCGAAACAATCCGCGTGCTCGGCGGCATCGAGAAGTATTACCACAGCGCCGTGCGATTGCTCGGAGTCATCCCGACGTTCTATCAGGCCAATGCGCGTCTCAGCCGCGCCATCATTGGGCAAATCAGAGATCGACTGGGTGAGAGTGCGGTTCTCCACCCTATTCGTACAAACATTGCGCTTGCCGAAGCTCCGAGTCACGGCATGACCATATTCCAATATCAGCCCAGAAGTAATGGGGCGTACGACTATCTGCATCTGGCGAATCAGGTGGAGAACCTGTCATGAGGAGGACCACATGAAGCGAAAGTCCAAAGAAGATGCCCTGGGGAAGGACTTCGCAGATCTCATTGACGAGAAGGAACAGGACGAGCTCGTCCGCCGACAACTCCTGGAGATCACCGCGGATGCCAAATCGAAGAAGGCGGCTCCTCCTCCCGCCGTTGTTGACCTCGGTGAGCCCGCGGCACCCGCTGATGAGCCGGTTCTCGAACCGGCCGTTGTTGACATCAGTGAGCCGCGGCCGCCCGCAGCCGAGCCAATCCCGGCACCCACCGTCGTTGCCGGTCTCGACGAGCCCGCGACGGTCGAGATTGACGACCTCTCGCTGATGAACTCGTTTCTCCAGGAAATGAATGAACATCTGGAGAACATTGAGGAGAAGATTGTCCGGCTGGAGCGCTCGAATGACGCCGGCCTTGTAGATGAGATCTTTCGTTCAATGCACACAATCAAGGGGACCTCAGGATTCTTTGGATTCCAGTTTGTGACCAAGGTAAGTCATGAGACCGAGTCTCTCCTGGAGGATCTCCGATCGGGCGAGATTGAGATGTCACCAGCGGTGGCGGATCTCCTGTTGGCCGCGGCCGACCACTTGAAGGGGCTCGCCGGCGATATAAGCAAGGAGTGCGCACGCCACGATCCGCAAAGCGTTCCATTCACCATTACTGAACCAACAAGAGACATTTCGGAGTTCATGTCACGAATCGTGGAGGCCCGTGGCGGATCGGGTTTGGCCGCCACGGGCGCCGGCCAACCGGTCCCGAGCTCGGGGCCAAATGAGCTGGTATCCCAGGAGATGGTGGACAGTTTCAAGGTGGAGACTGACGATCTGCTCTCCCAGGCCGAATCACAGCTTCTCCAGTTGGAGAATTCGCCGGGAAACCTGGATCTCATAGATCACACTTTCCGGTGCGTTCACACGATCAAGGGCAACGCCGGCTTTCTGGGGTACGCGACGATCGAGCAGGTCTGCATGAACCTGGAGGACATCCTTGATGTCCTGCGAAAAGGGGATCGTGTTGCCGATCAGTCGATGGTCACAGCATTGCTCCGAACCGTCGACTCCCTGCGCCGCTCAGTAACTCGGGTGACCTTCGGGGAGCAGGATCCGGCCGGCGCCGCGTCGTCGGCGGACGATGGAGAGGATCAGTACCGGCCGCTCGGTGAGATGCTCGTTGATCTGGGGCTTGCGACCGAGGAGGCAGTTGGTCAGGCGCTTGAGGAGCAGGATCGCAAACTTGGAGAGATACTCGTTGCCAAGGGCGATCTCTCCGAGGAAGTTCTGAACGACGCCCTGAACAAGCAGAAGCAGGCGCTCGCTTCCTCGGGTCGGCAGGAATCCATGGAACACAAAGAGGTTCGCGTGGATGTGTCCAAGCTTGACCGGCTCTTTGACCTGATGGGCGAACTGATCACCGCCGAGGCGATGGTAGTGCAGAACCCGGATCTCCAGGGCATGGAGCTGAATCGGTTTGACCAGGCGGCCGCTTATCTGGGGAAGATCACCCGGCAGATGCAGGAGATCACGATGTCGGTCCGGATGATCCCGATGGAAGGAATGTTCAACAAGATGCGCCGGGTTGTCCGAGATCTTGCGCGACGGATGGAGCGTCCGATTGAGTTTCACGACTCCGGTCGGGACACGGAGATGGACCGAAACGTCATTGAAGTGCTCTCTGATCCTCTGGTTCACCTCATTCGAAATGCTGTAGATCACGGCATTGAGACTTCCGCGGATCGACAGGCGGCCGGCAAGCCCGCCGAAGGACGGGTTCACCTCGGCGCCCGATACGAGGGAAGCGAGATCTGGATCAGTGTTCGAGACGACGGTCGCGGATTGAACCGAGAGAAGATCCTCTCGCGAGCAATCTCACAGGGTCTGACAACAGAGGAAGAAGCCGCAAGCTTCGCGGATGACCATATCTGGCAATTCCTCTTTCAGCCGGGATTCTCAACGGCCGAGCAGGTGTCGGACGTTTCCGGACGTGGTGTGGGCATGGATGTGGTCAAACGGAACATCGAAGAGTTGCGCGGCAAGGTTGACGTCGTGACCACACCCGGTGAGGGGACGGAAGTGATTCTCAAGATTCCTCTGACCCTGGCAATCATCGACGGAGTGACTGTGAAGGTTGGCAACGTCCTCTACGCAATACCGCTTGGGGACATCCGTGAGTTTCACCAGGCACGCTCCGACCAGCTGTCTCCCATAACCGCGGGGGGCGAGGTGCTGAAGCTCCGCGAGGAGATCATCCCGGTGATCCGTCTGCGAAAGTTCTTCAGTACCGGTCACGGCGAAGACGAGCTGGGCGCGGGAATTTTTATCGTTGTCCAGTCGAGCAACGGGCGGGCCGCGTTGCTGGTGGACGAGATCATCGGCTATCACCAGATCGTGGTGAAGTCGCTGCCCGAGTACATGGGCGCCATGCAGGGCTTGAGCGGATGCAGCGTTCTTGGAAATGGGGAAGTGAGTCTGATAATCGATACAAGCTCGCTCATGAAGGGCAGAGCAGCATAGAAAGGAGGGCCAGATGGCTACGGTAACGGAAGAGCGGGACCAACTTGACGATCTCTGGGCAGATGACGACGAGGAAGTTGGCACCCGCAGCTCGAAGTACCTTTTCTTCAACCTGGGCGATGAACTCTATGGCATCAACATCATGAACATCACCGAGATCATCGAAATGGAGAGAATCACGGAGATTCCCGACATGCCGGGCTACGTGAAGGGCGTGATCAATCTCCGCGGAAAGGTCATCCCGGTGATGGATCTGCGTCTGCGGTTCAACATGTCCGAGCGCGAGTACGACGATCGCACCTGCATCGTTGTGACCGCGGTTGAGACCGCCGCACTGGGGTTGATCGTGGACACCGTCGCGGAGGTGCATGCGCTTGCTGCGAAGGACATTGAGGAAACGCCGACCTTCTCCGGGGCCACCCGGGATCACTACGTGGAAGGCATCGGCAAAATTGGGGACCGCGTCACAGTCCTGATTGACGCGCGCAAGATCCTGCAAGCCAAAGAACTGCAGGCAATCAAGAGCCAGATCTAAGGAGGATTCCATGGCTAATTCGAAACGGAAAGTATCAATTCTTGGGGGAGTCGGAGGCAAGATCCTGATGATCTTTGTCGTCGTGACGGTGGCCGGTATTGGAGCCCTCGCACTGGTGGCCGCAAGCCGGGCTTCGTCCGCCCTGATGGACCAGGCCACCTCCCAGCTGGAGTCGGTGACGGAGCTGAAGAGGAATCTGGTAGAGAACTACCTTACCACGGCAAAGAATCTTGCGATGATCGTCTCGCAGTCAACAGACGGGAAACGTGCCATCGAGGAGCTCATTGTCTACCACAATGAAATGGGAATCGGTGAGAACGACGATTTCGACATCACGGGGGATCACGATTCCCTGACCTACTCCTACGAGTACGCCTGGGAGGACGCTGACAGAGGGTTACACGGCTTTGTGACGCAGGCGGGATTTGACGATCTCCTGATCATCTGCTACCCGCATGGCCACGTGATGTACAGCCACCTCCGGGAGGCGGATCTCGGGGCAAACCTTGCAGTGGGTGAGTTCAAGGACACCGCACTGGCCGAGGTCTGGCGGGTTGCCCGGGATTCGGACGAACCGGTGTTCGTCGATATGAGTCTCTACGCTCCGAGTAACTACGAACCGGTGATGTTCCTTGGAGTGAGCATGCGAGGTGATGACGGCTCGCGGAAAGGCGTGGCGGTGCTGCAATTCACCCCACACCAGCTCGATGCTCTTGTGCAGGAACAGGCCGGTCTGGGTGAGACCGCGGAGTCCTATCTCGTCGGTGAAGACTTGCTCATGCGTTCAGATTCGACCCTGGACGCCGCCGGACGGTCGGTTCAGGCTTCTATGGGCGGAACGGTGGCGGCAAATGGCGTGGACACTGAGGCGGCCCGCGAAGGGGTTGCCGGCAACCGTGGTTCCGGGCTTATCGACGACTATCTTGGAGAGCCGGTCCTGAGTGCATGGGACACTGTGGAACTTGACGGGTTCAACTGGGCTATTGTGACGGAGATGAACGAAGCCGAGGTCCGCGAGCCAGTCACCCAGCTCATCATGTTCATCATCTACATCGGCGTTGCGGTCGTGGTGGTTGTTATCATCATCTCCATCATCTTCTCACGGAGCATTTCCAAGCCTCTTGGCGCCGCGGCGGGAGTTGCCGGGGAGATTGCAGAGGGGAATCTGACCGTTGCGGTTGCAGAGACCAAATCGCGTGATGAGGTCGGGGCGCTGACCGGCAGTTTCACGGACATGCTCGGATCGCTGAATGATGTGCTCGGCCAGGTGTCTGAGTCTGTTGACCAGGTCAATACCGGTTCCGAGCAGGTGGCACAGGCCAGCCAATCGCTGAGTCAGGGATCAACCGAGCAGGCGAGTTCCTTAGAGGAAGTAACGGCTTCTCTGAACGAGATCAACAGTCAGTCCAATCAGAACTCGGAAACCGCCTCGGAAGCGAGTTCGGTTGCCAAGGGTGCGCTCCAGAGCGCGGCAGGCGGCAACGAGCAGATGCAGTCCCTGATCGCCGCAATGGGTCAAATCAACAACAGTTCGGACGAGATCAGCAAGGTGGTCAAAGTCATTGACGACATTGCGTTCCAAATCAACCTGCTCGCTCTAAACGCGAATGTTGAGGCGGCTCGCGCCGGGAAGTACGGGAAGGGGTTCGCGGTCGTCGCGGATGAAGTGCGCAATCTCGCGGTTCGAAGTGCCGAGGCGGCGAAGGAGACAACGGCGATGGTAGAGGAGACCACGCGCAATGTGGACGCCGGTAACAAGGCTGCCGAAGCAACTTCTACCCAACTCGAGGAGATTGTGACGGGTTCGACGAAGGTAGCGGACTTCCTGGAAGAGATTGCCCTGGCCAGTAAGGAACAGGCC
>JAHOYX010000069.1 GCA_019038705.1 Spirochaetales bacterium
TCCCGCACCGGACTGCCTTCCGGAGAGGCTTCAGCAAAAGCCTCGGTCACGACCCTTCGAACGGCCAGATTGGGCCGTTCCTCGGCAAGGTAGATAACAGTGTGGCCGTTGGAATCAGTTCGATTTACATCGGCGCCCTCTGCCAGCAGATATTCCACGACATCCAGATGACTTCCGGTTACCGCCACATGCAGGAGGGAGGTTCTGTAATCGGGAGGCTCTATCGGCGCTCCTTCATCAACGAGATATTGCACCATCTGAAGGTTGCCCTCACTGGCGGCCTCGTACAGGTTTCTCACTGCTTCCTCGGCGGCCAACTGAGCCTGCAGCTGCGCCTCCCGCCGTCCCCGAACTACGGCAGATATTCCAATAACGGCGGCGATTACTCCAATGAGTATCGCCCAGCGGACGACCCTTCGGAGAATCTTGCGCGAGATGCCCCATTTCCTCTTCTCTTTCTTCTTGAATCCAGACCGAACTTCCCGGTCTATCTCCTGGATTCTCCGATTCGGCAGATCGCTGATTTCCTTGAGGGCTTCAAGCTCAGCCTCTCGCGCCTGGCGAATGGACTCTTTCTCTTTGAGATTCATGCTCTCACGGATAACCCGCTCGCGCACCTCGTCGAGAATCTTCTCTTCCTTCTTCCCCCGGCGTGACTGCTTTCCGCTCATGCCCTCAATTAAACCCGCCTTGCGGCGCAGGATCAATGCACCCCGATCGACTTCCATCCGGCACCGATAATCGGTATATTGCGCGCCCTAGATATGATTAGCGCAACAAACATCAACCTCTCCTTCGGAGAACAGGTCCTTTTCAAGGAAGTGAACATCAAGTTCACACCCGGAAACTGCTACGGGGTCATCGGAGCGAATGGAGCGGGCAAGTCGACATTTCTCAACATCCTCTCCGGCGACCTGGAACCGGATAGCGGCGAGGTGTCCATAGGTCGGGGCGAGCGAATCGCCGTCCTCAGGCAGGATCAGTTCCAGTATGAGGAGCTCACCGTTCTGGAAGCGATTATTCGCGGCCACGACCGGCTCTACGAGGTGGCACGGGAGAAGGACGCGATCTACGAGAAGGAGGATTTCTCCGAGGAGGACGGGCTCAGAGTCGCCGAGCTGGAGAATGACTACGCCGAACTCGGGGGATGGGAAGCTGAGAGCGAAGCGGGACGATTGATTTCCGGCCTCGGATTGGACGATGAGACCCTCGGCAGGAAGATGGCCGAGCTCGATGGCGGCCAGAAGGTCAGAGTGCTGCTTGCACAGGCGCTGTTCGGCAGTCCCGACATACTTCTGCTCGATGAGCCGACAAACAGTCTGGACCTGGAATCGATTGCCTGGCTTGAAGAGTTCCTTCTCGGATTCAAGAATACGGTCATCGTCGTCTCGCACGACCGGCACTTTCTGAATCGAGTGACCACCCACATAACGGATCTGGACTTCGGCAAGATCACTCTCTACGTGGGCAACTATGACTTCTGGTATCACTCCAGCCAGCTTGCCCGAAAACAGCAACGCGATTCCAAGAAGCGGCGGGAGGACAAGATCGCCGAACTCCGGGAGTTCATCCAGCGATTCAGCTCAAACGCGGCCCGTTCGCGACAGGCCACGAGTCGCCAGAAGCTGGTTGATAAGCTGTCCATTGGAGACATCAAGCCGAGCAGCAGAAGAGCTCCGTACATCGGCTTTGATCCTGAGCGGGCGGTCGGACGGAGCGTACTCGAGATTGAAGCCCTCTCCCTGAAACTTGAAGATAATGAAGCCCTGCGGAACTTCTCATTGACCGTGAGTACCGGCGACAAGATCGCGTTTGTCGGCCCGTATCACCAGACCAAGACGGCACTCTTCCAGGTGCTGGCCGGGGAGCTCATGGCGGATTCCGGGTCGTTTGACTGGGGACAGACCATTGCGCACGGGTACTTCCCAAAGGACAACGCCGCCTACTTTGAGAACGACCTCAATCTGATCACCTGGCTTCGGCAGTTCACCGATGCCGAGCAAGAGGAGACCTATGTCCGTGGATTTCTGGGACGCATGCTCTTCTCCGGGGATGAATCATTCAAGAAGGTGAGCGTCCTTTCGGGCGGAGAGCGGGTTCGATGCATGCTCAGCCGGCTCATGCTCGGACGGGCGAATCTGCTCATTCTGGACGAACCGACCAACCACCTGGACCTGGAGGCGATCACCGCGCTGAACGATGCGCTGATCGCGTTCAAGGGTGTCGTGTTGTTCGTCAGCCACGATCACGAGTTCGTGGACACCGTTGCGAATAGAATAATCGAGTTCACGCCGACCGGGGTGATGGACCGCACGATGCGGTTTGACGACTACCTCAAAGACGAGCGGGTCAACGAGTTGCGTGATAAAACGTACGCCGACGCGGCGACCGGGGCGACCGCGCAACACCACGTCGTTGAGATCTGATTACCGACGTACGCCGCGGCCCTGAAGGCAAATCGCTCGACCCATCCCCATTCTTCGCGGCAGTCCGGTTTGCTTGCCCGCCCCGCGAGTGCTGACTATGATAAGCGCATGACGGGCGACATCATCCTCGTTGAGGCGCAGCACGGGCGGGCGGCCCGCGACGGATTCCACACACCTCGGATCGGTCGTGGCGAGTGTCAGGTCTACGATCTGGCGGTGAGGCAGGGAGCAGCATGACCGACCAGAAACTCATTCGCTACCTGTCGGGCTTTGCAACGCCGGAGCGCATCGGGAAGATGCGTCGCGTGCTCGAAAGACGGACGCGCTATCTCTCGGTTGTCATTGAGGACATCTACCAGCCCCACAACGCCAGTGCGGTCTTGAGGACCTGCGATTGCTTTGGCATTCAGGACGTTCATATTGTCGAGAACCGCAACGCCTACCGGCTGAACCCGGGCGTCGAGCTTGGAACCGCACAGTGGCTGACCCTTCATCGCTACAACAGTGAACCGGAGAACACACCCGCCGCCATTGATCAACTTCGGTCTGCGGGCTATCGGATTGTGGCGACCACGCCCCACACCGAGCAACGATCACTGGACGACTTCGACCTGGATGCCGGTCCGGCTGCGCTCCTGTTCGGCAACGAGCCCGACGGGTTGAGTGAAACGGCGCTCAGTCTTGCCGACGAGCACCTGGTCATCCCGATGGTTGGGTTCGTTGAGAGCTTCAACATCTCGGTGTCCGCCGCGATCATTCTGCACACGCTCTCAAGCAAGCTCCGGGCGAGCGGGATTGCCTATCACATCCCACCCGAGGAGAGCGACGAGCTCCTGCTGCAATGGCTGCGCAAATCGATAGGCAGAGCGGAGGCGCTCGAGCGGGAGTTCCACGCTCGAGGCGGGCACGAGCCGGGCACCGAGGCGTGAAGAGGCACATTGGCGCGCACGTCAGCATTGCGGGCGGAGTGCAGAATGCGCCGACTCGCGCGGCGGAGATCGGGGCCAACGCTCTTGGCATGTTCACCAAGAACCAGCGACGGTGGGAAACCAGGGACCTCGAGGCGGAGAAGGTGGAACAGTTCACCACCGGCCTTCTGACGTCCGGCATCGCCCCGGAAAACGTCCTCGTGCATGCGAGCTACCTCATCAATCTCGGGAACCCTGATAGCGAGAAGCGCGCACGATCAGTGGATGCGCTGCTGGACGAAGCGCGGCGCGTCGAGACGCTCGGTCTCACGCTCCTGAACTTCCACCCCGGAAGCGGCCTTGGCGAAATCACTGAGGCTCAGTCAATCGATCTGATCGCATCGGCTGTGGTGTCCGTCCTCGAGCAGACGACCACGGCGACACTGGTGCTCGAAGCGACAGCCGGCCAGGGCGCCCATGTGGGGTATGAGTTCGAGCACCTCGCGCAGATCATTCGCGCCGCCGGGGACTCGCCGAGGATCGGCGTGTGCATTGATACCTGCCACATATTCTCGGCCGGCCATGAGCTTCGAACGGCGAAGAGTTACCGAGAGACCACGGCGCGATTCTCAGACGTAGTGGGGATGGATCGCCTGGTTGGCATTCATCTCAACGATTCGCGGTCCGAGTTTGGCAGCCGTCATGACCGGCATGAGAGCATTGGCATCGGTGCGCTTGGCCTCCCTGCCCTTGCGCGTTTCGTCACAGATCCGCGAGTGCCGGATGTCCCGGTCATCCTGGAGACGCCACGGCCTGAACTCTGGGCTGCAGAGATCGCACTGCTTGCGGACATCAGCGAGGGGGAGATCGATCCTGAAACCGCAGCGCCGCCGGACCCCGGCTGTTCGCGCTCGTGCAATCCGGCTACAATCGCCGTCACGTGAAAAAACAGCGCAGCTACACCGATCAGACAATCGAAGACATCGAGTACGCGGGGCACGGCATTATCAAGCCGGAAGGCAGGGTCGTGTTTGTTGAAGGGGTCCTTCCGGGAGAGATTGTGGACGTCGCAATCACGCGGAAGAAACGCAGCCACGCATTCGCCAGAGTGACGGCCTGGCACGCGCGGTCGGACGAACGGCGCGAACCTTTCTGCTCCCACTTCGCGGACTGCGGCGGGTGCACCTGGCAGTACCTGCCCTATGAGGCGCAACTCCGCTACAAGGAAAGATTCGTGGCGGACGTCCTGCGTCAGATTGGCGACATCGAGGAACCCGTGCCCCTGCCCATCCTCGGATGCGACGGGGACACTTACTACCGGAACAAGCTGGACTTCTCCTTTGCGCCGATTCGATGGATCACTCAGGAAGAAGTGGATTCCGGCCAAACGATAACAGACCGGCGTGCGCTCGGGTTTCATGTCAAGGGTCGATTTGATCGTGTTCTGGAAGTAGAACACTGCTACCTGCAGGCCGATCCTTCCAACGACATCAGAACCGCAGCCCGGGAGATCGCACTTGCTCACGACTACTCGTTTCACGATCCGGCCGAACACACCGGCCTCCTGCGGAGTCTCATTGTCAGAACGAGTGAGGCTGGCGGCGTCATGGTGATCCTCGTGATCGGGGAGGATCGCCCCGACATCGCGGGCGCCTTCCTCTCGGCCCTGGCCGAGCGCGTCCCATCCATCTCGTCGGCCTTCTATATCATCAACACCACGCTCAACGACGACACCTCGCCCCACCCTGCCTTCCACGCTTTCGGCGATGAGACCATCACCGAGCGGTGCGGCCACCTTGAGTTTGCCATCCATCCCAAGAGCTTCTACCAGACCAACTCCCGTCAGGCCGAGCGGCTCTACACAGTAGTCAGGGAGTGGATTGAGACCGACGGGAAGGAAACACTGCTTGACCTCTACTGCGGCATCGGAAGCATCGGTCTCTTCGTTGCCGATCTCGTGGGATCGGTCGTCGGGATCGAGTCCGTCCCGGAGGCGATTGAGCGCGCGGTGGAGAACAGCCGGTTGAACAAGATCGGCAACGCCCGATTCTACGCGGGCGACGTCCGGGAACTCCTGGCGACGGCCGGCGGACAGATTCTCGGGGCCGACCAGGCGTCGACACCGGTCATTCCCAAACCCGACATAGTCGTCCTGGACCCGCCGCGAGCCGGGCTCCACCCGAAAGTGCTCGAAACACTTCTCTCTCTGGCCCCGCGCCAGATCATCTACGTGAGCTGTAAGCCGTCAACGCAGGCGCGCGACCTGGCCGCGCTCCTGGAGCGGTATCGGATTGAGAGGATCCAGCCGGTCGATATGTTTCCGCAGACCTTCCACATCGAGAACATCGTGGACCTCAGGCTGCGATAGCAGCCCGGAAGTGGCTGTTTTCCTTTGACCGGCCTAACTGCTATGCTTGTCCGATGAATGCAACGATGCAGGATCACCTGAGCCGGATCTTCCAGGCAGCAGTGGACCGTGTGGACCCCTATGCGATGATCCGATCGCAGGTGTCGCTGGACGGCTCGGAACTCAGCATCGATACCGAGACGGTTCACGAAAACATCGATCTTGACACCTTCGACGAGATCGTGATTCTCGGCGCGGGTAAGGCCGGCGCCCCGATGGCGCGGGCACTGGAGGATATCCTCGGTGACCGCATCGCTCGCGGTACGGTGGTGGTCAAGGCCGGCCACCTTGATACGCTCACGAAGATCGAGTTGCTTGAGGCGTCCCACCCGATTCCGGATCACCGCAGTGTGGCGGCCGGCAAGCGAATCCTCGATGAGGCCGAGCGCGGCGCGGAGGGAACACTTTTTCTGATCGTGGTCTCCGGCGGGGGATCGGCGCTCCTCGAATCGCCGCGGCAGTGCTCAATTGACGGTAAGCCTGTGGGGATCACGCTTGAAGATATGCAGCGCGCGACCAGCGTCCTGTTGGCGAACGGCGTGGCCATTCACGAGATCAACGCCGTGCGCAAACATCTGTCGGGCATCAAGGGAGGACAACTCGCCAAGGCTCTCTTTCCAGCTCACTCAATCAGTCTCATCCTTTCGGATGTAGTCGGAGACCAGCTGGATGCCATAGCGTCAGGCCTGACCGTTCCCGACCCTACCACCTATGCCACCGCGCTCGGTATTGTTGAGTCGTACGGGATCGCGCGGGAACTCCCCAAACCGGTCATGCGCATCCTGACCGCGGGTGCGGAAGGACTCCTGGAAGAGACGCCGAAACCCGGCGATCCGGTGTTCAAGCCCGTTCAGAACGTGCTGGTGGGAACCAACTACCAGGCCCTCCTGGCTGCCGAGAATACCGCGGAATCTCTCGGGTACAACACCGCAATCATCACCTCCCAGCTTGTTGGAGAGGCTCGCAACGCCGCCAACTTCATCAGTGCTGTTGCCGGGGAGGTGCGTCGGCATGAGACCCCGTTGCGCACCCCGGCGTGCCTGCTGTTCGGCGGCGAGACAACCGTCACCTTGCGTGGCGACGGGCTCGGTGGCCGCAACCAGGAAATGGCCCTTGCCATCCTGGAGGAAATGGCAACGGCCCCTGAGACGCTGCGTGATGTATCGGTGCTCTGCGCCTCCACGGACGGCACCGACGGTCCAACCGATGCCGCCGGCGCCTTCGCGTCGCCGGACATTCTGCAGCAGGCCAATGCCAAAGCGTTGCATCCGCGGGAGTACCTCCATCGAAATGACTCCTACCGATTCTTTGACAGCCTCGGACAGCTGCTCAAGACCGGACCGACGAACACGAACGTCTGCGACATCCAGATTGTCCTGGTGCCCGCCGAGTCTTGATTGCCGGCCGCCGGCGCACCATATTATGAGACACTGTGTCCATCTACCGAGTGCACTTCAAGTGGAAAGATAAAGACCTCATTCTCAGGGCGAAGAATCTGGATCTCACCCACCCCTACTTTGTTTCCATTACCGAACTCGTATTCCCCGAAACAAAGAAGCTGATCATTGATCCGTCCGAAGACGATGTCCGCAGGATGTTCGGCAAGGCTGATCACCTGATGATTCCTTTCCAGACGGTGAGCATGATCGAAGAATTCAAGGACGGAGAACCACAGACCAGTGCGGTAGTGCGCAGATTCAAAGTCCTTGACGAAAGCGAGCCCGAGAACGTAACCGAGTGAAGAAAGGCGCCCCGGCCCGGATCGACCTTCGCAATTTCCCAGCAACTCGTCACGAGCGCCCGGAGGAAACGGCCGTCTACCAGGGTTCATCCCACGGTGTGGTGACACCGCCGAGGACATCGCGCAGCTCACCTTCAACGATGAGCGTGTTATCCTCGTACGCCTCGAGCTTCACCAGCAATCCGGGCACCTCGTCGGTGTACCACCAGGTATACTGGTACGGCGCTTCCCCGGCGACGACTTTCTCGGCACTGAACGTGCCGGCCGGCACCCGCACCCGTTCGGTCCCCTCAGACAGTGCGTCAAGGTCTTCGCGGTCCTTCACGGATCCGTGATACCCGCCCCACCATGCGTCGGGATCGCTCGGTTCGTAGGATACGACCTCGTCGGTCTCGGGATCCTCGTAGCGGAGTGTTGCCAGCCCGCCGCTCTTATCAACGAGATACTCAAACTCGCTCAACTCACCGTCCGACTCAAACTCGGCACGCCACCACTTGGACCCGTCACTGTTGATCCGCAGGAGGGCCCGGGTGTACTCAATCTCGTTGGAGTCATTGCCGTCCGGAAAGCTCATCCACCAGCGGATCCCGTCACCTTCGGCAAAACTCTCGTCGTCAGCGACATACCCGCCAAATCCGAGAATCGCCCAGTAGAGGGCGGAAAACTGGAGATAGGCCATATCGCCGCTTAGCGATGCTGCCGTCAGGGTGACGTCGTCCAGCACCCCGAAGTCCGCACGCTCGGCCAGCGACTCTTTGGGGCCGAGTTTCAGCGTGACCCCGACGGTCGTGCTGCTCCAATCCGACCAGTAGGCGCCGGTGAGCGAGACCGCGATGCTGTCGGTCAGGAAGTAGTTGAAGCCGCCGAAGGTCGCAAACTTGATCCCCCCGGATGGCTCCAAACCTGTCCATTCCCCGGTTAAACCGTAGCCGATGTAATTGAGCCCAATTGCGCTGAAGACGTCCAGTCGCTCAAGGTACTCGGAGAACGAGAAATCCAGACCGCGAAATCCAAAGTGAGCGCTCACGAAGGGGCCGCCGCCAAACGCGAGGTACCCATGGAGTTGAGGGGACGTCGACCTATAGAAGCTCAACAGGCCCTTTGCACCCACCCCGATGTCAATGGCAAACATGTCGCCCGGCCGTATCTTGGTGACAATCACCTCGGCGCCGGGGGAGAGGTCCAGTGCGATTCCATTGTTGAAGCCCACGCCTACTGCGGCTGAGAACGCAGTGTTCCCGGGCATGTAGTAACTACCCCACCACCCCGTGCTCTCCTGCGAGATGCCTGCAGTACCGACGGCCAACAGCAGCGCTACAACGAGTAACGCCCGACCAGCCGAACGGGAACGTAATTTGGATACCCTGGATGAGAACATTGCCACCTCCCTCAGGCGGTCGCCTCATCCTCCTCGCAGCCTTCAGCATCAGCAAAAAGAAGATCAAGGCGCCTTGTAGTTGTCCGGTACGGGAACCCCTCGAAGTGTCCCTCATCACCAAAGATCGACAGAATCTTGGGATCCGTACCGTTTATGACACGTTCGGAAATCGATATGCGGCCGGGCTCTGTTGCAGCCTTCTCAAGATGCGCCACATAGTTGATGACATCCGAAACGATGCGTCCGGTATCACTGTAGAATCGAACGCGCCCGGTGTCTACTGCCGTACGGAGGGCAACCCGACGATTTACGGGGTTTTCGGGGCTGATATTGAACAGAGGGAGTGATGTCTGGATGTCGATTGCACACTTGACGGCCCTGTTGACGTTATCCGCAAAGGCGAATGCGAGAATTCCCCCATCCCCGGCCCAGTTCCAGACACGGCCGTCGTAGTCGGCAAGTTTGCGGTCAAGAAATCGGCGGAGCAGGAAGTAGAGTTTTTCCATTGTCCGGGTACCGTGTTCCCGGACCAGGACGGAGTTCTGGACGATGTCAACGCTGATGACGCTGACACTGTAGGTC
>JAHOYX010000224.1 GCA_019038705.1 Spirochaetales bacterium
GCGCGCTGCAGCGAGCTTGTCGGTAGCACGCCTTGACCGATGGCCTCGGCCAGGACCAGTTCATACGCCGCGCGTGTACCGACCGTCGCGAAATCCCGCATTGCCTGATAGGCCTCGAGAAGCGCATCCCATCGCTCCAGCCCCGCAAGGCGGGTTGCCAGCTCCGCAAGGAGATCGTTGTAGTAGGCCGGGTCCCCGAGGGTGGGCGTCACGGCGGCGAGTGACCCTGCCGTCTCCACAGGGTCCAGCCGAACCCGGCTGCTCAGCAGGTACCACCTGACGCGCTCGGCCTCCACGCGCTCAACCTCCGTCCCCGACGGCTGGATAAGCAGGCTCCGTTGCAGTTGTTCGATAGCCGACCGATAGTTGCCGGCCGTCCGGTAGAGACGGCCAGCGTATTCGAGTGCGCGGCGCGCACCATCAACTTTCGCGACGTCGGTTGCCGCCTCATCCGCAATCGCAATCATCCGGGCCGCTGTCGCGGATTGCCGGCCGCTGATGCTCCCGGCCAGGTAGAAATCAAGGAGCCCGGACGGAGAGAGGAGAAGCTCTCGGGAAGCGTCGGCGACCTGGAAGAAGCGGTCGGTTGCTTCCACTGTCTGACCCTCGGCGAGCAACCGTTTCGCTTCAAAGAAGAGCAGTTCCACAAGGGAGAACCGCGACGCAATGCCCGGGTTCGCCTGCAGGTGGTCCCAGACGCGGGAGTGGGTCTGATCAGCCTGATGGTCAACAAACAGCGCCCGGTAACGATCTTCCCAGCCCGGCAACCGTAATCTTGAGCTCGAAACCGCGAGCCAGAATGCAAACTCCGACCCCGGCACATCGGCGGAGTCGGAGCCGCTGATCAGCTCATCAAGTATCGTCGAGAACGCAATCACCTCCGCGTCTTTGTCCTGCCGATAGAGGGAGCTGATGAGATGTCGAAGGATTTCAGGCTCGTCTCCGTAGCGGTCACGACCAGCTCCGGCCAACACCTCCAACTCCGGATATCGCTCACTCACTTCGAGCACTCGAAGTAATTCCAGCAGTGATTCCCTACGCCATGGCTCGGTGTCCGCATCCCACGAAAGTCTGAATAGTCGCTCGGCAGAGAGCGGGAGGTCCAGATCCTTGTAGATGAGCCCGAGCATGTGAAACGCGTCATCACCCAGTCGGCGCGCCTCCCGCAGGTTCACCCCGGTCCGGTCGGAAACCGAGAAGTCGACGCTCTTGAGAAATTCGTAGTCGCCCGTTCGTAATCTGAGGGAGAGCTCATCACGATCCATGTCCCACACCTCGGAACCGGCCCCGCCGGCATGGACGGTGAGGCTGGCGGTGAGAATCAGAACACACGCGCTAACAATGAGATGTCTGTCTGGAATCAGCACCTGATCAGTCGACCCGACGCCGCCTTCTCCGGCGATGGCGTGTCATCGGCAGCCCCGCGAGAAGCAGCGGGAAGGATGCTTGCAGCGGAGGCGCAGGCGGACCTTCGAGCAGGCGGAACACGAGATAGGTCAGAACACCGAGAGCAGCGAGAGAAAGTATGAGATAGCCGACATAGATGATGGCATTTGATCTTCGAGGCACAGACGGCTGCTCCACGGCACCGTAGTCGCCATGCACCGTCGAGTCGTCGGGCGTTGAATCAAGCTGAGCAAACTCGTCGGGACTCAGCGTATCTTCGGTCTCCAGGCCCTCGGTGTCCAGGCCCTCGGTCTCAAACTCCGTTTCCTCGCCGAATTCGAGAGCTTCACCAACTTCGAGACCTTCATCGAAGCTTCCCGGCATATCGGCGGTCTCCTGGTCCGGGGCGTCGCCAAGTGCCGATACCTCGTCAAGTGCCGGAGCCTCGTCCGCGGTGTCCTCCAGGGTTTCGGCGGCGCCGAATATGTTGTCATCCAATTCGGATTCCAGCTCATCAAAAGTGAAATCCTCTTCGCCGAGCTCCGCCTCAACCATGCCTTCACCCAGATCCGGTAGTTCCTCGGATGCGAACTCAGCGTCAAGCCCGAGCGATTCATCGGCAAGCGATTCATCCAGCGAGATTGATTCCTCGGAGAACTCCTCGAGCCCCGCAAGGCCCTCATCCGTATCGATACTCGTCTCGAGAATCGCGTCATCGGCTACAGGGGCGGCCAGGGTATCGGTGGCCGGCTCGGACTCAAGGTCAAACGAAAGATCCTCCTCCAGTGTGACGTCATCGAGTGAAAGCGAGGCGGCCGACTCGTCCAAGGCAATCTCTTCCTCGTCCATTGAGAGGTCGTCGAGTGTCAGCTCTTCATCACTCAACTCAAAATCGGGCAGGTCGAAGCCCCCCCCCTGTTCAATCGATTCAAGACTTACTGAAAGCGATTGATACTCTCCCGAGTTCTTGTCGGTCGCGGTTGCGTTGAGATTGCCGCTCTCGTCAACGCCGATCAGCAGCGCAACATCCGCCTGACCCTTGGTGGCTGCTTCGATGTTCTCAATCATGAGGCTGCCGATGTATTCGGCATTCTCCATGTTTTCATCCGCTCCGCGGTGCAGATCGATTTGTACACTCGTCTGGTTATCGCGGATCGTCGTCAGAACGAGTCTTCGTCGAGTACTCTGCGAGGTGTCCAGGATCGGAACAAAACTGCCATTGGCGATGCGCACCGCAATGATGGAACTATCCACAGCCGCGCCTCCTCGATTCCATTATCGTCCGTGAAGGTTGTTTACTGCAACCGCCTGCGTTGACACTCCGATGAGATCACAGAACAATGCTGTAAATGAGTTTGCCGGTCCTCATCGCAGTCCTTGGTTTTGGTGTTCTCATCCTCGTGCTCGTGTTGGTGACATCCCTGCGCGGATCGAAATCCCGACAGAAGAAGAACAAGGATTCCCAGAGCATCATCAGAACGGCCACCCGTGCACTCGCGCAGAACCCCAAGGACGCGAACGCCCTGAGCGAACTGGGAGACGTGTACTTCTCCGACCAGAACTGGGAGAAAGCGGCGACGGTGTACTCCACACTGGCCGACCTTGTCGCCACCAACCCTGGCCTGGACGAACACGTAATACTGATGCGCCAGGGACTGGCATCAATGCAGCTCAAGCAGTACCAAAGTGCGTACCGGAATCTGGTGCTCGCGTCGCGGGATCACAAGGACGTCTTTGAAATCAACTACAATCTGGGGCAGTTGGAATTGAAGCGCAAGAACTATGAGCGCGCGGTTGCACTCCTGCGATCGGCCCGTGGGAGCCGGCCGGACCACGTCCCGACGACACGGTTCCTTGGCCAGGCGCTCTTTCGTGTGAAACGATTCAGCGATGCCGTCGGTCTGCTCCAGAAGGTGATCCAGGCCAAACCCGATGACAAGGAGTGCATGTTCTACCTGGGCCAGACCAATTACGAGTTAGGACAACTGGATCAGGCCGGGAAGATCTTCCGTCAACTTCGGGCCGATCCCACCTACGGAGCCCGCTCCGCGTTAATCAGCGGCTCGCTCCACCTGAAGAATCGGTTGTACGACGAAGCGGAAGCCGACTTCCAGATTGGGCTCAAACACGAGTCCATACCGCCCGAGGTTCTGCTGGAGCTCAAATATCGTCTGGCTGCGACCTACAGTCAGCTGCAGGACATGGATAAGTCCCTCGCGATCATGGCCGAGATATCACGGGTGAACCCCGCATACAAAGACGTGGCCGCGCAGATTGCGCGTGGTCGTGAATTGGCCGGCAATAAGAACCTGCAAACCTACCTGATGGCGCCGCCATCTGAATTCGTCGGACTATGCCGGAGAATCGTTACATCGTACTTCCGCAACTCCACCGTCAAGATCACGGACATCAACGTCAATCGCTCCGAATCGGCGGACCTCCTCGCCGAGATTCGTACTCCGAAGTGGGAAGACATCACGCTCTTCCGTTTCATGAGAACGACGGGCCAGACAGGGGAGCTTGTTCTGCGCGACTTGCAGTCGCGAATGAAAGACCTTCACGCCAGTCGCGGGTTCTGTCTCAGTGCCGGCGTCTTCTCGGATGGCGCTCAGGCGTTCGTGGAAGCTCGTTTCGTCGACCTCGTGGCTAAGGATACGTTCCTCAAGATCCTCGGGCGGGCGTAGGGGCTTCCGCGGCGCGAGACCTGAGAATCACAAGGTTACGCTCCTCCTCGAGAAAGGGTACGACCACCGGCACCATCTCAGTGTGGAGGCGGGCCGCCAGGTCATCGCCGAGGGATGCAATTTCGGCCCGGACCCGCTCCGCCCGCCCCTTGTACGCGCACACCGCACCGTCGGGCTTGAGCAGTCGCGTCAACTTGATGACGAGTGGCGCAGAGAGCGGCTGGAACGCACGAAAGACGATCACATCGAACGGCTCCCGCAGGGCCGACAAATCCTCGTTGACTACCCGGGCATTCCTGATCTTTGCCGCGAGAAGGGCGCCGCCTAAGAAGCCGCACTTGCGTTCGGATCGCTCTATGAGGTGGATCGTGGCGTGCGGCAGGAAGCACGATAGAGGAATACCCGGCAGCCCCCCGCCCGTTCCGATGTCCGCAATGGCCGGCGCATCGCGACCTTCGGTCAACGACTGGACCATTTCCAGGCCGGCAACTGAGTCCAGGAGGTGTCGGACGATCAGCTCGGAGCCCGAAGCGTGGACCAACCCGAGTCGTTCATTCCAGCGCGCGAGCTCGCGGGTGTACGCCAGGAGGGACTCCACGCCATCCCGTTGTGCGAGCCCGAGTTGCTCGAGCCCGTCATGCAGAACCACTTCCCAGGCGGGCGCCGTCACTGCCGACCGCCACGCCCGAGGGCGACCATCAGCACTGCTATGTCGGCGTTGCGGACCCCCGGCACACGGGAGGCCTGGCCGAGCGAAAGCGGCCGAATGTCCTTGAGTTGCTCGCGACTCTCGTTGGAAATCCCGGGTACCGCATCGTAGTCAAACTCGGCTGGGATGGTCAGGTGTTCGAGTTTCTTGAAACGTGATATCTGGCGTTCCTGCCTCGCCACGTACCCCTCGTACTTCACGTCCAGCTCAACCTGTCGAAGCCACTCCGTCGGCTTGCCCCGCCCTATCGACCCGTCAAACTGCAGGAGATCATCAATCGCAACCTCGGGGGATTTCAACGCCTGGTGGAAGGTTTTCCCGACATGGACCGTCATCTCTGAACCTGATTCCACCTCCGTCTCGCCAAGTCGTCGAGACAGAAGAAGGGTTTTGATGGCATCAAGGCCGTCGCGTTTCTCAACGAAACGGTTGTAGGCTTCATCGGGCTGAAGTCCGAGTGCGTGACCCCGCTCGAGGAGGCGGGAATCGCTGGAGTCGTGACGAAGGGAGATCCGGTGCTCGGCGCGGGAGGTGAACATCCGATAGGGCTCCCGGGCGCCGAGGGTCACGAGGTCGTCAATGAGCACACCGATATATGCATCCGCCCGGGACAAGACCACCGGCGGATCTCCCTGAAGCTGCATCGCTGCGTTGATCCCGGCCATGAGGCCCTGGGCCGCCGCTTCCTCGTAGCCGGAGGAACCATTGGTCTGACCGGCAACATAGAGGCCGGTGACCATCTTGGACTCAAGGGTGGGCCAGAGCTGAGACGGGTCAATGTAGTCGTACTCCACGGCATAAGCGGGCCGGATTATCTGCACGTGTTCCAATCCCGGGATCGTACGCAGGAACTCCTCCTGGACCTCTTCCGGGAGCGAACTGGAGAGACCGTTGAGGTACATCTCGCGCGTCTGCCGGCCCTCAGGCTCAACAAAGACCTGATGTCGATCCCGATCCGGAAACTTGACAACCTTGTCCTCGATGGACGGACAGTAGCGCGGGCCCACCCCCTCAATCTCGCCCGAGTAGAGCGGAGACCGATCCATGTTGTCACGGATCACCTGGTGGGTCCGGTCGTTGGTGAAGGTGATGAAGCACGACACCTGAGGCCGATCTATTGTCGTGTGGGAAAACGAGAACGGCACGATCTCGTCGTCGCCAAACTGCTCTTCCATTCGGCCGTAGTCAAGCGAATCACCGTGGACCCGCGCCGGGGTACCGGTCTTGAGTCGCCCGAGACGGAACCCAATCTCCCGGAGCGACTTATCCAGGCCGAGAGCTGCAGGCTCGCCAAGACGCCCCGACGATGCGATGTACTCACCGATGAAGATTCGGCCGTTGAGGAAGGTGCCGGAGGTTACGACCACGGCCCTGGCCGTAACCTCCGTCCCTCGTTCGGTCCTCACCCCGGCAATTCGGCGGCCGGTCGAGTCCCGGATCAGCTCGGTGACGGTGTCCTGGAGGATATGGAGACCGCTCTGCGCCTCCAATGCGGTCTTTGCAGCAACCTGGTACGCCAGCTTGTCCGCCTGGGCTCTCGGCGCCTGCACCGCCGGTCCGCGGCTCCGGTTCAGCACACGGAACTGGATCATGGTTGCGTCGATCAGGCGCCCCATCTCACCACCGAGCGCATCTATCTCGCGGACTATGTTGCCCTTGGCGAGTCCGCCGATCGCAGGGTTGCACGAGAGCTTGCCAATCTGATCCGGATTTTGGGTGACGAATATCGTGGAGTGACCGAGACGCGCGAGCGCCAGCGCGGCTTCTATCCCGGCATGGCCTCCACCGATTACTACGGCCTCTGCATCCATCAACGGCAGGCTACCACGGCGCCCCGGGTGTGGCAACGGCAGGTGGATCCGGGTGCGGCGATGGCGGCCCTACTTTCCGACACAAAATGACCCGAACATGGTGTCGAGGATCTCGTCGGTTGCCACCTCGCCGGTTATTTCCCCAATCGCGTTGATGGCATCCTGTAGATCAACTGCCAGGACGTCCGCCGGCATACTACGGCCGAGGGACGCACGGGTGTGCTCGATCGACTCCAGGGCGCGGGTGAGCAGGTGGTGTTGCCGGGCGGAATCAATGACAACGCCGGATGGCGATGCCCCGCCGATGCAACCTCCGTCCCCGACCGCTGCGGCTCCTCCGTCCCCGGCCGCCACCAGGAAGATTCGTTCGTTCAGCTCGGCTACGCCGCTGCCGGTGAGCGCGGAGACGGGCACAGCCCCATCCGGGGGTTCGGCTGTCGTCAGATCGGTCTTGTTCCAGACCAGCACGACCGGCGCGTGGATCTCCGCGATTCGATGCCGATCCTCGTCGGACATGCCGTCCGTGGCGTCCAGAACGTAGAGAACGAGGTCGGATGCAGCAATGACGACGTGGCTGCGACGAATTCCCTCCTCCTCGATCGGTTCCCCGACCGATCGGAGGCCGGCGGAGCGCATACCGGCGGTGTCAAAGAGGCGGACGGGCATTCCGGCGATATCTACGATTGCTTCCAGGTAATCCCGTGTGGTCCCGGGAAGATCGCTGACAATGGATCGATCCTGCCGCAGGAGCATGTTGAACAGCGCGCTCTTTCCGGCATTGGTTCTGCCTGCGAGCACCACGGACACCCCCTCCTGAACAAGACGGCCGCGACGGTAGGAAGCGGCAAGCGTCCGCAACCTTTCCGCGCAATCCGCCAGGAGGTTGTCATCGAGTGTGATCTCCCCGGTGTCCTCCTCCGGATAGTCGAGCTGAATCGCAATCTGAGCCATGAGCGCAATCAGGTCCGCGCGGACCGCCTCAACGGCGGTTTGTACGCCGCCGCCCAGCCGATCCAGAGCAAGCCGGTGCGCCTCCAGGGTCTGGGAGTTGACCAGGTCGTTGATCGCCTCGGCACGGGTGAGATCGATCTTGCCATTGATGAAGGCCCGCCGGGTGAACTCTCCGGGTGCAGCCGGGTGAAACCCGACCTCGTAGAGCGCCTCCAGAATGCGACGAACCCCTGCGGGGCTGCCGTGACCGTAGATCTCCACCGAGTCCTCACCGGTGTAGCTCATCGGGGCACGAAACAGTGCGACCATCACCTCATCCACGGCTTCGCCGGAGGTTCCAGTCAGGGTCCCATGATGGATCGTGTGACCCGGGGCATGGAGAAACGGATCGGCGGGGCGAAAGAGCTGCCCTACAAGCTCAATTGAATCCTGACCGCTGCAGCGAATGACCGATATTGCACTCGGCGCCAGTGCCGTCGCGGGCGCGGCGATCGGGTGCTCGTGTTCATGCATCGTCCCACAGCCCTTCCTTCAGGCTGTTGCCGTGGCCGGCGTACCTGTCCCGGTTGTGCAGCCGGTGATTCACTTCCTTCACAATCGACTCCGCGCTTGCCTCGAGGGTTTCCCTGCCGAAATCGGCCGTCGCATCCTGCGGCGGCATCACTCCATCGACACCAACGAGTCTCTCGCCCTTCGGAGGGAGAAGCGCCAGATCCACCGTGTTCCTGTGCAGATGCATCAGATGAGAAGTCTCCCACCCGGCCGCATGGTCACCGGCACAATCGTAACGATCGGTAAGAGAAAGATAGTCCATGCACGCCCATGCGAGCATCCCGCCGTAGCGGGCAGGTCGCCACTTGTTGAACCTCAATACCGCTGCTCTGGCTTGATCGATGAGGGGGTAGTGCCCCGCGACGAGAACACCAAGCTCAAAGCCCAATGACATCACCTCGGCAAGCATGTGGACGAGCAGCCGCTCGTAATTGAAACTCTGCTCCATAGGCGGAAAGGGCATGCGGTCGGGCAGAAAATTGTCCGGGTCCAGTCCCATCTCAGTTGCGATAGCCTCCCGGTCAGGAGCGTTGGCCTCCATGAGGCTCTCCGATCTGCTCTCGCCGTAGTACAGGGGAGGAAACACAAGTCCGCCTCCTTTCTGCGCGCAGAGAAGAGCGAGTCCCTCGGCTTGCAGCGTATCGGCTCCCGTCGGGTTGTGAACGCCATGCCATTCAATGGTTCCTATGGGAATGTAAGCCACCGGGCAGGCCTCCCTCTGTTCCCTGATCTGTCCTGGACGCAGCATGTGGTATCTGACTTCTGGTTCCATGACGTTACCATATCACCGGATTGGGGCGCCTGACCACGCGTTGACCGCAACGTGGCGATTTCATACAGTTGCCGTCAGGAGGAGCGGCATGCAAGACGACTTTGACCTGGAAGGGCTTTCACCCGCGGAGGCGAGCGCCTATGTCGCTCAATTCATCATCACGCAGAAACAGGTTGCACGCGACCGTGCCGCGGCAGAGGAGGCGCTCGAGCTGTGGAAGAAGCGTGCCCGTCTCGCCGCTGACCGTGATGAGATGGAACTTGGGAGAGAGAGCCTGGCTCGGGCCGAGGAGGCGCATGCAGGCCTCGTGCGCCTGAAGAATGACGAACGGGAGATGAACTTCAAGGTCGCCGAGCTTAAACGGCGCCTGGTGAAGATCCGTCAGGAGCCGCAGTTCACGGTCAATGCCGGCGCCCTGCTGGAGCAGCTGGAGGGAATAGTCGGGACGGAGCAGGAAACGACGAACGCCCTCGCTGATGCAGAGGCGGAGGTGGCCCTGGAGGCACTGAAGAGAAAGATGGAGGCGGAGAGTGAGGACTGATCGAGGGGCCCGTGCAGCTTAG
>JAHOYX010000023.1 GCA_019038705.1 Spirochaetales bacterium
GAGTACACCAACCTCGCATCGGCAGCAGGCGCAGCGGATGCAGGCCGTGCGGCCGAGTCCGAGGAGTGGGGCATCCTGTTCGTGGAGGGCGAGTAGGGGAGTCGAGCCTACGCCGAGACGAGCGGATTTTCCGTCAAGCACCGGGCCCAAACAGCTCGTCAAGATCCACGGTGAGTTCCGGCACAACGACGCAGCGGACGCTGTCTCCTCGGTGATAGAGGGCGGGATCGGGCGGATAACGCCCGGACTCATCAAGCAGGTAGACCATCACTGCCTCGTTGCCGGGGTCAATCACCCAATACTCGCGAACCCCTGCACGCTCGTAGAGCTCCAGCTTCACCGTGATGTCTTTCTTCATGGTCCAGGTGGAGAGAATCTCGACCACCCAATCCGGAGCGCCCGTGCAGCCGCGTCGGACGAGCTTGGACGGGTCACAAATGACCACCAGATCCGGCTCGACGATGGTGTCCGTTCTGTCCGCCTCGTCGTCCGTCGCTGAAAGGATGAAAACGTCAAATGGTGCGAGGTAGGCCTCGCAACCTTCAGGCTCCAGCGCCGCTCGAACCATGACATACAGATCACCGAGGATCTTCTGGTGATTGCGAAGCGGCGCGGCACTCATGTTGTACGCGACGCCGTCTATCAGCTCCCAGCGCTCGTCATCGGGCCAGGTCACGTAGTCCGCGTAGGTGTAATGCCTGTCGGTCTTTCTCACTGGATCGGCCATGCGTTTCATGCCTCCAGTATACCGTACTGGCGGAACAGTCGTGGCGCTTCACCGGGTATCGCGTCCGGTCAGAGCCCCCGCAGCACCTCATGGATCTTCACCATTGCCAGGGTGTCCAGTTCACAGTACTCGAGCAGCTGATTCAGCGCGCGGCTCTTCTCATCACCGGGGGGCAGTGTGATGGTCGATGCCCACACGGCCTGCGCCTCGTTACCGTCGGCTACGGCCATTCCTTTGTAGGAGAGACTGGGTACGATGACGGGCAGCACGTTCTTGATGGAGTTGGAGCCGAGGAAATCGGGGTGTGCGTAGTGCTTGCGGAAGATGACCAGGAGATCAAAGAACCGAGGAAGCATCGCACGTAATTGATCGGCCAACTCCGGCACGGTCTCCGCAAGAGCTCCGATAACCCCGCGCTCAAAGCCGGCGTTGTACGCGATCAGGGTTCCGGCGGGCCCGACATCGGCGCAGAGGGCGGCGGCAAGCGCGGGTCGCGGGTCGGTCTCGTCCTCGTGGAGATAGTCGTGATGTGTCAGTGTGCCGCCGGCGTCCAGCACGTGAAGCGAGTACTGAAAGGGGTACTTGTGCCACGGCCCAAGCCCGTCCAGTCGCGGAATGGCATCCGCGCAGGTCTCGAAATCCAGGAAGTAGAGCGGATACTCCAGCTCGGCAATTGCCGCGCGAACCGCCTCCGTGTCAATCACGGGTTCCCCTCGCCGCACCATCTCCACGTGAGCGGCCTGGCGCTGATTCAGCTCATCTGTCGATACCTCATTGGTGCCGAGTACTCCCTGAGCCGCGAGCGAGTCCTTCGTTTTGCTCGGGAGATTGGGGATGGTAAAGATCGAGTGCTTCGGCACGTCCCGCCAACAATGAGACGTGAATGGGCATTCGTACGGTTTCGTGCAGTGGGTACCAATTGGTACGTCTGGCTCGGTGGGCTGAGAAACGATTGCCCTCATCCGGTCAATGATCTCAGGAACCCGAGCCCTGACTTCCCGAGCCCGTTCACTGATGTCCTCAACCGTAAAGAGGTCCGACAGATCGGGGTACCGGCACTCACTGTTCAGGTGCATGAGACTGCAGGTTGTCACCGAGAGGCCGGCGCCTTCAGTCACGTGCCACTGAATTGCCGCATCGGTCACGTGCTCGTCTTTCACGCTCGACGTGCTCTTGACCTCGATGAGGTGCCATGATCCGTCGGCGATCCGTGACAGCACATCCACCTTCACATGGGTGGAGTCGGTTTCAAATGCCGCCTCATATATATGAGGCAGGTCCGCGCGGTCAACCAGGGCAGCGGTCTCACGGACCGAGCCGGGCAGATCGTAGAACGGGGCCTCCACGAGGCGGCCGCCGGGGAACCGATCGCGGGCCACCTCCCCCACGGTTGTCCCGACGGCAAAAATGCGTTCCTGCGAGGCGGTGAGGACAGGTTTCAGCTCCGGATGGTAGATCTCCAGCCACAGCCGTTTCTCACACTGCAGTCCGGACATGATCCGGCTCTTGCTGAGGTGCGTGCTCGGGTTCGCTCTGCGTTCATGCATGCCACCACCGTACCACGGTTCGGTGGTGGGCGAAAATAAGCGACGTGTAGGAATGGGTTTAATGGTACGAATTGTGTATTGACGAAGTATGTGCAACGTGTCACCCTGCGCCGCGAGGGAGATTGGGATGGCAACTCACGTTTCTCGCAGCGCCCGGGCCGTCGGCTGTCTCGTTGGGGGAGCGGTCGGCGATGCCCTCGGGGCGCCCGTTGAGTTCTTCGATCTGAACGAGATTCGCCGACAGTACGGAAGCCGCGGGATCCTCGCGCTTGAGCCGAACTCTGCCGGACTCGCGCACGTTACGGACGACACTCAAATGACCATGTTCAGCGGCGAGGGGCTCCTCGAGATGCGGGCCCGGGAGCGGTCCCGGGAGCAATGCTCCGCGGCCGGACGCAGACCGGTAGATAACACCGGCATGCGTCCGGTTCTGGAGGCCTACCACCGGTGGCTTGTTACGCAGGGCTCTCGGCCGGAGACCGGCCCGGGCACCGTGTATGCGGGAATGAGAGAGGACGCAGTGTCCGCGGTGCTTTCCGCGGGGAAGCTTGTCCACGTGCCGCGCCTTCGTGCTCGCCGGGCGCCGGGTGCTACCTGCCTTGAGGCACTACAGACCGGGGTTCACACGACTCCGGACCGCCCCCGGAACAACAGCAAAGGTTGCGGAGGCGTGATGCGGGTAGCCCCGGTCGGGATCATTGCCGCTGATCCCGTCAGCGCATTCCGACTGGGATTCCAGCTCGCCGCGCTCACTCACGGTCATCCCTCCGGGTACATCACCGCAGGAGTTCTCGCGTTCATGATCTCGATGTTGATGGACGGGGAGGATCTCGCGCGTACCGCCCAACAGGCAATCGCCGTCGCCCGCAATCCGGCTCTCCACGGGGGTTGCCCGACCGCCCCGGGTGATTCCGGTGAAGAGACCGCCCGAGCGCTTGAACAGGCAATAGGGCTCTCGGCATCCGGGGCGCCCGCAACACCCGAGACGGTCGAACGCCTCGGCGCGGGATGGGTTGCCGAGGAAGCGCTCGCTATCGGGCTGTTTGCCGCGCTCACCTTCCCCCGGGATTTTCCGTCGGCGGTCCGACTCGCGGTCAATCACTCGGGTGACAGTGACTCCACCGGGAGCATCTGCGGGAACATCGCCGGAGCGATTATCGGCGCCGCGGCTATCCCCAGGTTGTTCTGCCAGGAGCTGGAACTCCGACGGGAGGTCCGGCGTCTGGCAATTGGCCTGAATGACGCAAGGGGTTTGACTGCGGACGTATAAGAACCCGCGTGCACGATTGCCCGTCACACGCTATTCTTGACGGAGACCGATGCAGGCAGAGCTCAAACGTCTCGTACGACTTGTCGGGACCGATGCCGGATTCTACGTTCTCGCGCTTCATTCCTTCGTGGAACACTACATCCGTGACATCGCGCAGGCTTCCGACTCCGAGAAGTTTCCGGACATCGTCTGGGATTTCCGGGAACGACTGATCGAACAATCCGAAGGGGGCTTTGTGCAGGGTCTGAACTGCCTGGCAAGCTTTGGTCGCCAGCACAGGTTCACCAACTCGGTTCGACACGCATTCTGGGAACTGGATCCCGACGAGGCTGTCGCGGCAACTCATCTGTTCCTCGTTTTTTGTACTCTGATCGGGATCGGCAGCATGCCGGAGGTACGCCGGCTGGAGCGTTCCCGAGAGGTGTGGAGAGAGCGCCGGAGTCTTGCCGAGCAGAGCGGGGTGCTGCATAGCGTGCAGGAAGAACTCAAAGGACTGCAGGCCCGCAACCGTGATCTCCTTGCGCAACTGGACGGATACGAGATCGATGCCCGGAAGGTGGCCCAGCTCGAGCATGAGATAGATCGATTCACTCTTGAACTGAAGGAGACGCGAGGGCGGGCCAAGGTCAAGGACCGGAAGGTGGATGAGTTGCGGGCCGAGCGTGCCCGGCTCCGTGAGGAGAGGAAGGGGCTGCTGAAACAGATGCAGGCCTACGAGGAGCTGGAGCGCTACATCGGGGATCTGGGCCGATTCAGCATCTACACGAAGACCCGCATGGACTACGAACGCACACTTCTGCGGCTGACGCCTGAGCAGGAAGAGGCGGTTCAGGCGATAGACCGCGAGTCCGACTTTCTGGTCCGAGGCAGTGCCGGAACCGGCAAGTCGCTGATCCTGATTGAAGCGCTGCAGCGCTCGCTGGAGATCGGTGAGCTTCCGTTTGATGCGCGGCCGGATCAGCGGGCGGTATTGCTGACGTTCACGCGAACCCTCGCGAAGTTCGAGGACTACGTGACCACCGTGCTTGGCGCGGATCGGATCAGCGGTCTCGTGAAGACCGTGGATGCCTTCATTCTTGAGCGGCTCAAGCGCATTGACGAGTCGTATCGATTTGACTTCACCATCGTTGATGAGCTCTGCGCTGAGCTCAACACAACCGAGTTCCTCGACGACGTAGAGGTTGCCGCCGAACTGGAGACCTTCCTGTTCGGAAACGTCGTCACTCACGAAGAGTACACCAACGAGGTTGTCCCGCGCATGGGAATGCGACGGCGGCTATCCAGGGGGCAGCGTGAAACCGTGTGGGCCATCCGCGACCAGGTTGTTTCCCGGATGAACGACATCGGCGCCTTCAGCCGAAACTATGCCCGCATCAAGATCCTGGACTACATCGAGGCCGGCTCGGAGGAAGACAGAGGGCGCCTGCGGGACGTTCGGACAATCTACCTGGACGAAACGCAGGACCTGACCTCCGGTGATCTCATCACGTTGAAGGCGCTCATCTCCGGTCACCTCATCATGGCCTCCGACCTCCAGCAGAGCATCTACGGCGTGAGTTCTCCGTTTGTTCGAGCCGGGATCCGGATCTCCGGCCGAACCAAGGTTCTTCGGACCAATTTCAGAAACACGCGACAGATCCACGAGGCCGCGCAACGATTTCAGCCGACAAACGAGGAGAATCTATTTGCCTTTCGGGACGGGCCGATCCCGGAGCTCTACACGGCCGGCGAGCCGGCGGAACTCCTCCCCATTCTCCTGCGCAAGCTCGGTCTCTTTCTGGATCATCTGGAATACGACGCCGACAACATCTGCGTGCTGGCGCCTCACACCGCCGAAGTATCCCACATCGCCGAGGCGCTCGCACAGCACGACATTCCGGCGGCGGTCATAACCGATCGGGAGTTCCAGTTCTCGGCGACCGGCGCCGTGCGTCTCTCAACCCTCCATTCAAGCAAGGGGTTGGACTTCCCGGTTGTCCTGGTCTATCTGCCATACCTCAATCGGCGTGAGAAGTTCGACGAAGAGACCACCGATCGCCTGCTGCGCAACCTCATCTACGTGGGGTTCACCCGCGCAATGGAGAACCTCAACGTCTTTGCCTGTCCCGGTCAGGACCCGATCCTGAACGACGTGTGCCGGGCTCTTGAGCTCACCCCGGACTCCGCCGCCGGAGCAGTCGTTGATGGGTGACTCTGACCAGTTGCGGCTGCTCCTGCGGGAGAAGTACAGTCTTGTACACGTGCCGCACTTCGGGGATTCGGGCCGGTGACCCGAGCCACGCTGCTCTGCATTCTCGCGGCAGCCGCATCTCTGCATCCGCCGCCCCTGGCTGCCGTCGACTACGAGCTCACCTCCCGGGACATTCTACTGAACACGCTCCTCCCCGGGTACGCGCAGATCAAGATGGGCAGGACCATTGAGGGCGCGGTCTACCTGTCGTCGCTTCCATTGACCATTGCGGGGATTGCCCTGCAAACCCACTACCTTGCCAAGGTGATCACCGATGATGGGCTGGAGCGTTACTACACCGACGAGAACGGACGCTGGTATGTCTACTACCTTGACGGGTTGAATGAGCGGCCGGACAAGTGGGAGTTCTTCCTCGGGACAATCCTCGGGCTCTACGGAACGCTCCTCTCCACCCACAGCCAGTACGACGTACAGCAGCACCTCGTCCTCCGCACCACCGGCCCCGCGGCCGCCGAGGCTCCCGCCAAGCCGGTGGGCCTGACCCAGGCCCTTGCCGCGCCGTGGCAGCCACGGAACCTTCTCAACCTGGAGATACTCCCCGTCTTTGCGCTTTCCGTGCTGCCCGATGTTGCGCGTCTTAATCGAACCGACATTGCAGACTACTTCTCCCGCGAGTCCGTGCCCTTCCTCGGCGCCGACCTCTCTCCCGCGGCGGGCCTGGCGCTTGCCGCAGGCTCTGCAATCCTGATTGCCAACGCGAATGCGGTGTGGGAGGAGATAGCCTACCGTGGAGTTCAGTTGCAGACTCGCGGCATTGTCGGCTCATCGGTCAGCTTCGGCCTCGTGCATCTGCCAAACGCCCTGGTGCCCAACGTCAGCATCCAGGACACATTGTGGCAGGCAACATTCGCCACCATGTTTGGTCTCTACGCCGCCTCGGTAACCGAGCGCAACGCCTACGACTTCCGCAAAGCCATCGCCTGGCACTTCTGGAACAACGTGGTTGCATTCACCCTGGGATATCTCACCGAGCCGGACGACCAATTGTTCTTCGGGGTGGGTGTGGACGTCAGCTGGTAGATAGTGAGAATCAGGCAGGACACTGCCGTTTCACATCGATTTCATGCGAGAAGCGCGAACACTGCGATGAGCGTACTGATGACTACAAACCCGATGCCGATGAGCCAGCGCGTTCCGATCTCCGCTACTTCAATACGTTTCTCCACTGCTTCAGTTCGTTTTTCCATCGCGGCGAAGCCTTGCTGCATCAGTTCGCTTTGCGCTTGTAGTTTGGTTTCCACCCGTACCATTCGTTCCAGCAACTGGATGTTGGGGACAGCCCACGACGGAGGGGTGGGAACCTGTTCCATCCATTCGCGCAGGTTGTGCCGGACGTAGTTGCCCACTGTCTGGAGTTGCTGATCTGTCAGATCGGCTGCAAAGTCACTCATTGGTACACCTCTTAGTATACCACGGGCCGGATTGCGCCGGCGCTTCAAATCGACTTCCAGACCTCGCGCAGACCAATTCTCCGGGGCCCTACAGGCGGGCCCGCGAGAAGATCCCGGAGAGTTCGAGTTGAATGGCCGGGACGGCGGAGGACCTCAGCGTCGCAGTGCGATTGTGCACCTGCGGGACCGCCGGGTAGTGCCCGTTGTCGTCCAGCACGAACACGAGGATCGATTCATCCCCGGGTGAGACGAACCAGCACTCGGTGACACCTGCCCGCGCAAAACGCTCACGCTTGACCGAGAGATCCTTGCTCATGGTTGAAGGCGAGAGTATCTCGATGACCAGGTCAGGGGCACCCACGCACCCGTGTTCGCGGATCTTCGGTCGGTCGCAGATAACGGTCAGATCCGGCTGCAGGACGGTGTCCGTCGCATCCCACGACTCGTCAGCCGTCTCCGGAAGGAGGACATCAAACGGTGCCGGAAAGACCCGGCAGTTGTGACCTTCAAGCAGATTACCGATCTGTCGACCCAGTTCCTGAAGGAGCGACTGATGGTGGCTGGTCGGAGCGGCACACATGTTCCACGCCACGCCGTCAATCAACTCCCATCGCTCATCCTCGGGCCACGAGCGATAGTCAGCGTAGGTGTAGTGTTGGTCTCGTTTCACCGCAGGGTCTGCCATCCGTTTCACACTCCTATTATAGCAGACAACGGATTCCGTCGCGGCGCTTCAGTGCCGCGCCCTGGCCGCGCTGCCTCGTACGCAAAAAACCAGGGTGGCCCACTTCATGCCGGGTCGTCCGAGGCCATCTTCTGAGACACATCGACTCTCCAATCGGAAGCCGACACGCGTGAAGAGGCGTTGGACCTCGTCTGCGCCGCGCAGCCGGTAGAGCCTCCCGCCTGCATCCCGGCTGGTTGTCTGATTGACGTCATCGCGCTCAGTGGAGGTGGAGACGACGAGCCGACCGTGCCGCTTCAGGAGGGCGCGAACCGCCACGGCGAAGTCCAGGAGATCCGCATCCGGAATGTGCATGATGACGGCCGAGAGAATCACTCCGTCAAAGGTCCGGCCTTCAAGCGCGCCAGGATCTGACGGAAGGGCGCCGGCAATCAGTCGATCTTTGAGCTCAGGGTGGTAGCGGATTGCTTCTGTCCGCAGCTCATCGGACGGTTCCAGCCCCCACGCATCGACGCCAAGGGCTTGAAGTCGATCCATGTCCCGTCCCGAACCTGCCCCGATGTCGAGCACGGATTGCCCGGCACGGAACAGAACGGAAAAGAGTTCGGACAAGCCGCCGCCAGCTGACTCGTACCGCGCGGCGACTTCCGCGGAGTGTGTGTCGTAGAACCGATGCGTGCGATCATCCATGCTCGACCCGCTATTCTTTCGCAGGCCGTTTCATCATCTCTTTGTCCTCAAACCCGTAGCGACGGTACAGTTCATGTGCGTCGCGGGTGCCGAGGTAGATGCTTGTATCGCGGACGGCCGGATGATCCAGCATGATGCCGAGCATCCATTTGCCAAGCCCGTTTGCACGGTGGTCCGGATCGATTATGAAGTCGCAGAACCACGAGAAGGTAGCACTATCGGTGACAAACCGACCGAAGCCAACCTGGTCGGATCCATGCAGAAGTGAGAAACAGAGCGAGCTGTCCAGCGATGCGCGGATCACCTCGTCGGTTCGGTCCGGGGCCCAGTAGCTCGTTGAGAGAAGCCGATGAACGGCCGCTACGTCCACGAGCGCTGAGTTGTCCAACAGGGTGTACTCAGTTGATGCGGGGTAGTCAGTTGACGCGAGGCAGGCAGTCCGGGTCCATTCCATTCTGGATCGATCTCTCAGTTGTTGATTCCCCGGAGCTTATCAGGCTCCCTGCGATAGTCGCAAGGGTCAATCGACTATCGTATGTTGATGACGCGCACATTGGCCGCGCCTGAGTTCATGGTGACGGGGTAGCCGGCACGAACGAGTTCATCGGCGGAGAGCGACAACCACCGGCCGAATGATCTCCTGCCGTCGTCGTGAGGATCCATGGCGGAAGTGTTGCGATAGCCGAGTGCTTCGGCGGTGGGCATCAGGATCTCTTTTGCCGCCCACGCGTCCAGCGCGACCGGATCTTGTCTTCGTATTGCCGATGGTGGGCAC
>JAHOYX010000095.1 GCA_019038705.1 Spirochaetales bacterium
GTCGACAACCCCTTGCTGTGACGGACAATGAAGGGAAGTATGATGTGCTCATCAACGTTCATGGTGGTGGGCTGACCGGTCAGGCAGGTGCGATTCGTCATGGGATCTCCCGAGCTCTGGTCTCGTATGACGATACCAACCGGGCATCTCTCAAAGCCAATGGGTTTATGACCCGGGACTCTCGCATGGTTGAACGGAAGAAGTACGGCCAGCCTGGAGCCCGGAGGAAGTTCCAGTTCTCCAAGCGATAGAACGGTACTATGGGTAGCGGCGAGAGCGTTCAGATTGAACGGTTGGTTCGCCGAAAGAGAGGGAGGCTCGGAGAAGAGATTGAAGTTCTCTTCTCGGATGCCTCCTCTTTTTTTGCCTCACTGCAAATCTGGCAGCGCAAACCTTTTCATGAAGGCGATCACCTGACGGTGGATGAGGTCGCGCTATTGCGGACAGAGAGCGCGACCATCGCTGTCCGGGCACGCGCCATGGCCCTCCTCGGACGGGCCGATCATTCAGTGTTCCACATGCGACAGAAACTCGTCAGCCGAGGTTGCGATAGTGCAGTCGTAGACATGGCCCTCACCGATCTCACCCGCAACGGATCGCTTGATGATGCGCGCTTTGCCGCGAGTTGGGTCCGTAACAGAGTTCGGCGGCATCCAGAAGGTCAACCCGCACTCATAGCCGGGCTCCGGCAGCGTGGAGTGGATTCCGCCACGGCCGAGGCCGCGGTCTCTACCGTGCTGGCGGAGGACGAGATTTCACTCGATGACGTAGCTCGAATGCTGGCCGAGCGGTTCCTCGGAGCCCGCGGAGCCACACCCATTTCAGTCTGTACCAAGATGATACGGCGGGGGTTTTCACCGGCGGCGGTTCGGCGGGTAGTCGCTGAGCTCACCGGTACGGACCCGGCTGAAATAAAATAGGTCCAATTTGCAAATATCCGGGAAATGGCCATTGACATTCTGGATATTTAGGATATACGCTTAGGGTACTTACGATTCACAGGAATCACAGTCTTGAACTGCAAGGAGCCGTGATGGCCAGAAACGATAAGAAGGTGCGCATCTTCTCCGCGTTGGAAGTCGCCAATATCTGTGGTGTCGTGAACCAGACTGCTATCAACTGGATTAAGAACGGCTACCTGAAGGCGTTCACAACGCCGGGAGGCCAATACCGGGTCTACTCAGAGGATCTGGTGGAGTTCCTGCACTCGCGTGGAATGCGCATGCCCGATGAGCTGCAGAGGATCCTCGAGAATCAGTTGGAGGTTGACACCATTCTGATTGTGGACGATGACAAAGACCTCAACAATCTCGTCCACCAGTACCTTTCCAGAAAATACCCCGACTACGAGATCCACCAGGCATTGGATGGTTTTGAGGCGGGGCGTATGTTGGCGGAGACCAAGCCCGGCGTCGTCGTCCTGGATATCAATCTTCCGGGAGTTGATGGTCACAAGCTTGCACGAAGCATCAAGGAAGGCGGCGGCGTAACGAAGCCGATAATCGTGGCAGTTTCCGGTCTCGATGATCCGGCAGAGCACGAGGCCATTCTCGACGAAGGCGCCGATGCGTTCATTGCCAAGCCTCTGGAACTGGACAAGCTCTACGAGAAGATTGAGCAATTGGTAGCAGAGCGCAAAGACGCTCGGCCGTGATCGCATGGCAAGTCAGACGATTCTTGTCGTGGAAGACGACGATGCGATAAGACTTTCACTCCGTGACTACCTGGTAGCCCACGGTCACCAGGTGCTCGTGGCGTCAGACGGTGTCGGAGCAATTCAACATCTCATAGACAGCGACATTTCCGTGATCGTGACGGACTACCGTATGGAACTCCTCGGCGGAGACTATTGGGTACGGTTTCTCGATCGATTCTGCAGCAAGATTCCGATCTACGTCATCAGCGGATTTCTTCCACCTGACATGGAGGTTCCGTTCCCGGTTCTGCCCAAACCCTTCGACTACGGGGAGTTGGAGCGGCTGGTTTCTCAGGGGGAGGGGACCGAGCTCACGTGAGCGGGTTCTCTCGAACGAGAGCATTCATCGCCGTCATTCACGGCGCCGTGCAGGGAGTCGGGTTCAGGTACTACGCGCGATCCACCGCTCAGCGCCTCGGCGTGCGGGGGTATGTGCAGAACCTCGCCGATGGGAACGTGAAAATTGTCTGCGAGGGCTCAGAGAAGGCAGTTGGTGCAATGGAGCACTGGTTGAGGAGCGGGCCACCCTCCGCACGGGTGACCCGCGTTGATCTGCAGCCGTACGAGCCGACCGGCGGCTATCCCACCTTTACCGTGGAATTCTGATCGATCAGATGCAGTAGAAAGCATCCCTGCCGGCGTAACTTGCCGTGGATTCCAGCATGTCCTCAATCCGCATCAGCTGGTTGTACTTTGCCAGTCTGTCAGATCGACTCATACTGCCCGTCTTGATCTGTCCCGTTTCCAGTGCCACAACCAGGTCGGCGATGAAGGAGTCCTCAGTCTCGCCGCTCCGATGGCTGACCACCGCGGTGTACCGGGCTCGCTTGGCCATCTCAACTGCCTCGTAGGTCTCAGTGAGCGTGCCAATCTGGTTCACCTTGATGAGGATGCTGTTGGCAATTCCTCCCTTGATGCCTTTGGCGAGCCGCTTCGTGTTGGTCACAAAGAGATCGTCACCGACCAGCTGAACCTTTGAACCGATCTTGTCCGTCAGGTACTTCCAGCCGTCCCAGTCGTCCTCGGCCATTCCGTCCTCAAGCGAGATGATGGGGTACTTCGTGGCCCAATCCGCCCAGTAGTCGGCCATCTCGGTGGATCCAAGCTCACGACCGTCGGACCACCTGAAGATGTATTTCCCCTTTTCAGCATCAAAGAACTCGCTCGCCGCCGGGTCCAGCGCAATCATGATCTGATCGCCGATCTTGTAGCCTGCCGTATCAACAGCCTGAAGAATCAGCTCTACCGCTTCCTCGTTGTTCTTCAGATTGGGTGCGAAACCGCCCTCGTCGCCAACCGCGGTCGAGTATCCCTTGTCCTTGAGAACGGTCTTCAGCGTGTGAAAGACCTCAGCCGTCATCTGCACGGCTTCACGGATGCTCGCAGCACCTACCGGCATGATCATGAACTCCTGAAAATCCACTGAATTGTCCGCGTGCGAACCCCCATTCAGGATATTCGCCATTGGAACCGGCAACACGCTGGCATGGTAGGCCCCAAGGTATTTGAACAAGGGTATGCCGAGGTAGTCCGCCGCCGCACGCGCGGTTGCCAGTGAAACGCCGAGGATCGCATTGGCCCCGAGTTTTGCCTTGTTCTCCGTTCCGTCAAGCTCAATGAGGGTCTTGTCGATGTCAATCTGGTCAAGCGCGTCGAGTCCTTCGACTTCCGCGGCGATGACGTTGTTCACGTTCTCAACGGCCTTCAGGACGCCCTTGCCTTTGAATCGACCCTTGTCCCCGTCCCGAAGCTCCACCGCTTCGTGTTCACCGGTCGATGCCCCCGAAGGGACGGCCGCCCGTCCGAAGGAGCCATCGTCCAGGATCACGTCAACTTCAACCGTCGGGTTCCCGCGAGAATCCAGAATCTCTCGCGCCTCTACGTATTCTATCGTGCTCATATTTGTTCCTCCCGTCATGCTCTTGAGAATATCCCCAGTGGCCTTTGCTCTGTCAAGGTGGCCCGTTCAGTAGTACAATCGCAACGATGCGATACAGCCGGCTGGTGTCCAAGACTATCCGCGAAACGCCCAAATCCGTTCGTGTGCCCAGTCATGCCCTGCTCCTGCGCGGTGGATTCATCAGACCGCTCTCACAGGGGTTGTTTTCGTACCTGCCACTTGGCACGCGGGTAGTTCGCCGGCTGAAGCGACTCATTCGTGAGGAGATGATCGGGCTCGGGGGGCAGGAAGTGTTTCTCCCGCTCACCAATCCACGGCAGATCTGGATTGACAGTGGGCGGGACGCGATCTACGGCGAAGATATGATCCGGTTTGAGGTTCGGTCGGGGAAGAAGCTGGTGCTCGCACCGACCCACGAGGAAGCCATGGTCGAGCTGGTCAAATCGGTAGTCACGTCCTACCGGGAGCTTCCGGTATTCCTCTTTCAGTTCCAGACGAAATTCAGAAATGAGGAACGGCCCCGAGGCGGTCTCATTCGGACGAAGGAATTCGTCATGAAGGACGGGTACTCATTCCACCGTTCATTCACTGAGCTCAACAATTTCTTCCCGCGGGTATTCGAGGCCTATACCAGGATCTTTCAGGCGTGTCGGGTTCCCGCCGTGCCCGCCGAATCTTCAGTCGGTATGATGATGGGGGATCGGTCCTACGAGTTCCTCATGCCCACTGAGCACGGGGACGATCTGGTCATTCGTTGTGCCGGATGTGGCTACACGGCCAACGCAGATGTGGCTGTTGGGGACCTGGATTCGCCCGAGGAGGAACCCGGCGAAGTGGGCCGGGTTGAAACCGGACGCGCGCACACCATGGAACAACTCTCGGGCGAACTCGGGGTTCCGCGCAGCCGTCTGGCCAAGACCATGGTGTACTCACATGACGATGAGTTGATACTCGCGGTTGTGCGGGGCGACCAGGAGGTGAGTTCCGAGAAGCTCAGGGCGCTGATCAGACGGACTTCACTGCAGTTGGCCGATCGTGACGAGCTGCAGTTTCATGGGATCCTCGCTGACTACGTGAGCCCGATAGGCCTTCCGGTGGACATCTTGAACCTGAACCTGAGTGTTCGGGTGATCGTGGACGTTGTGGTTGAACGAACGCCCAATCTCACCATCGCGACCAACGAAGAGGGCGTCCACCTCACCAACGTGAATCACGGTCGGGATTTCTCGGGCGAAATCACAGGAGACATTTCGCGTGTATTGCCTGGCGCCCGGTGCCATCACTGCGGAGGCGAACTCGTTGAGGAGCGAGTGCTGGAGCTCGGGCACATTTTCCGCCTCGGTGACTACTACTCCCGTCGATTGAAACTCTCCTTCGCCGATGCTACCGGGCGGCGGTTTCACCCCGTGATGGGGTCGTACGGTCTGGGACTGGGCAGACTGATGGCTGCCGTCGCTGAGGCGAATCATGACAAACGCGGCATCAACTGGCCGCCGGCTCTTGCGCCCTATCGGTACTTCCTGATGGCAATCGGGAGGTCGGCGAAGCTCGCAAAGATAGCCGAAGGCATTCATGAGGAACTCGGCGACGATGTGCTGTTTGACGATCGGAGGGTATCAATCAGCGCCAAGTTCAAGGACGCTGATCTCATCGGCGTACCGTACCGGCTCATCTTGAGCCACCGTACGGCGGAACGAGGTGAGGTGGAGCTTCTTGCCCGGGGAATGCGATCGCCACGACGGTTGCCAATCAGGGGGATCGCCGCAACGCTCGGGGATCTCGCGGAGGAACTGGATGGAGCGTGACATACGCCTGACCCGGGAACTCGCCGACCAGATTGTGTTTGGCATGGAGAATCAGGGCCACGTGTTCTGCCTGGATCTGGACACCCAGACGGTTGTCCCCGACCCACCCGGGCTCACCGATGCCGATGCTCGGTACGTCCGGCTCCCTGCGTGGCGACCGGTTGATGGCTACAATCTTATGGCTCGATTCGTCGCTTCGTTGAGAAATCCCATCTATCGAGAACGTCTGCGGACAATCCTTGGTTCCGGAAGGGGCGCCTTTCGCCAGTTCAAGGATGTGATTGGCGAGCGCGAGGATATAGAGCGGCTCTGGCTGGCCTTCAAACGGCGGGAAATGAGGGGAACCGTTACCGAGTGGGTGAATGACCTCCGTGAACTCTGGGGACTCGAACGACTGGAGTTGAGCGAAGATGAGGAGACCCTTCCGCTCATCGCGAGTGATTTCGTGATTTCTGAAGGCGACGAGGGCCATGCAGATCTGGTGAGAGCCCTGGATCGCGACGCGTTTACCGAGAACTATGAAAGCGATTCAGAACAGCTCGTGAACCTGCTCTACAACTATCATCGCGCGGGGATACCGGAGCCGGGTAGTCCTGATTCCGCGATCCTCGTCGCCGAGACCCCGGGACGGGAGATCGCCGGCTTTGTGTGGGCTGTCACTCTTCGGCACGGGGAGATCGTTGTTTCGGTTGTAGCTCAGCTGTATGTGCTTCCGGAGTACCGCGGTATGGGTCTGGCTCGCGCCCTGCTTCGCGAGCACCTCCTCCGCTGCCACAGGGGCGGCTATTCAGAGGCCGTCGTTGAACTCATAGGACGTGCCGGTGACTATGAGGACAATCTGTCGGAACTGGGATTGGCTCGCGACAGCGGGACCATGCGGGTCCGCCTGGATCGCTGGTTTCGCGAGAATGAGAATCCGTAGATCGGCGCGCACAAACCGGACACCAGGGACTATTCGCAGCGCTTCAGCCGATCCTGCCGGAGTTCTTCGGCCGAGGTATGAATCTCCTCAAGCTTTACCATGACGGTATCGGCGACGTGCTGCTTGGGATCGATCCCTTCAGGTGTGAAGTCGCGGGCGGTGGCCCTGAACTCCTCACATGAGACCGGTTCCGAGGCCTGCATGATCATCATGTCCTTGGTTGCAAGATCCCGACTCATGTCTCCCGTGGGGTGTATCCGAAGTACATTGCCGGCGATCGCCACAAAGATCATTGCATCAAAAGATTTGATGTAGGAGTCCACTTCCTTCACGCCACGCTTCGTGTCCGGTTTGCCCGGACGATACCGGGTTCCGGATGGAAATAACAGGATCATCCTGCCCGTGTGTTTCAGCCGTATCATCTGGCGGGTCGCCGCCATATTCAGCCGCTTGCTCCGCCTTCGTTCCTCTTCGAGGAGCGTCGGGTCCGAGATGCTGTCCAGGCTCCGGGTGGGATAGATGACTATGCGCGTATAGGCCTCCGAGAAGGCCTTGACGAAGCCGCTGTCCTCGTTGAGCTTCATCCCGGCCATCGCAACAATCGCCTCCGCAACCTCCGACTGGTGCTGGCGCCCGAGCAGGTGGCAGAGGGTCGGAATGTCAAAGTTGGAGTAGTGCTCCATGAGGATCAGGCACGATTCGCCGGAGCAGGATCGCTTGTGGAGTTGGACGAGATTCTCAACACCGATAATCTCGCTCCCGGGCAGCACGAGTTCATCCAGTATCTGATCTATGAGACCTCGATTGTCGGTGTTTGCTTCCTGGTAGACGTTTTCCGTCGTCACCACTCGTGGTTGGCCGGACGCGGCAACCATGGTGCGCCCCCGGTCGGCGTAAACCTCACGGATCGGCCCGAGCACTTCTGGACTCATTGCCCGCTCCTCAGGTGTTGAATGATGCTTACCAGCTCCGCAATGGAACCGATGGTCGAAATTCCCGGTTCCCGCGCCGATTCGGCGGCGACATGGACGGCGTGTCCTCCAAGGTCACGGAACGGCAGGAGGTATTGTAACACGTCATCGGCAAAGAGTGTGGAGCCCGGTTCCGCGCCGGCATTTTCAAGGGCGCGGCTGTAGGCAGAGAGCGCCGGTTTGCCGGCGAGGCTGTTGAACCGAATATCAAAAACATGCTCAAACCGGCCTCGGATTCCAAGCCACCGGAGGACCCTCTCTGCGTGTTCTTTCGGGGCGTTTGTGAGGATTGATGCTGGAAGATCAATCTCATCAAGAGTATCCTGTGCGGCTCTCCGATCCTCATCGGTGAGAAACTCACCCAGATTGGTGGGATGAACAAACTCAATGAACTCCTCAATCTCCGTGAGATCATGCTCCTGTATGAGCCATTTGAGGGTTGTGCCGTGTCGCGCGAGGCCGGACCGACGAAGCTCAACGGCACGCTCATGGGAGACATCGAGATGCCGGACCATGAACTCACCCATGCGGGCGCCCATGAATCGACCCAGACCGCTGGACTCGGGGTAGACAGTGTTATCGAGGTCCAACAAGAGGTACTGAATCACAGGGGCCCCCCGGCACAAATTTCAGCTCAACGTTCCCGACCCGGTGAATATAACAAATATCTTTCATATCTATACTGCAGAATTCGAGGGAGAGGGGGATTGCGAAGAGAAACGCCGCAGGGGCTACGGCAACTGAACTACACTGACGACCATGCCGGCCACGTTCCAGCGCTGGGATGCATTGTTCGGATCAGGAATTCTCAGTCCATCTACCATGAAGTAATAGAGATGTTCACCTTCGGTGAGACGGACGATGCGCGAGTACAGCCCGGGTTGAGTCTCGGCCATTGGAGTCATGAACGGGTCCCATCCGTTGAAACTGCCGACAAGCGCAACCGATTGACCTGATTCAGCGAGAATTCGAAACTCAACGAGCCCTTCCGGAGACACCGCGGGATACTCCAGTTTGGCGGCGCCGGCGATTGGCACCTGGAACTCAGAGATGCGAATGCCCCATCGGTCCGTGATCTCGGAGGGCGCCCGTGGATCAACCGTCCAGACACCGTCCACGACCAGGCGGTATCGGAGAGTTGAGACATCCGGCGGCGTTGCGACGATCAGGATGTACACGCCGTTGTCGTTCAGGCCGAACGGGTGGAGCCGGCTGTAGGATTCGTGTTCCAACGCCGCCTGAACAGTGTGGAGCTGTCCCTCTCTTGCCGGTTCCGGGAATTGGTAGCTGAACAGAATGGACCGGCCGATCAGTCGGGGCGACCCCGCCTCTCTGAGCCCACCGGCCTCCTGCGAGAGACTCGGATCCTGTGAATAAACTGCCCCGATGAGAAACAGGCCGATGAAGAGCCCGGCAGAGAATGTTGCTATCCGTTTCATGGGCACCACGCTTCTGATACACTACATCAATCGACACCTATCGACTGTGGCTTAACGACTGTCAAAATCCGCCGAGAATGTGAACAGGATATGCCATCTCTTCAGGACATACGCGAGTTCAACGACTCTTTCGTCCGGCTTGCAGGCGAGCCGGAGGTTGTTCGGGAGTGGGGCGAGGAAGTTGAGGCTCTGCCCGAGGCAGATGAAGGTCTGGATACCGATCTCTCTTCACTCCTTGCCGACACCGGAGATCTGGCCGACGCAGGAGAGGCGGCAGATATCGACCAGATACCTGCCGAAGAAGTTCCGGACGAGTCGGAACCTGATTTCTCAAGCCTGCTGGGCGCCACGACCGATGACGGTCTATCAGAAGACGCGGGCGATGTCGAAGACGATTTCGAAGCAGGCGGGGAATTGCCGCCCATCGAGGAATTTCAGGAACCTGCCGCGGTTGAAGCCGGCGAGGAGACCGACGAAGAAGTTGATTTCAGCGACTTCGAGGCCCTGCTGAGCGACGAACCCTTGGCCGAGCCCGTAGAAGCCGAGCCTGTAGAAGCCGAGCCTGTAGAAGCCGAGCCTGTAGAAGCCGAGCCTGTAGAAGC
>JAHOYX010000166.1 GCA_019038705.1 Spirochaetales bacterium
CACGTATTGCGACCGGGGGATTGGCCTTCACTTCTTACATGGTAACTCCGTGAGAACATCTCTTCGCTCACGGTAGTCCGACAAGGACACCAGACAGTGTGCCGGCCTACCCCTTCTCCGTCAGCACCCAGACACCGTTCCAATCGGCCGGAGGCTTGGCAATCAGGGTGTCGCACCGCGGCACGTAGCTTGCCGCCGCGGGATCCACTTCGGCAAGACGTTCAAAGATCGCTTTGGCATCAGAAAATTGCCCGGCCTGGAACAGTTTCAGACCCTGGTCGTATGCCGCGAGTGCACTTGAGCGTTTCTCGTGCTCGTCAGGCTGCATTGGTTCGTAGACCCGTAAGGGCTCATTTTCCATCCCGACGACGGCTATGTATCCGAGCTCACGGACCGCAACTCCAATCTGCCCAAGCCCGTCAACGCCGCCCGCCTTGTCGATCGTGTACTCGGAGACCATGCTGAAGGCTCCAAATGCCTTGTTGGCGCCCTCCAATCGTGCGGCCAGGTTGACCGCCTTGCCGATCATCGTGTAGTCAAATCGCAAATCGGAACCCATGTTGCCAACAATGGCGGGTCCGCTGCTCATGCCAATTCGCTGGTAAACCTCCACCCCGAATTGCTCCCGAAGCTGGGGGCGGAGCTCCTCCAGCAGAGTCTGGCACTTCACCATGGAACGAAGTCCGCGTTGTGCGTGGTCTTCATGTTCTATCGGAGCGCCCCACTGCGCAATTATGGCATCGCCCTCGTACTTGTCGATACCGCCACCTTCATCAAGAATGACATTGGTCATGGGCGTGAGATAGAGATTGAGGAAACTGACCAGCACGTCCGCGTCCAGCTTGGTCGCAATGACGCTGAACTTCTGAATGTCGGAGAAGAAGATCGTTATCTCGGCTTCCTTGCCTCCGAGTCCGGCGGCCTCCGGGTTTTCTTCAAGCTGTGAGATGACCGCGGGGCTCAGGTAGCGCCCGAACATGCCGCGGATCTGGCGCTTTGCTGCGCCTTCTGTCGCGTAATTTGCAACGTTGGCTGCGGCCAGTGCGAGGAATACGGCGATGAGTAACACGACGAGTTGCAGCCACGCCCCAATCATGTAGGCTCCGCCGGCCAGTAAGACCGGGCCGGCGAGGAAGCCAAGCATGAGCAGCACCTCACTGATGGTCTTGCTCGCGTAGGTGGCAGCCATTGCCGCACCCACGGTGAGAATGACCAGCAGCACCGCGGTCGCCCAAACCGAGAAATCTCGCATCACTTCACCGGAGAGCAGGTTGTCCAGCATGGTTGCGTGGACGGTGACTCCGGGAGCGCGCGAGTCAACTGAAGTGGGGCGGAGATCGAACAGACCGGCCGCCTCAAGCCCGAGCAGAACGTACTTCCCCTCGAGATCTGCCGGATCAATCACCGGTTCAACACCGCCCTGAAGAGCCAGCGCGCTTTGAAGAATGTCCCAGGCAGTGTAGCTGGTGTGTCGCGGCTGGACCGCCTCCGGATTGTCGGCATGGTCCGAATCACCCACGGTCGTGTACTTGAGAAGCACATAGCCATCGGAATCGATAGGGAACTCGGTGCCGTCAATTGTGATGGAGTTCGTGCCGTACTCCACCACTACGGAATCATCTGCCCGGGCAGCATAGGCGGCAACCGCCAGTGAGGGAACGGGGCGGCCACGATGGAACATCACCAGTCGATAATGTCGATACACACCGTCTGCGTCATTGTCACCGTTTACAAATCCTATTCCGCCATTTGGCGCGGTGACATCCGGATGGGGGAAGGCGCCTCTGTTGAACTGCATGTCGTCCCAGGCGTCTTCCGGAAGGGCATCACCACCGGAGATCTGAATGGAGGAGCCCGGTGCGTAATCGGGCCAATCATTGGGGTTGTCCGAACTCAGGTCCAGCTGTGTACCATAGACGAATCTGTCCAACGCCTCGGCGGCGTACAGGAGAGCATTGTCATCTCCGGGCCCCGCGGCCCCCTGATCCTGGAGGATGAGATCAAAGGTGAGCGAGGCAACGTTCGCCTCGCGACAGAAGTCTATGATGTAGCTGTACACGGATCGAGGCCATGGCCATGAGATCGCGTACTCCTCAATTGCCAGATCCAAACTTTGCTGATCCACCAGAATCAGCACAACATCATCGGTGGCCGACGACCGTTGGGCAAGGAGTCGCACGCGAAGATCCCAGGTCGTATTCTCGAGACCGTCGAGCACGCCGGTGAACAGAAAAGCCAATCCAATGGCGGCCGCCGCCAGGCCTACGATGCCCCCCCGGGCCAACTTGGACGAAAAGAATCCGCTTCCCTTTGCCATGTATTCTCCCTAGATGCCGCCAAGGGCATCCTGGTACCGCCGGTTGGCAGCGGCGTCATCCACCTGGGTGATCCCGGGGTAGTGTTCCAGGCGCCTCTCAATCTCCCGTATTCGACGTTCGGGTTTCGGATGGGTCTTGTGGAACCCTTCCTTGACCCTGCCGGCGAGCTTCTCGGAATCGTTCAGCCGATCCAGAACCGTGCTCAGGGCCCGTGGGTCATATCCCAGGGTCATCAGAATCTGAATCGCGCCGAGATCGGCCTCTTTCTCAGCATCAACGGAGTATCCGTCGCCGAGCAGGGCATTCACGACCGACTGAACCCGCTCCTCGAGCACGGCCACTCCACGTCCAAGAATTCCGGACTCGGCGCCAACAGCCGCGAGCCGGTAGTTCAGAGCTTCAGCCCGGAGTGCCAGATTACGTCCCTTTGTTTCCATGATCGCTTTGGCGCCGTGCCGATTTTCAACGTGACTGATTTCGTGAGCCAGGATGGCTGCCACTTCGTGCTCGCTCTCCGCAAGGCGCAGGAGGCCCCTAGTCACGAAGATGTGCCCGCCCGGAGTAGCAAGCCCGTTGATTTCGTCGGTATCCAGAATCAGGAACCGATAGCCGGCGTAGATGACCGGCCGCGTGGAAGCGAGGGCAAGCGTCTGGCCAAGAATATTGATATATCGATTCGCCGCCTCGTCATCGTAGACATCGTACGAGTCCAGAATCCGCGCCGCTGCTGCGCGACCGGCAAAGTACTCATCGTCCTCCGGAAGTGTGTCTGCTTCAATTGCCTGCAAGGCCATCCGGGAAGCGTCGCGGTTCTCCACGAAGTTGTCGGCAATACCGAAGGCCCGGGCCTCTTCAGCGAGGAGAGCGCAACCGGTGATAGCGACGATCAGAAGAACGGCAAGAACAAGAGGGACTGTGACTCGAATCGATCTGATATTTCTTGTCTTGTTCATCACTATTCCTCCGCCGGCTGGAGAATGTCCTGTCGGAGACTTGCCTCCAGGACGAATGCCACGATCTCTTCCGGGCCAACCCGGCGAGCCTCCAGATCATCTACGGCGCTGAAGTCCAGTTCATTACCGGACTCGTATTCACCTTCCATGTTTTCGCTGAACCCGCGTCCTGCCAACGCAATTTCTCTCGAACTCACGGTCCGCGTGGTGCCTTCGCCGGCAAGTTGAAGGGTTGTCTCCTTGTTTTCCCGGACACTTCCCTCGTGGATCCACCCGCTCTGATCGGTTGCAGGAAGTGTCACCTGATACCAACCGGCGCGTTCCCCCACATAGCTCAACTCGTCACCGAGAGAGAGCTTTTCTACAATCTGACTGAGGAAACCGGGAGCCGAACGCAGCTCGGACTCTCGAACCTGCACGAATAAACTGTCGTCGGCCTCGAGGGCAACGACCATTAGCGCTGCAAATATGAGCGCTATCACCAATAATGAACGACGCATAACGCCTCCCTTTCCGGAGTATATCGCAGTCGCCCTCATCCGTCGACAAATCGCACGACTACAGGCTACCCAGCGCGGCGTCAAAGCGCGCCTGTGTCACCGAGTTGTTCACGCCCGACACCACGTTGCTATCCTCCAGCATGTCCTCAATCCACCGGATTCGCACGTCCGGATCCGGATGAGTCTTGGCAAAGTCCAGCCCACCCGGCTCAAGCTCATGTCCCATTCGCTCGAGGATCCGGATCAGTCCGCCTGGATCGTAACCTACGGAGAGAAGGATCTCCACGGCGCCGGCATCCGCATCCCGTTCAGTCGCGCGGGAGTAGCCGCTGGTCACGAGGGTCTGTGCAACATCATCCACGGAACCCGAGAACGATGCGGCAAGCTCCACGAGCTGATTGTCGGTGAGTGCTTCGGCCGTGGTTGCAAGGGCGCCCACCACCGAACTCGTTATGCGCGAGCTCTTGATGCTCTTCATTCCGTGCTGGAGCACGACGTGGCTGATCTCGTGGGCCAGGATGGCCGCAAGCTCGTCTTCACTCTCCGCCAGTCTGATCATCCCGCGTGACAGAAAGATGTGACCGCCGGGGGTAGCGAATGCGTTGATCTCGTCGGAATCGAGAATCATGAATCGATACCCTCTGTAGAGGAGCGGTTGCGCCGACGCAAGGGCCAGGGCCTGCCCCAGGGCGTTCAGATATGCCGTTGCCTGCTCATCACGGTACGGCTCGTACTGGACGAGGATGGTGGCTGCAACCCCGCGTCCAACGTAGTACTGCTGTTCCGGTGTGAAGGTCTCGTTAATGGAGGAAATCACTTCGGCTCCCGCCGCCCCGACCTCCACTGCCTTCTGAACATCCTCGTCAATGATACCGAGAGCGGCCAGCTCACCGGTAACCCCCGCGAGAGCTGCGCAACCGGGCAGGCTCAGAACAACAATCGCGGCTGCTGCTACGATCAGCAGAGTGGTGTTTCTGGTTGTGGCAGTCATTCGGCACCCCCGTCTTCCACCATCAGGCCGGCGTCCGCAAAGAATGCCGCCAGGTCCCCAATGGGGCGACCGTACTCCTCCATCTCATCCACGAGCGTGAAATCCAGGCCTTTCTCGCTCTTGTACTGCGCTTCCACCTGCTCGTTGAACCCGCGACCGGCCAACGCAATCTCGCGGGACGTGGTTCCGCCGGTAGTTGAGCCGCCTGCCTGTTCCAGTCGCAACTCGCCCGCCGCGGCCACGGCAGTGGCGTGAAGCCACCCCTCGTCGCCGGAACCCGCCACGTGCACCCGAGCCCAGTCTCCACGGACCTCGAGGACCTCCACGGACTCACCGTATTCAACCTGCGCGGTAATCCTGGCGAGGAATCCAGGAGCGGACCTGAGTTCCCCGGTGCGAACGCTAATCGCCGGCTCATCACCCACATCAAGAGCAAATGCCGGACCGAGGACAAGAAGAACCGTAAGTACGACTATCAGCTTGCGCATGCACAGACCTCCGGTGGTAGTATAGTCGCCGTGCCTCGAGGCGTCGAGGTTCCGGCGCTGATGGTCGCCGCTGTGCATTTCCTCTACACTCGGGCTCATGCGTCAGGGCGTAGGGGTACATCTGAAGCGGCTGATTCTCCCCGTCTACCTTCCGATGTTCTTCCTCTCCATTGGGATCTCCGCCCCCGTTGCCGGTTTCCCGCAGTACCTCGGCGGCCTCGGCGCGTCGCTGGCCGTGGTCGGGCTGGTTGTCAGCCTCCAGGGAATCGGCAACCTGATCAGCGACCTTCCCGGGGGCATGATCATTACTCGGGTGCGTCTCCGATCGGTCATGATCGTGTGCTACCTCGCGGCAGCCGGAGCAAGCGTCGGCCTGTCTCTTACAAGCAGTGTTGTCGTAATTGGCGCCCTCGTCCTCATCGCGGGCACGATGACCTCCGTGGTTGTCACGGCAATGATGACCTATGTCCGTTTGACCGTCCCAACCGCCAGCCGGGGCAGGGCGCTTTCGGTGGTAGGGGGTTCGCTCCGGGCAGGGGGATTCATAGGCCCGGTGATAGGCGGGCTTCTCATCGACAACCTGGGAGTGCCGTCTGCGTTTGTACTTCGAGCCGTGTGCATCGTGGGTTCGGTGGTGGCGGTAGCACTGAGTCCGGACCGCTCGGTTGACGTCCCGAAGACGGAAAGCAAACCCGGCATCCGGGATCAAGCGAGCCTCGTGGCCGCAGGGATGAAGGGCCGGTGGTTTGCGCTGAGCACGGTTGGATCAGCCGTCATGATCCTTTCCCTCCTGCGAGCGACTCGTACATTTGCGTTGCCGCTCTGGGGTGATGCGCTCTCATTGACCGCCGGCACCATCGGCATGATCATCAGCGCGGGCACTTTCGTGGAACTCCTCCTCTTCGTCCCGGCCGGCATGATCATGGATCGAGCGGGAAGGAAGGTTGCCGCCAGCGTATGCATCGGGGTGTTCTCTGCAGGGGTGCTCCTCCTGCCGCTATCAAGCGGCCTCGCGGGGTTTGTGCTGGCGAGTATGTTGATTGGGCTCGGGAACGGATTTGGGGCCGGAATCAACATGACCCTGGGAACGGACCTGGCGCCGCGCAATGCGCCGAGTGCGTTCCTTGGCCTCTGGCGGCTTTTCGGAGATGCCGGGAAGTCCGCAGGCCCTGCCCTCGTCGGAACGCTGGCTACTGCGGTCGGGCTTTCGGCGTCGCTCTTCGTAACGGCGGGGATTGGCGCGGTCGGGTTCATTCTCATGGCTCTTGTCGCACCGGAAACCCTCCATCTTGCCGATGGCGGCAAGCCGGGGGATTCCGGCCGCCGTCCATTGCACCACTGACCGGCCGCGTGTATTCTTGCCGCCATTGGAGGATTCGTTGTTCAAAGTCTGCACGCTCAACAAGATCTCTCAGGCAGGGCTGCGCGAGTTGCCGGACGATGCGTATGCCGTCGGTGACCAGGTAGGCGAGCCGGACGCGCTGCTGGTTAGAAGTGCCGATCTGCATGCCATGGATTTTGGTGATCAGCTGAAGGCCATCGCCCGGGCGGGTGCAGGCGTTAATAACATACCAATCGACCGATGCAGCGAGCAGGGCATTGTCGTGTTCAACACACCGGGGGGCAACGCCAACAGCGTGAAGGAACTGGTGATAGCCGGGCTTCTGCTGGCGGCTCGCGACATTCAGAGCGGGTTGCAGTGGGTTCGGGAGAACGCCGGCACCGAGAACCTCGAACGCGTGGTGGAGAAGGAGAAAACGCGCTTTGCGGGGCACGAGATCATGGGGAAGACTCTCGGCGTTGTCGGATTGGGCGCGATCGGCGTGATGGTGTCCAACGCGGCTGAAGCGCTCGGGATGCGCGTCATCGGTTATGACCCGTTCATTTCGGTGGAATCCGCGTGGGGACTGGCCCGCGAAGTGGAGCGGGCACGGACAATCGACGACGTTCTCGGCCAGTCCGACTACATATCGCTCCATATTCCGCTGAACGATGACACGCGCGGAACCATCAATACCTACAGCATCGGCTTGATGAAGCCGGGCACGTGTCTCCTCAACTTCGCCCGGGGGGCGCTGGTGGACGAGGCCGCGATTCTCGAAGCATTGAATTCAGGGAAGATCGGGACCTATGTGACCGACTTCCCGACGTCGGCTCTGGCTTCCCATCCCCGTGTGCTCGGGGTTCCACATCTCGGCGCATCCACCGCCGAGGCCGAGGAGAACTGTGCCGTTATGGCCGCTCGCCAGATCAAGGCGTTCCTGGAAGACGGCAATATTCGAAACTCGGTTAACTTCCCACGGTGCGAGCTGGGGGCGCCGGACGGGCAGCGGATTCTCGTCGCAAACAGGAATATCCCAAACATGGTCGGCCAGATCACGACGATCCTCGCTGAACACTCAATAAACATCGCCGATCTGCTCAACCGCCACCGCGGTGATCTGGCGTACAACATCATCGATATTGAAGGCGACGTCTCTCACAAAACTGTGGACCAACTCAGGGCGATTGAGGGCGTGATTTTCGTCCGAACAGTCCTGCCGGGAGCGCACTCATGGTGACTTTCCCCAGGAGGCCGCGCATGGCAATGATCATCGTACTCTCCCTCCTCGCTGTGGCAGTGGTGTCGTGCGCACCGGACACGTCGGGCCTTCCGGACGGACTCCACGCGGTAATCTCAACGGACAAGGGCGAAATCGTCATTCAGCTGGAACCGGATAGAGCACCGTTGACGACGATGAATTTCGTCGGGCTTGCCGAAGGCAGCATCCAGTCGAACAGAGAAGGTCAGCCTTTCTACGATGGGCTGACGTTCCATCGCGTTGAGCCCGGGTTTGTCATCCAGGGGGGTGATCCCGACGGGGTTGGAACCGGCGGGCCGGGATACCAGTTCCCCACCGAGACCCACCCGGATCTCCTCCATGATTCCGAGGGTGTCGTCGCAATGGCGAACTCCGGGCCGGACACGAACGGGAGCCAGTTCTACGTCACGCTGGGCCCAGCGCCACACCTGGACGGCGGCTACAATGTCTTCGGGAGAGTCATTCGCGGGATGGAAGTCGTCAGGGAGATAGCGGTCGGGGACTCGATGAAGAGCGTGAAGATTGTTCGCGTTGGTGATGTCGCCGATGCCTACCGGCCAACCGCTGAACAATTCCAGGGACTCGTTGACCGGGTTCTGGAGAGGCGCACTGAGGCCGCCGCTGCTTTGCGCCGAGAATCCGAACGTCTCATAGCATCCAAGTGGCCGGGCGCCGAACTGGTGAACGGAAGTGGCCTGCTTCTGGACAGGACGGTTGAAGGATTTGGACCGACACCCAAGCCCGGCGATGCCGTCAGCGTACACTTCACATTTGAGCTGATCGACGGGACCCAGATTGATGACACCCGCGCCCGCGGAGAGCCGTATTCATTCACCTTCGGGGAAGAACGCCTCATTCCGGGCCTGGAGCTTGCCATCGGCCGGATTCGTGAGGGCGGGTCGGCAACGGCCATCATTCCGCCGGAACTCGCGTTCGGACCTGCCGGAATTCCGCCGGTGGTGGCGCCGAGTAGCTACGTTGTATTTCGAGTAGATGTGATGTCCGTCGAGTAGGGGCTACTCGAGTTCCCGGTAGCCTTCGCGCAGATCGTCCAGATACTGACTCAACTCATCGGATTTGTCTTTGAGCATACCGATTGAAGCAACCTCTTCATCCGAAGACAGGCTCGCCATGCGCACCAGATCGATCTCCATCTGCTTCAACTGACTCAAGCCTGAAGAGAGTCGCAATCGCAGGATCTCCCGCTCGTTCTTCAACTCGGTAAAAGACGTCTGCTGTTTTTCGATCTGGCGAATGGACTGATCATACTCGGCCAGCACCTTCTCGTTCTCCGTTTTCGCGCGCTGCTTCTGCAGGGTGGCCAGATCTCGCTGGAGTTCCGCAACCGGAATCCCGTGCATGATCTGGTCCAGCTCCCGATTCTTCTGGTCCAGCAGCTTGATCTGCTCCACGTAGTTATCCAGAACCGGAAGAAAGTCTTCCCCGACCGGCGAGCCATCGGGCGAGGCGGCCATCTTGCCGACGATCCTGCCG
>JAHOYX010000221.1 GCA_019038705.1 Spirochaetales bacterium
TTGGATGAAGTCGGCCAATTGTATCGTGGACAGAAACAAGAGTCCAACGAAACGGGACAGGGGCGCAGGGCCGGCGATGGAGTTGCCCGGCATGGAATATGGTGTTCGCTCCATGGAAATACCGTCTCGGCCCCATGCCCAGTATTGGATGAATGCTCTATCAGTATATGCAGAGGCACGCGGCTATGGGCGCGGTGCCGAAGACATTTGGACCAGAGGTGTGTATTGCCTGCACCGAAGATACTTGTCATTGACGACAAACCGGACAATCTCTGTGCTCTGCGGGCCACGCTGGAAGAGTGGATCCCTGATGCTGTCATCCTGACGGTCTTGTCGGGGATGGAAGGGATCGAGAGGGCCGAGAGAGACCTCCCCGATGCGGTGCTCACCGATATTCTGATGCCCGGAATAGACGGCTATGAGGTCTGCAGCAGGCTCAAGGCCGGCCATCGCACACGGCATATCCCGGTCATCCTGCTCACAGCGTCAATAACGGATGTCAAACAGCGCGTGAAGGGCATGGGCGCCGGGGCGGACGCTTTCGTTACGAAACCCATAGACGGGGCGGAACTGACGGCTCAGATTCGAGTCGCGCTGCGAGTCAAAGCCGCGGCGGATGAGTTGCGCACCCACCGAGAACACCTGCAGAATCTCGTGGAGGAGAAGGACCGGGAAATCGTTCGCGCAGAGATGGAATGCAGAGGAGTTGAAGAGGCTCTGCGGGAGAGTGAGTCACGGCTCGCCCAGGCCCAGAAGATGGAGACTATCGGCAGGCTGACCGGCGGGGTCGTACACGATCTCAACAACACGCTGACGATCGTTGGCGGCTATGCCGAGATCATACTGGAAGACCCGGACCCGAGTGAGACCGTGCATGAGGGCGCCGGGGAGATCAAGAGGGCATCGCGGCGTGCCGCATCTCTGATCCGGCAACTCCTTGATTTCAGTCGGAAGCACGTCCCCAGCCGGGGGGAGATCAACATCAATGAGCACATCTCCGACGTTGAGGGAATGCTGCAGAAGATGATTGGAGAGGATGTCCTGCTCCAATCAAGGCTTCAACCGGGAATCGCACTCATTGAAGTGGATCCCGTCCAGCTGACCCAGCTGCTCATGAACCTGGCACTGAACGCGCGGGATGCGATGCCGGACGGCGGCCGGCTCACAATTGAAACAGGAAATTTCCACCTGGACACAGCGCGCGCGGAGGAACACAAGAAGATGAGGCCGGGGGATTACGTCATGCTGTCCGTGACGGATGTTGGCTCCGGTATGGATGCGAGAACGAAAGAGAAAATCTTTGAACCTTTCTTCACGACCAAGGGACCGGGGATTGGAACCGGACTCGGGTTGTCCAATGTACAAACAACGGTGGAGCGGAGCGGCGGGTATGTCTCTGTGCACTCTGAGATAAACCGGGGCACCGAGTTCAGAATCTACTTCCCACAGATCAGAGCGGAAGAATCCTCGAACTCGAACCAGTGCCAGGACGATAGTGATGCCGCAGTCCAGGATATCCCCCGCGGCAACGAGACGATCCTCGTCGTCGACGACGAGGATTCGGTGCGGAGTATTGAGCGGACGATCCTCGAAAAACTGGGCTATACCGTGCGGGAGGCATCAAGCGGAGAGCAGGTGTTTCAGATGTATCAGAGCGGAAATCTGGATCAGATTCACTTGCTGATGACGGATGTGAACATGCCGGAGACCAGCGGATTTGAGCTGGCTCAAGCGCTGCGGGGGTCCTTCCAGGGACTCAAGGTGCTCTATGTCTCCGGCTATGCCGAAGATATCATCGTTCGACGCGGTGCCCCGAGAAATGGTGAGTTGTTCCTTTCCAAGCCGTTCTCGCCGGGAGCACTTGCGACGAAAGTCCGCGAAGCACTGGACGGCGCCTGAAGCCCCCCTATTTCAGGAACTTTGAGACCACCGCCATCAGCTGTTCCGGTTTGAACGGTTTGACCAGCCAACCCGATGCACCGGCTTCCTTGCCTTCCATCTTCTTACTGTCCTGTGATTCTGTTGTCAGCACAAGAATCGGTGTGAACTTGAAGGCCGTCTTCTTCACCTCCTTGATGAAGGAGATACCATCCATGTTGGGCATGTTGATATCGGAGATGATCATGCCCAGTTCGCTTTCCTTTCCAGCCATTCCGGTGAGGACTGCGAGCCCCTTGCTCCCATCCTCCGCCTGCAAGACGTCATATCCCTGCTCTGACAGAGTGAACTCAACCGAGGTCCTCAGTGCGGCCGAATCATCGACAATCAATATCTTCTTCATCCTCAGTCCCCTCTTTGCTCGTGGAACCTCCCCTAGAACAGGGTAAGCTCCCCCTCATGGCTACCTTCTGTCCCAACCTCGAAACCGCCGATAGTTCCGGCTGTCTTCTTGTGGCTGTATATGGTGAACTGATCGATCAGTTTCTTCAATCTGTCGCTGCCAATGTTCCACGACTCCACACCGATCTCCCTGAGTCTCTTCTCTTTCTTCGCCCGCGCCTGCATCTGCAACTGCCTGAATCGCTCTTTGATGGTTGCTATTGACTGGCTTGTGCCTGAGAGTCGCCCCAGGTCACTTTCCGTATCATTGAGCAGGATCGCGAACCGGTCGGAGTAGACAGAGAAAGATTGAAGAAGCTCAAACAGTGAGTTCTTGGAGAAGGTGAGGCGCTCGTGGCTCTCCCGTATTCGATCCGTCATATGCTCAACCACGGCAGTCTCGTGAGCGATTTCCCCGGAAGATGTGTTCAGAGTTCTGATTGTTTGCCTTGTTGCCACGTTCAGCATGTCAAGAGACTCTCTCATATCCTCATCCATGCGGCCGGTGAGACGAGCCATTTGCTGAATGGTCCTGCCATGGCCCGATAGAGCTGTCTGCGTGGCAATCTCGACTCCTGAGAGGACTTTGACGTAGAAGAAGTGCTTAACAACTTCGAGCGATTCCTGGATGGTCAACTCAAGCGCCGTTAGCTCCTCGATCAGCAGAGTCCCGTCTTCCTTGATCGTTCTCTTGTCCTCGGTACACCGTTGTATATCGTCCACGAGCTCCTGCAGCACCATTGCCGAGTGGGAGAACAACTGATCCAGGGAATCCTGGCTCTGTTCAGTGATGCCGTCATCCACGACAAGACGGAGGAACGTCGCCCTTTCTTCCTCAACGTTGCGCATGACGTGACGTAGATCGGCGAGATTCTCTTTGAATACGGCAAGGCTGCCGGCGATCTTCGCGTCAATGTCATCAAGCACATCAACGCAGAGATCGGAAATTTCCTCAATGAACGACATCTCATCCAGGTAGCGGTCGCAGGAGTCTGTCTCGAAGTCAATATCGATTTCTTTCAGGGAGACTATTACATGCATCACGGACTGTTTGATAATGTCCTGCAACTGCACCTCTTCCATGATTCTGTACAGGGGTTTCTTGATGCGCTTTGCCTCATCAATGATGCCCTCCAACAGATCCGTCATTCTGTTCAGACCACTGTTACAGGCCTGAAAACCGGAGTCCAGCTTTCTCTGGAATTCCCCGTAGAAGGTCTCCTCAAAACGCCGGATCCTGACCAGCTTCTCCTGGAGCGCGTGGAGGACCCCCAGAGCCTTCTCTCCCCGACTGCTCACTTCCTTTGTGTGAGCTGCCGCGCGAGTAGAAATGGAGCCGAGCTCTTCGGCTATGGCGGCGAACCCGAGCCCCTCCTTCCCCGCCTCCCGCGCGGCGATCATCGCATTCAGGGAAATCATCTGCATGTCGACCGAGTCGTCCCGGATGCCGGCTATCCGCCCCTGGAGTGATGTCAAGCTGTCCGTCCCCCTGCCGACAGACTCGAGAAACAGCTTGTCTCGCTCTTCCTGCGAGGAGAAGAAGAGCGACACCTCGCCGACCACTTCTTTCGCTTCGGCAACTGCATCTGCCACCACAACACGACCATCACCGGTCTCTGATGCCTCGGAGTCACCCGCAACGCGGGAGACCAGTTTGGCGGACTCCTGGAATCCCAGATCCAGTTCCTTGAATAGCTCCGGGAAGCTTCTCCCCAGATTCAGATATATCTCCTCTGTCGTTGAGTTCAGGCTTTCCAGATTCAGTCTCAGATGGAGGTTGGATAGGTTACTCACGGTCTGTGGTCGAAACCTCGGGCGATCTGCCCTGCAAGTGGTTGTTGAGTTCCCGGGTTGACTCCCATCTCTGCGAGTTTGCGTTCTGAGGTTGTCATTCCTGCCTATAATCTGGATCAATTCAGAGGAAAAAGCATGAGGTGGAGAGAGTATTTCCTGACATGCAAGACGGTAGTTCTTGTGCGGGCGTTCACTTGACGGTCACCGGCACGTGCGAACCCGGCCGTCAACTCGTTGTCAGCGCCTCAGGATTGATAACGTGCGGTGGTTGTCCTGACCTGATGAACGCCGCGATCGCCTCTGCGCTCATCCGTTGCATGTTTGCCTTCCCAATCTCGGTGTCCGAGCCCACGTGGGGACTTGTCATCATGTTGAGGTCATCCAGCGACAGCTCAGGGTGGGGCCAGACCTCATCCAGTCCGTAGCCCCAGAGGCGGCCCTCTTTGACTGCGTGCCACGCGGCCGCATTATCCACCAGGACTCCCCGTGCGCAGTTGACCAGGAGAGCGCTCGGCCGCATCAGCGCGAGTTCGCGCGGGCCAATTATCTGGGCATTGCTCGCCGCGTGGAGAGTGACGATGTCGCTCCCGGCGAGGAGCTCATCCAGCTCAACGTAGCGCGCCCCGCTCTGGTCCGCCCACTCGGCGTTCGGGTACAGATCACAGGCAAGCACCGAAACATTGAACCCCGCCAGGAGGTCCACGACAATCCGACCAATCGCTCCCGTGCCGACAACACCGAGCGTCTTCCCGCTGATGTCGATCCGGGATGGGCCGATCTTTCGCAGGCCCTGAGATGCCCGTGCATGATGGATCGATCGCCGTCCGGCAACCGCCATGATGGTCGCAACCGCCCACTCGGCGGTTGGGCGACTGTTGGCGCCCGGCGTGTTTGCAACGATGATGCCCGCCTCGGTTGCCGCTGGAATGTCCACCGCGTCGTAGCCCACGCCGTAGCGCGTGATGAGGCGCACCGAGCCTCCGCCACGTGGACCAAGCGTCTGAAGAAGATCGGCGTCGTACTGCTCAAGATCCGCAATGACCGCCGTCACACCATCCAGTTCAGCAGCCGTGACCGGCTGTGCAGGGTCACGATCGCAGCGGTACTCCACGGTAACGTCAGCTTCTTCTGCCAGCCGCGCAAGAATGTCGGCGCCCGATGGTCCGGATTCGCGCAGTGCAATCGGCTTGTCAAGGAAGGAGGTCGCAAATACAACAACTCTGTTCATTGGTCTACTCGCCTTTCCGCGGATCACCGCAATTGGGGTTCTCAGGTAGCCAGGTCAGGAGTGGCCCGGCCAGGAGTGCCCTGGCATTATACCCGTCATCGGCGAATACGCCATCGCCGAAGGTCTAGTCCTCAAGCATCTGAAAGGTCGGCTCGTTCAGGATATTCTGGTTGCTCTGCAGCAGGTGTGCTTCGAGGACGCCAACCGCCTTCTCCGAGTTTTCGGACAGGTGCCGACAGATCTCCTGATGATCACGATAGGTGGCCTCAATTCCGTGGCATACGCCGACACCGTAGCGGAAGCTCATGCTCAGGTGCATGCTCGTTTCGCGGTAGAAACGATTGACGTAATCATTCCTGGCAAGTGCGCAGATCTCCGTGTGAAACCGGCGGTCCAGCTCGATATATTCTTCGATGACCGCCGCGGTGCGCAGGCCCACGGTGCGGCGCACAAGCCTGCCCATCTCATCGAGAATACTCTCCAGGTTCGAGAGTTCCCGGGCCGTGACGCGGGAATGGACCTTCCGTACGGCGAATACCTCAAGCAGGCGCCGGGCCTCCGCAGCTTCCAGCGTCATTCTCTTGGTCGGCACGCGCACGTAACAGGTGGCCCTTGGTTTTATGATGACCAGCTTCTCCATCTCGAGACGCTTGAGAGCGTCGCGCACCGGCATGGGGCTCACGTTGAGCTCCGCCGCCATGGTTTTTGTGCTCAGGCGATCACCGTACCGAATGTTTCCCCGAATGATCTGTTCCGAGAGATGCTCATAGATCTGGTCGCTGAGGCTGAGATTCTCCGGCCCGCCGTCGCGCTGCAGGGTCAAAATCGATTCCTTGCTCGTCGTACTCATGGTAGAAACATAGTCCTCACCATGCAGGTGTCAATCCCCCGTACCCCCGCATGTCTCTCCCTGCCGATAATCGATCCCTGATATATCAACTTCTGAGGCAATGTACGCTGGACTGCCCTGTTGTGTCAATATTGATGCCGTGCAGGTGTGAATGGAGACGGCATCCACGCCGGCCGGGTACTGCGCCGGCCTCCACCAGTGCATATGCATCTCCTTCAGGCCGGAGTACCGCAAACGGGTCAATTTGTGGCGAATCGGCGCCGAAATACCGGCGAATCGTGACCTGTCGCGGGCCCGATTGCCGCCGTCACTCATGGCGCCCCAAATGACACGGAAGCCAACCGCCCCTCCATAGCGGTGTGTCGACGGCACACAGAACACTGTTGACAGGTGCACGGAACGATGGTAGGCTGCTGATATATCAGTGGAACGGCCACGGAAGCTTGGTTCAGGTCTGATGGCCTGCACGAGTGGAGGGTCGAGAAACACTATTATATGGAGGTGCGTGTTATGAAACGCGTAGTTACGCTTTGTGTTGCCGCAGTGTTCATGGTTGTGATGATCCCGGCGGTGTTCGGTGCCGATGTGTCTGAGACGGACTTCGTGAGAATCGCGACCGGAGGCACCGGAGGGAATTACTATCGCCTTGGTGCAGGTATTGCTTCGGTCTGGAATGACGAGGTCGAGGGTGTCGTCGCTTCGACGCAGTCGACCGATGGATCTCCTCACAACGCCGAGCTGATGGCCGACGGTGAGGTTGAGATCGCGTTCATGGGTGGAGATGTCGCCCGTGACGCGTATAACAATCAAGGGAGGTTCGCGGACGCGGAGCCTGGTCGATATGAAGTCCTCAACTTCATAACCTACATGTATCCGAACCCACAGATGTTTATCGTCATGGAATGGGCGGCGGATGAGATCAAGACCATCAGGGACATTGTCGGCATGCGGGTCTCGAAGGGAGCTATCGGGAGTCTCGGTGAGCTCTACTTCCTGGAGACGATGGAGGTGCTCGGTATAGATCCCAGCGACGTCATCCAGGAACACACGGTACACGGCGCGGCCATCGATCAGGTCAGGAATCGGCAGATTGACGTGGTCCTGTGGCCTGATGCGGCGGGTTCTGCGAGTCACATGGAGATCCTGGAAACCGGATGGGCCGAGGCGCGGAGCGTGGATCCGGAGGTCATTGAACACTTCACCACCGGACCGTGGGACATCAACTTCGAGTTCACCCTTCCGGCTAACACGTATCGGAATCAGCCAAATGACGTCAGGACGCACGCCGCTCCCATAGTCTTTCTTGCTCGTGCAGACCTTGACGAAGACCTGGTCTACGAACTGACCAAGGCGATCTATGAGAACCAGAAGGCGCTGGTCGCCGTCGCCGGCATCGTTGCTCAGGGCATGAGCCTCGAAGCCTCACAGAACGGCCAGTCGATGCCGCTTCATCCGGGAGCGGAACGGTTCTACAAGGAAGTTGGCGTCCTCGGCAACTAGGTAAGCAGAAACGGTTTGCCGTGGTTTGACCGAACCGCGGCTTATTCTCCCGCGTGCAGGCGCCTTCCGGCGCCTGCACGCCAAATTCCGATGAGCGGTTGCTCGGTAGAGGCGCGCCGTGCGATTTCGCCGGGCCCGACCAAGACCGCTAACTCAAACCGAACAACAGGGACACCACCATGATCCAGAAAGGCAAGGACAAATCACCTCGGAAGGAACGAACTTCCCCGACGCAGGGGCCCGGCCCGAGGAAGTCCATTGCGGAGCAGGACATCATCGATCTCTCCAAGCTCGAATCAATGGGCGGGTCAGGCACCCAGAAGACCTACCACCTTCACGACACGTGGTTCTGGATATTCACGGCACTGGCCATTGTCTCCGGAGTCTTTCACTTCTACACCGGTGGATATCGCACCCTTCCGGCCATGATGCAGCGCCCGATTCACCTTGCCTTCATTCTGGTGTTCACCTTCATGCTGTTTCCGGCATTCAAGAAAGACATGGGGCGAAATAGACCCAGTGTGTTCGACATTGTTTTCGCCGTTCTTGCCGTGGTCAGCACACTGTTCCTGGTGTTCAATATCCGTGCAATCGCCGAAGCCCGTGGCCGGGTCAGCACTCAAGAGATAATCATGGGCATCATCTTCATGGTCGTCCTGGTTGAGGCCGGGCGGCGCGCCATCGGCATGTTCATGCTGATCTTCGCGGCCGTGTTCATAGCCTATCTCTTCGTTGGTCCGTGGCTGCCGGGCGTGATCCTGCGGCACGGAGGGTTCAGCGTGGCGCGGGTCATCTCCCATATGTACACGAG